>JBBRDT010000001.1:0-114246 GCA_038203635.1 Solirubrobacterales bacterium
CGGGGCCGCGCGCCCCCCCCCCGCGCCCTCCTGAGTCCGCGGGGGGGCCCCCCCGCCCCGCCCGGCGGCCCCCCCACTTCCCTGCTCTGTCCTTACGCCGAAGCGGGTGTGGCCGCCAGCCGCCTGCGCTCCTTGCGGCTCTTGGCAAACCGCAGGTACAGGGACGGCAGCACGAACAGGTTGAGCAGCGTCGAGGTGACGAGACCACCGAGGATGACGATCGCCATCGGGTGCTCGATCTCGTGGCCGGGCAGGCTGCCCGCCACGGCCAGCGGCACGAGTGCGAGGCCCGTCGCGGTGGCCGTCATCATGATCGGCGCGAGCCGCTCCTTTGCCCCCCGCAGCACCAGGGCCGGCCCGAACGGCACGCCCTCCTTCTGCTCGAGATGCTGGAAGTGGCTGACCATCAGGATCCCGTTGCGCGCTGCGATCCCGAACACGGTCAGGAAACCGACCAACGAGCCGAGTGAGAGCACTCCGTCGCCCAGCTTCACGGCGAGCACGCCACCCACCAGGGCCATGGGCAGCAGCAGGAACGTCAGCGCCGCGAGCCGCAGGCTGCCGAAGGCGGCCTGGAGCAAGAGGAAGATGACGACCGCCGCGGCCAGGCCGAACATGTTCAGCCGGTCCTGAGCGGCGTTCAGCTCCGTGGACTCGCCCAACGCCTCAGTGTGGACACCGGCCGGGAGCTTCACGCCCTCCAGCAGCTTCTCGACGTCGTCGACGACGGACTCGAGGTCACGACCTTCGACGTTCGCGCCCACGTCGATCCGTCGCGACTGCTGCGTCCGCTCGATCTTGTTCGGGGTCGGCGCGAGACGGACGTCGGCCACCTGCTCGAGCGTGACCCGATCGCCGGTCGGCGTGTCGATGGGAAGCTCTTCCACATCGGTCACGCTGTTGCGCGCCGACGGGATGCTCCAGACGTGCACGTCGTAGGCCTTGCCCCCGTAGAAGATGTCGCTGACCTCCTCGCTCGCGAGCAGGGCCGAGGACTGCCGGCGGACGTCACCCGGCTTCAGGCCGTACCGCCGCGCGGCCGCCAGGTCCAGCTCGACCTCGAGGCTGGGCAGGTCCTCCGAGAAGCTGGGATGCGCGTCGATCACGCCGTCGACCTTGCCGATCTTCTCCGCGATCTCCTCGGACGTGTCGCGCAGCACCTCGAGATCCGGCCCGAAGACGCGCACCACGATCGACTCGCTCGTCCCTGTGAGGACTTCCTTGATCCGTTCACGCAGATAGGTCTGCACGTCGCGGTACAGGCCCGGATAGCCCTCCACCGTCCTGTGGACCGCCGCGAGGGTGTCGTCGTAGTCGACGTTCTCGGCGACGCTGATCCAGTTCTCGCCGAAGTCGACGCCGTACACCTCGTCGCCCATCATCGCCTGGCCGATGTGCGAGCCACAGTTGCGAACGCCGGGTATCTCGCGCAGGTCCTTGCAGGCCCGCACGGAGATACGCGTCTCCTCCGGCGCGGATGTGCCCGGCTCGGTCAGCCAGTGCATCAGGAAGTCGCGCTCCTTGAAGTTCGGGAGCAGCTGGTTCCCGAGCGTCGGGTAGATCAGCAACCCCGCCAGCAGGCACACGAAGGCCGTCAGGATCGCTGGGCTCGGCCTGCGGATGACCCGCGTGAGGATCGCGCCGTAGCCGCGCTTCAGCACCCGCAGCAGCGGGGAATCCTTTGTCCGCAGCTTCCCCCTCGACAGCATCAGCAGGCACAGCGCCGGCGTGACGGTCAGGGCGACCAGCATCGAGACCAGCACCGCCAGGCCGTATGACACCACCAGCGGCTTGAAGAAAGCACCCGAGAGGTTCTCGAGGAAGAACACCGGCACGATCGCGACGATGTTGATGACGGTCGCGTACGTGATCGCCGTTCGCACCTCCACCGAGGCGTCGAGCACGACCCGGAAGGTCGATATGTCAGTCCCCTCGGCGCGCGCCTGGCGCAGGCGTCTGACCACGTTTTCCACATCGATGATCGCATCGTCGACCACCACCCCGATCGCCACGACCAGTCCCGCGAGGACCATCACGTTGATGGTCGCGTCGCGCAGGTCGAGCACGAGGATCGCTGCGAGCAGCGACAGCGGAATCGCGATCAGGCTGATGAAGGCCGTGCGCCACTCGAACAGGAAGGCGATGATGATCAGGATCACGAGCAGGATCCCGATCAGCAGTGCCCGCGTGAGGTTGTCGATCGACTGCTCGATGAAGGTCGCCGGCCGGAAGATCGTCGTGTCGACCTCCACGCTCGGGAGACCGGGCTGCATCTCCTTCATGGCGTCCTCGATGCCCTCCGTGACCTCCATCGTGTTGGCGCCGCGGAACTTCTGGACGATCAGCATCAGGCCAGGCTCGTCGTTGATGACGCCCTCGCCCCAGATCGGCTGGTGGTCCGTCTTCACCGTTCCCAGATCGGACAGGCGCACCACCTTGCCGTTCCTGCGCACCACGGGCACCTTGCCCAGGTCCTGCGCGCTCCGGATCGGCTGCACGTTGCGGATGTTGAGGCGCTGTCCGTTCTCCTCCACGAAGCCGCCGGTGCCCACCACGAAGCTGTCCGCGTACTGGAGCACGCCGGCGTCGAGCGCCTCGGAGGTGGTCTTCATCACGTTGTCGAGCGAAACGCCGTTCTTGGCCAGCTTCGCCGGGTCGACCTGCACGTGGCGCTGGTTGAGACGCTCGCCGAAGATGTTGACCTGCGCGACGCCCGGCACCCGCAGGATCCGCTGCCGCACCTTCCAGTAGGCGAGCGTCGACATCTCGATCAGGTTCAGCTCGTTCGACGTCAGGCCGATCTTCATGATCCGGCTGGTCGCCGAGAGCGGCGGCATGATCCACGGCGGGGCCGCCCAGGTCGGCAGCGTCGGGGTGACCTGCGCGACGCGCTCGGTCACCAGCTGACGGGCCAGTAGCTCATCGGTGCCGCGCTTGAAGATGATCCGGATCGCCGAGAGCTGCGAAACCGACTTCGAGCGCAGCTCGTCGACGCCGTCGATCCCCTGGAGCTGCTCCTCGATCGGAACCGTGATCAGCTCCTCGACCTCAGTCGATGAGTTACCGAGCGCGATGGTCTGGATCTCGACCTGGGGCGGAGCGAACTCCGGGAACACGTCGACCTTCGCGTTGGGGATCTGAGAGACGCCCAACACCATCATCGCCGCAGCGGCGAACAGCACGAGCCACCTGAACCGGAGGCTTCTCGAAACGATCCAACGCATTACCTGGTACCCCCCGCCCTCAGTGGCTTCCTGCGATGTCAAGCTCGGCGCCGTAGACCTCGGTCGCACCAACAGTCACGACCTTGGTGCCGACGGCCGGCCCCTTTGACAGCAACACACGATCGTCCTCGATCCGGTCCACCGTGATCGGTACCCGCTCGTACGAGAGCGGCTTCGAGCTCGTGTAGACGAAGGTCTTGGCCTCGTCGTTGTAGATCAGCGCCTCGTACGGAATGACCTTCTGGCCTCCGCCGCGGCTGACCGTCCCCGTCTGGAGGTCGACGCGTGCGGCGCCCTCCTTGGTGAACGTCACGCGCTGGAAGTCCTCGCTCTTGCCCTTGATCGGCTCGAGCTTGGTCGGCTCGTAGCCGGCCGCGCTCTCTTCCTCGACCTCCTTGCAGGCGGACAGCGACATGGCCCCGATCACGATCAGGCCGGCCGCCAGAGCCCGCAGCCGCTTTCCTTGCAGAGTTCTCACGATGCCGTCTCCTTCTCCACGTCGGTGGCCTGCGGCTGCGCGTCCCGCGCGGGCACCGGGTCGCCGTTGGCCGCCGCACCCGCGGGGGCGGCGGCGGCCTCGGGCTCGACCCCGGCCCACCTGTGCATGAGCTCGTCCTCGGGAGCCAGACCGGGCTCCGCGGGCGTCCCGTAGCGCAGGTACAGCGCGGGCAGCACGAACAGGGACAGGAACGTCGTGGTGACGAGTCCGCCCAGGATCACGACAGCCATCGGGTGGACCACCTCGAGGCCAGGCCGAGAGCCCATGATCACGAACGGCAGTGCGACCAGTGCCAGACCGGCGGCCGTCGTCGCGATCGGCGCAAACCGTTCGCGCGCTCCCCGCCGCACCAGGTCGGGGCCGAACTTCTCCCCTTCCTCGCGCTGGAGGTGCTGGAAGTGGCGAATGAGCAGCAGGCCACTGCGCGTGGCGATCCCGAACAGTGCCAGGAACCCGATCAGCGACCCGAGCGACAGCTCCGCGCCTGCGATCAGGGCCGCGACCATCCCGCCCGCGAAGGCGACCGGCACGGTGACGAACGCCAGCACCGCCAGCCGCCAGCCGCCGAAGCCCGCCTGCAGCAGGAGGAAGATGGCGATCGCACAGCCGAGCGCGAAGGCGAGCATGCGGCCAGAGTTGATCTCTCCGCTCGTGGTCTGCTGGAGAACCTCCGCGTGGTACTCGAGCGGCAGGCTCAGGCTCGCAAGCCGGTTCTCGATGTCGTTCGCGACATCCCCGACACTGCGACCACTGACGTCTGCTTCGACGTCGAGGTAGCGCGAGACGGCGTCCCGCTTGATCACGGCCGGCGTCTGCGCGACGCGCACCTCGGCGATGTCGCCGAGACGGACGTGGCCGCCGCCGGGCTTGTCGATCACCAGATTGCGAACGCTCGCGACGTTGCGGCGAGTGTCGGGTGTGCCCTTCACGATCACCTCGAAGACCTTCTGGTCCTCGAACACGCTGCCCACCTCGATGCCCTGCAACAGGATTGCCTCCGCGCGACGCACGTCGCCCGGCTTGATCCCCTCTCCACGGGCCTTCGCCAGGTCCACCTCGATCTCCACGTTGGACTGAGTGGCCGGCAGCCCGACACGCAGGTTCTCGACGCCGTCGACTCCGGACACCAGCTGCTCGACCCTGGCCGCCTGACGGCGGAGGACAGCCTGGTCCTGGCCGAACAGGCGGACGGCGATCGGCTTGTCGGAGCCGGTCAGCACGTCGAGGCCGTCGCCCGTGACCGGGTTCTCGCCTTCCTGCACCGCCCCGACGTCCTTGATCTTCTGCGTGGTGTAGGTGACAACGCCATGGCGGGCGCTGCGCACGCGGTCCACGGTGTTTTCGATGGAAGCGAGCGTTGCGTCGTAGTCGGCGCCGGAGTCGATGCTGACCCAGACCTCGCTCGAGTTGACGTCCCCGACCTGGTCGGAGGCAATCGCACGTCCCACATGGGCGCCGACGTTGCCGACACCGGGGATGCTCCGCAGCTCACTGCTGAGCTGCGTGGTGAGCTTCGTCATGCGCGGATTCGACGTGCCCGGCTCGCTGTCGAGGCGAACCAGCACGTCACGGTCCTTGAACGACGGGATCACCGACGTGTCCATCAGCGGTATGGCGACCAGCGCCACCACCGCACAAGCACCCGCGGCGATCAGGCCGGTGCGCGGGTTGCGCACGAAGCGCGAGAGCCCACCCTCATACCGCGGCAGCAGCCGTCGCACGACAGGGGACTCCGAGTCCCCGGGAGTGCCCAGCGAGAAGAGCATCAGGCTGAGGGCCGGGGTGAGCGTGAGCGCCACCACCATTGCGGCGAAGGCCGCAAGGGCGTAGGCAAGCGCCATGGGCTCGAAGAACGCGCCGGGGCGGCCCTCCATGACTGCGACCGGAACGATTGCCAAAAGGACGATCAGGGTCGCGTAGCCCATCGGGCTGCGCACCTCGTGCGAGGCGTCGACCACGACCTGCGCGATCGACAAATCGCTGCCCGCCTCCCGATTCTGACGCAGCCGCCTGGCGACATTCTCGGCGCCGACGACAGCGTCGTCGATCACCACCGCCAGCGCGATCGCAAGACCCGCGAACGAGATCGCGTTGAAGGTCTCGCCCATCGCGTCCAGCACGAGTGCCGCGGCGACGAGTGACACCGGGATCGTCACGAGCGCGATCAGCACGGTCCGCCACTGGAACAGGAGGGCCGCGAGGATCAGCGCGAGCAGGATGCCGGCAATCACGATCGCGAGCATCAGGTTGTCTACTGCGTCCTCGATGAAGGTCGCGGGCCGGAAGACCGATGTGTCGGTCTGCATCCCGGCAAGGCCCGGCTTCAGCTTCTCGAGCGCGTCCTCGACACCCTTCGTCACCTCGACGGTGTTGGCGCCGGGGAACTTCTCGACGACGAGCATCAGGCCGTCCTTGTCGTTGACGACCGCATCGCCGATCAGCGGCTGGTGGTCCTCGACGACGTTTGCGACGTCGGTCAGGCGCAGCCGTCCGCCGGTGCCCTCGACCGGCACCTTGCCGAGCTCGGACGGAGTTGAGATGTTGTCGAACACGTTCTGGACCTGGAGCCGCTGCTGCGGCGTCTCGATGAAGCCGCCGGTGCCAGGAGTCGATGCCTCGAGGTAGCTCACGGGCGACGCGATCTGGGCGTTACCGGTGGTCGAGATCACCTGCTTGAGGGTCACGTTCTTGTCAGCCAGCGTGCGCGGGTCGACCTGGACCTGCAGCTGCTGGTTGCGCTGTCCGAAGACCGATACGTTCGCCACACCGGCCACGCCCATCAGCCGCGGACGCATGGTCCAGCGCGCGATCACGGACTTCTCGATCGGCGTCAGCTTGTCGGACGAGAGCGAGATCATCATCACGCGGCTCGACGAGGACAGCGGCTGGAGCATCGTGGGCGCCTTGGAGACGTGCGGCAGCGCATGCGCCTGGGTCAGCGGCTCCTGTACGAGCTGGCGCGCCTTGTAGATGTCGGTGCCCGGCTCGAACACCATCACGATCGAGGACAGGCCCGGAACGGACGACGAGCGGAGGGTGTCGATGCCCTCCACGCCGTTCAGCAGGTCCGCCTCGAGCGGAACGGTGATCAGCTGCTCCACCTCTTGGGCGGAGAGGCCGAGCGCCTCGGTCTGGACCTCGACGTACGGCGGCGTGAACTCGGGCAGCACGTCGGTCGGCGCATCACGCAGCTGCGTGATGCCGACGATCATGATGCCGGCGGCGATACCGAGCACGAGCAGCCGGAACCGCAGGCTCGATCGGACGATCGAACGAATCATTTATGCCCTCCCCCCGAGCGTCACCGTCCCGGCGCGCTGTAGGAAACCCCTTGAATCCCTCTCTGAGAGTTTCACAATCTTCTCTCAGAGCTTTCTCAGACTGCGGCCCACCTTATAGGGATGAATTCGCGCGTGTCAACCCCAATTTGCCCGAAAGCGCGAGACGATCTGCACAGGCGCCTACGCTGTGTGTGACACGATGCGACTGCTTGTTGTAGAGGACGACGTGAAGCTGGTCAGAGCGCTGCAGCGCGGGCTCCAGCGCGAGGGTTATGTGGTCGACCTCGCGGTGACCGGCGACGAGGCCCTTGCGCAGGCGAGCTCCTACGACTACGACGCGGTCGTCCTGGACGTGATGCTCCCCGGCAAGGACGGGTTCGCCGTCTGCAAGGAGCTGCGCCGTGACGAGCAGTGGGTGCCGGTCCTGATGCTCACGGCGCGCGACCACGTGAAGGATCGCATCCGCGGCCTCGACGCCGGCGCGGACGACTACCTCGTAAAACCGTTCGACTTCGGGGAGATGCTTGCCCGTCTGCGCGCTCTCATTCGCCGCGGCCCGTCGGAACGCCCGGCCGTGATCGAGGTCGGAGACCTGCGCGTCGACCCGGCCGCCCACGTCGTGACGAGAGGGGGCCGCGAGGTCGAGTTGACGCCCCGGGAGTTCGCGCTCCTGCTGTTCCTCGCGCGCCACGCCGGCGAGGTGGTCCCCCGCATCGAGTTGCTCGAGCATGTCTGGGACGAGTCCGATGAGGGGTCGACGAACGTGGTGGACGTCTACGTCGGCTATCTGCGCAAGAAGCTCGAGCGCCCTTTCCGGCGCCGTCCCCTGATCCGCACCGTGCGCGGTGTCGGCTTCATGCTGGAGCCGAAATGAAGCTGCCGATCCGGGTCCGTCTCACCGCCTGGTACGCGGTTCTGCTGGCGATCATCCTCGCCGGGCTGAGCACGTTCCTCGTGCTCCAGCTGCGAGCCGACCTGGAGGACACCGTCGAGGTCGAGGTGCGATCCGGCTCCCTCGAGATCGCACGCGCATATCAGAACGAAGGGGCCGGGGACTTCCGCGACGCCAGCCGCACGGTGCTCCCGCACGGCAGCTCGGCCGCCCAGGTCGTGGCGCCCGGCGGACGGGTGCTGGTCGCCTTTGGAGAGCCGGTGGCAAGCCGCCTGCTTGTTTCCAAGGAGTCCGTGGCACGCGCGCTCGCAGGTGAACGGCAGACCCTGACCGTGAAGTTGGGAGCACACCGGTTCCGGGCGGCGGTGGTCCCCGTCCAGCGTCTGGGCCGGGACCGGGTGATCGTCGTCGCGGAGTCCCTGCGGCATGTCGACGAATCGGTGGATCGGGTGCTGCTGCTCCTGCTGCTCGGCCTCCCCGCGGCGCTCGCCGCCACCGCCATCGGAGGCTGGTGGCTTGCCCGCAAGGCGCTGCGCCCCGTCGAGCGGATGACGTCGAAGGCCGAGGAGATCGGCATCGACCGCCTGCACGAACGCATCGCCCCGCCCCGCACCGAGGACGAGATCGGCCGCCTGGCACTCACGCTCAATGCGATGCTCGACCGCCTCGAGCGCGGCGTCGAGGAGAAGCACCGGCTGATCGCCGACGCGTCGCACGAGCTACGCACGCCGCTCGCGGCGATGCGCGCGGAGCTGGACGTCAGCCTGATGGACGACGACCTGTCCCCCCCGACCCGCGAGGTGCTGGAGAGCACCCGTGAAGAGGTGGACAGGATGAGCCGGATCGTGGCCAACCTGTTGACGCTGGCGCGGGTCGACGAGGGGCGGCTCGAGCTGCTCAAGACGAGGGTGGACCTCGGCGCTGCGATCGAGGAGGCCGTCCGGCCGCTGCAACCGCTGGCGGCGGCGAAACAGCTGAGGCTGGAGGTGAACGGCGCGCGCTGCGAGGCGGACGCCGACCCGCAGCGTCTAAACCAGGCGCTGACCAACTTCATCGAGAACGCGATCAAGTTCTCAGAGCCGGGCGGCGAGGTCTGCATCAGCGCATGGGAGCGCAACGGCGAGGTCGGCGTGACCGTGAAGGACACCGGACCCGGGATCCCGCCCGACGCACGCGCCCACGTCTTCGATCGCTTCTACCGCGCCGACCCGGCGCGCAGCCGCGCGGGCGGCGGCAGCGGCCTCGGGCTCTCGATCTGTCGCGAGGTTGCCGACGCACACGGCGGCCGTGTCTGGGTCGAGAGCCAGGAGGGCGAGGGGAGTTCCTTCTCCCTCGCCCTCCCAGCCGACCGAACGACGATCTAGGCGGCAGCCGCCGCGCGCTCGCTGCGGCTGCGGCCGAACCGCAGGTACAGCGACGGCACGATGAACAGGTTGACCAGCGTCGAGGTGATGAGTCCTCCCATGATCACGATCGCCATCGGGTGCTCGATCTCGTGCCCGGGGATGCTGCCGCCGACGATCAGCGGCACGATCGCCAGTGCAGTGGCGAGAGCGGTCATCATGATCGGCGAAAGCCGTTCTTCGGCACCGCGCATGACGAGCGCCGGACCGAAGGGCATGCCCTCGTGTCGCTCCAGGTTCTGGCAATGATTGATCATCAGGATGCCGTTGCGAGCGGCGATACCGAACACCGTCAGGAATCCGACGAACGAGCCGAGCGACAGGACGCTGTCGTTGATGAAGTACACCGCCAGCACTCCGCCCACAAGCGCCATCGGCAACGTCACGAAGAACAACGTCGCCACGCGCAGACTGCCAAAGGCCGCCTGCAGGAGGAGGAAGATCCCGACCGCGGCGATCAGGCCGAAGAGCAGCAGGCGGTCCTGCGCGTTCTCCGACTCCACAGCTTCTCCCTTCAGCTCCGCGTGGGTCCCGCTGGGGAAGTCGATGCCCTTGAGCTTGCCCCTGACGCCCGCCACCGCTTCGCTGAGGTTGCTGTCCTTGGCGACGGCCGCGCTCACGTCGATGCGACGCGAGCTGTTCTCGTGTCTGATGATGTTGATCGTCGGCCTGATGCGCACATCGGCCACGTCGGCCAAGCGCACGCTCGAGCCGCTCGGCGTGTCGATCGGAAGGTTGCGGATGTCGGTCAGGTTGCGGCGCGCCTTCGGAACGCTCCAAACGTGCACGTCGTACGCCCTTCCGCCATTGAAGATGTCGCCCACTTCCTCGCTGGACACGAGCACCGAGACCGCTCGCCGCACGTCGCCCGGCTTGAGCCCATAGCGCCGCCCGGCGGCCAGCTTTTCCTCCACCTCCACCTGGGGAACGTCGTTCTGGAGCTCCGTATTCAGCTCGTCAAGGCCTGGTACGTCCTCGAGTGCGTCCTTCACCCGGTTCGCCTGGTGGCGCAGCGATTTCAGGTCCGACCCGAAGATGCGCACGACGATCGGCTCGGTTGTCGCCGCCAGCACCTCGTCGATCCGCTCTCTCAGATAGGTCAGCAGCTCCCTGAAGACACCGGGATAGGCGTCCACCACCTCTTCGAGCTCAGCGATCGTCTTGTCGTAGTCGGCGTTCTTGTCGATGCTGAACCAGGTTTCGCCGAAGTTCGGGCCCACCACCTCTTCCGCCAGGAAGGCCTGTCCGATGTGGGCACCGAAGCTTTCGACGGCCGGGACCGCTCGGAAGTCCTTGCTGCCCTTGATCACGATTCGCTTCTCTTCCGAGCCGGACGTGCCAGGTGGGGTCGCCCAGTCCGCGAAGAGGTCCCGCTCCTTGAACGTCGGATAGAGCTCTTCGCCGAACCCCGGCATGACCGCGAGGCCGCCGAGCGCGACCAATGCCGCTGCGGCGAGCGCGGGCCAAGGCTTGCGGATGACGGGCGCCAGGACCGCACGGTAGCCGCGCTTCAACAACCGCACGAGCGGGGCATCGCGACGCTCTCGCGTCTTGGACAGCAGGAGCAAGCTCAGCGCCGGCGTGACGGTCAACGCGACCACCATCGACACGAGGATCGCCAGCGAATACGAGAGAGCGAGCGGCTCGAAGAACGAGCCGGTCACGCTCTTCAGGAAGAAGACCGGCACCACGGCCAGCACGTTGATCAAGGTGGCGTAGAAGATCGCGGTCCGCACCTCGAGCGAGGCCTCGAGGATGACGCGCGGCGCAAGCCTGCCGGTCCCGTCACCACGCTGACGCAGTCGTCGCCAGATGTTCTCGACGTCGATGATCGCATCGTCCACGACCACGCCGACGGCGATCACGAGTCCCGCCAGGATCATCGTGTTGATCGTGTCTCCGCGCAGGTAGAGCACCATCAACGCCGCCATCAGGGACAGCGGGATCGCCACCAGGCTGATCAGCGCGGTGCGCCACTCGAAGAGGAAGAAGATCAGCACCAGCACCACGAGCAGCGAGCCGAGGATCAGCGACAGCTTGAGATTGTCGATCGACTGCTCGATGAAGTTCGCCTGACGGAACACGTGGGCGTCGAACTGAATTCCGGGAAGGCCGGGCCGCAGATCGTCGAGCGCGTTGTCGATCTCCGAGGTCACCTTCAGAGTGTTCGCGTTGGGCGACTTCTCCAGGACGAGCAGGAGGCCGGGACCGCTTCCTACGACCGCGTCGCCGATCAGAGGCTGAGGGCCGTGCACCACGTCCGCGACGTCGCCGAGGCGCACCGTGTTGCCGTTGCGGCTGTTGACCGGCAGTTTCGACAGGTCGTGGGGCGTCACGAACGGCAGGACGGGCCGGATCCCGAGTCGTTGATTCGGGGTGTCGACCCAGCCGCCGGTGCCGATCACGTTGCCGAAGTCCGCGTAGCGCAGCAACCCCGCGTCCAGGGAGTCTGCGGTGGCATTCATGACCTCGTCGAGAGACACGTTTTGAGCCTTCATGCGCGGCAGGTCGACGTTCACGTGCTCCTGCTGGAGGCGCTCGCCCCAGATCGCCACGTTCACCACACCGGGCACTCGCAGCAGGCGGGCTCTGATCTTCCAGTAGGCGATCGTCGAGAGCTGCTGCAGAGACATCTCGTTCGAGGTAACGCCGATCTGCATGACCCGGGCGACCGCCGAGACAGGCGGCCTGATCACGGGCGGCGCCGCCCAGGTCGGCAAGGTAGGCGTCACCCCCGCAAGGCGCTCTTGCACAACCTGCCGGGCCCGTAGGAGATCGGTTCCCTTCTTGAAGATGAGCTCGATCGAGGAGAGCTGGGGAACCGTCGTGGATCGAATCAGGTCGAGCTTGGGCACGCCGTTGAGCGTCTGCTCCAGGGGGCCCGTGACGAACTCCTCGGTCTCCTCGGCGGACAGCCCAGTCGTGATCGTCTGGACTTCAACACGCGGCGGCGCGAACTCCGGGAATGCTTCTGTACGCGCATTCTGGAGTTGGCCGGCGCCGAAGATCATCAGCGCCGTTGCCGCGGCAATGACGAGGAAACGGAACCTCAGGCTTGATCGGATGATCCAACGCATTAGTGACGTCCTTGTTCAGTCAGTGGTTGATTCGATCGACGTGCAACGGCTACTCACCCTCACGATTACTCCGGCTCGTACTCGTTCTCGAGCCCGGACAGCTCCTGGGAGCCGACCACCACGACAGCCGAGCCGACCGGCGGGCCCTTCTTCAGGACCGCCTTCGTCCCGCTGATGTGATCCACGGTGATGTCACTCCGGACGTATGTCAGCGGCTTCGGGCTCGAGTACGTGAAGGTCTTGCCCTCCGGGTCGTAGACCACGGCCGCGTCGGGAACCACTTGCCGCCCGCCGACCCGCTCGATCGAGGCCGTCTCGATACCCAGCGTCTCGGCCGCTTCCTTGGTCAACGTCACGCGGTTGACGTCCGTTCCCTTGATCGGCTCGACCGCGGCAGCTTCCTCTCCGCCTTCCTCTTCCGCTGGCGTCTCACACGCGGACAGCGACATACCGGCGGCGATCACGACTAGGCCGACTGCGACCAGACGGAGCAGTCGCCCAATTTGCCAGTTGATATTCATCTGACTACTCATCTCCTCTTGGTTGAATGCCCGGAGTGCCCGATTCCGCGCCACTGTGAGTCGGGCTGCCCGGTGGGGCTCCTTCCCCTTGGGACATGACTCCTCCGCCTGTTGGCGTGGTCCTTGCAGGCACCTGTGGCTCGGCCGGTTCCCAACGTCCACCTGCCGCTGCGGCATCTACGCCGGCCCACCGGTGCATCAGCTCGTCCTCGGGTGTGATGGCCGCCCGAGGACCGCCGCCGAGGCTGAGGTAGAGGGCGGGCACGACGAACAGGCTGAGCAAGGTCGACGTGACCAGGCCGCCCAGGATCACCACGGCCATCGGGTGCACGATCTCGAGGCCGGCACGATTGCCGAGGAACAGGAATGGCAACAGGGCCAGTCCCGTCGCGAACGCGGTCGTCAAGATCGGCGTAAGCCGTTCTCCAGACCCCTGGATCACGAGCTCGGGACCAAAGCTCTTGCTCTCGTGCTGCTCGAGACGCTGATAGTGATTCATCAGCGCCATCACATTGCGCGCCGCGATCGCGAACACCGCAAAGAGACCGGCCAGCGCGCCGAGCGAGAACGTGGTTCCGTCGATGAGGCTCGCGAGCAGCCCGCCCACGACGGCAAGCGGCAAGGTCGCGAACGCCAGGCCTGCCAGGCGCCAGCTCCGGAAAGCCGCCTGCAAGAGCAGGAAGATCCCGATCGCGGCGACGATTCCGAAGCCAAGGAGGCCCTTGACGGTGGCCTTGTCGCCGCTCGCGGCCCCGATTGTCTCCGCGTGGTACTCGAGCGGGAACCGGAGGTCCCTGATGCGGTTCTTGACCTCACTCCTCACGTCCCCGACGCTGCGCCCATCCACGTTTGCAGTGATGTCGATGCGACGCTGGCTTGCTTCACGCTGGATGACTGCCGGAGTCGACCTGACGCGCACGTCGGCGAGGCGCCCCAGGCGCACGTGGCCGCCACCGGGAACGTCGATCAGAAGCCGGCGAATGTCGCTCAAGCTGCGGCGCGCATCGGGTTCGGCACGCACCACGACGTCGAACACCTTCTCCTCCTGGAAGACGCTGCCGACCTGAATGCCTGACAGCAACGTGGCCACCTTGCGGCGCACATCGCCTGGCTTGACCCCGTAGCGAAGGCCGCTGGTGAGATTCACCCTGACGGCCACCGTCGGCTGGCTGGGCGCTGACTCCACCCGCGGATCGACGACGCCGTCGACTTGCGAGAGCATCTGCTTCATCCGTGTCGCCTGCTGCCGCAGGATTGCGAGGTCCTCACCGTAGACGCGCACGACGAGCGGCCGCCGGTCGGTTCCCGTCAGCACATCCAGGTCCGAGCTGCGGCTTGCAACGTCAGCAACCTGCCTGTCGTCCAAGGCGCCAACGTCCCGGATCCTCTGCTTCTGGTAGGTCAGCACGGAGCGACCGAACCCGACGTAGCTGTCCAGCACGTTCTTGATCGATGCCTTCGTCGCGTCGTAGTCGGCACCGGAGTCGACCTTGACCCAGAGCTCGCTGGAGTTGATGTCGACCACCTGATCGCCTGTGACGGCACGCCCGGCATGGCCTGCCACATTGGTGACTCCCGGAACAGCTCGCAGGTCGCGGCTGGCCCTGGCCATCACCCGGCTCATCTCCAGACGGGAGGTGCCGGGCGGCCCATCCAGGTGGACCAGGAAGTCCCGGTCCTTGAATGAGGGAATGAACGGGCCATCGAGCGCCGGAATCACTGCCAGCCCGGCGAGGGCGACGACGACAGCAGCGGCGGCCACAGCTCGCGGCCTGCTGATGATCCGCAACAGAGCGGCGCCGTAGCGAGGCCCTGCCCACCGGTTGAGAGGGGACTCGCGCCGCTGCCGGGGCCCGTTCGACAAGAGCACCATGCACAGCACCGGCGTGACGGTCAGCGTGACCAACATGGACGCCAGCACGGCGAGCGCATACGAGCGGGCAACCGGCTCGAAGAACGAGCCGCTCACTCCGGACATGAAGAACACCGGCAGCAACACCAGCAGGACGACGAGCGTCGCGAAGCCCATCGGGCTGCCCATCTCGGCCGCAGCCTCGCGCACAAGCATCGCCGGCCCCCCACTGCCCTCGCCCCCTTGGCTCAGGCGCCGACGCGCGTTCTGCACGGCTATGACGGCGTCGTCGATCACGACGCCCACGGCCACCGCGAGCCCCGCGAACACGACCGCGTTGATCGTCGACTCGGTCACAGAGAGGACGAGCGCCGCTGCGGTCAGCGACACGGCGAACGCCGCGAAGCAGATCAGCGCGGTACTCAATTCGAAGAGGAAGGCGAAAAGGCCCAGCGCCAGGAGAAGACAACCGAGGATCACCGCCAGGGTGAGGTTGTCGGTCGCCTCGCTGATGAAGTCGGCGGGCCGGAAGACCGACGAGTCCACCTGCACGCCGGAAAGACCGGGCCGGAGATCTTCGAGCGCTTCCTCGACGCCGTGGGTCACCTCGAGTGTGTTGGCACCCGGGGCCTTCGCGACGACGAGCAACAGGCCCGTGCGGCCATTGACGACAGCGTCGCCGATCAGCGGTGGGTGGTCCTCCACCACCCTGCTGACGTCACCCAGGCGCAGCCGGTCGCGGGCAGCGTGTCCTTCGATCGGCACCTTCGCGAGCTTGTCCGGAGTCAGGGTGGGCAGGATGTGCCGTATGTGGAGCCTCTGGTTGGGAGTCTCGAAGAACCCTCCGGTGCCGGGCGTCGAGGCCTCCAGGAAGCTCAGCGGCGAAACGATCTGCGCGTTTCCAGAGGTACTGACCACTTGACTCAAGCTCACGTGCTTGTCTCGCAGGCGCTCCGGGTCGACCAGCACCTGAAGCTGGCGGTCTCGTAGGCCGAACATCGACACGTTGGCGACGCCGGGCACGCCCAAGAGACGCGGTCTCATGACCCAGCGAGCGAGGATGGAGGTCTCGATCGGCGACAGCTTCGTCGGAGACAGCCCGATCATCATGACCCGGCTCGCCGAGGACAGCGGCTGAAGCATCTGAGGCGGCTGCGACACGTTCGGGTTCGCATGCGCCTGCGTCAGCTGCTCCTGCACCAGCTGACGGGCATCCATGAGGTCGGTGCCGGGCTCGAACAGGAGCGTGATCGACGAGAGCCCGTCGACCGACTCCGAGCGCAGCACGCTGACGCCCTTCGTCCCGTTGAGGAGGTCTGCTTCCGTGGGAACGGTAACGAGCTGTTCGACTTCCTCGGCCGAGAGCCCGAGGGCCTCCGTCTGGACCTCGACGTAAGGCGGTGTGAACTCGGGCAGGACGTCGACGGGGGCGTTGCGCAGTTGCACGACGCCAAGGACCATCACCCCCGCGGCGATGCCAATGACCAAGAGCCGGAAACGCAGGCTCGCTTCGACAACTGAGCGGATCATGCTTGGAGTCCTCCCCTTACCGTGATCAAGCGCCGCATCTGCGCGCGCTTTGACGTGCGTTTACGTTTGAGCGTCAACTGAGTCGTACCGATACCCCTTGCTCCAGTTCGAGCAAGGTCCGAGCGGGCCCGTGCCCGTCCGGGAACGCGAAGTCTGCGATTGCTGCGCCGCGGCTTCCTGAGCGCGTGACGCACGCCGATGCCGTCCACCTCGGGGCGGATCGTGTCGTCGTTGCCGGCCTGTGCGCCGGAGCCTGAGTCGACGGGGGCAACGGTTGTGCCGAGCGACGTGCCGGCCTCCTCGGTCGACCAGACCGACGGCGAGGCGGATCCCTGGTTCACGAGCGCTGCACAGAGCAGCGCGAGCACACAGGAACAGATCGCGCTTACGAGCAGCGCCCGGAGGGCGTGCCCGTATGCGGGGCGAGCGTCCATGGCGAAGGCGTGCACTTTCAGCGCCTCGCCCTCTTCGCCTTCTTGAATCTCACGATCACCCTGCCGGATGTGCGCCTACCGGCCTTCGGCTTGGAGGAAGAGAACCTCCCCTTGCCGCGGATCTTGTACTTGCAGTGGGCCCGCTTGAGCTTGCGCCTGGCCTTTTTCACCGTCAGGCGGCGCAGCTTGGGGACCTTGCACTTCTTCTTCGTGGCAGCCGCCGGAGGTGCCGCCGGGGGCGGCGGGGGCGGCGGAGGAGGAACAAAGGCGGGTGCTGCGGCGATGCGGCCGATCTTGTTCCCGGCGAACTCGGCGAACCACAGCGCGCCATCTGGCCCGGGTGTGATCGCGCCGGGCGCGCTGCTCGGCGTCGGCACCGCGAACTCGTTCGTGATCGACCCCGCCGTGGTGATGCGACCGACCCTGTTCGGGCTCGTCTCCGTGTAATAGAGCGCCCCGTCCGAGCCCGTGGCGATGCCCGAGGGCTCGCCGAAGCCGGCCGGGAACTCGGTGAGAACGCCGGTCGTCGAGATCCTGCCGATCTTGTTCCCGTTGAACTCGGTGAACCACAGCGCCCCGCCCGTGGACGTGATCCCGGACGGGTCCGCGTTGTTGGTCGGGATGTTGAACTCGCTGATGCTGTTCGTGCCCGTCGCGGTGACCGGAATCGCACCGATCTTGTTGTTGCTGGTGTTGTTCGGGTCCGCCGCTGTGAACCACAGCTGGCTGTCGGGCCCCACCACGATGTCGCCGGGTCCCCGCGCGTTCTGGAGCGCGAACTCGGAAAAGCTGTTCGAGACCGGATTGAACTTCCCGATCGCGTTACCCGTGTCCTGGGTGAACCAAAGGTTGTTGTCGGGCCCGACGACGATCCCGTCCGGGTTGCCGCCGCCGGGAACCGAGAACTCGGTGATGGTGGTGAAGCTGTCGACGCGGCCGATCTTGTTGCCGTTGTACTCGGTGAACCACAGTCTGCCGTCGGGCCCGACCACGATCTCCGAGGGCAGGCTTCCGCTGGTCGGGATCGGGATCTCGTTCGTCACGACCCCGCCGGTGGTCATCCGCCCGATCTTGTTGCCGGACTCCTCGGTGAACCAGATTGCACCGTCCGGTCCGGCGACGAGGCCGGATGGACTACCCGGCGCGGGAAACTCGTCGATGGCGAGCGACGTCGCCGGGAGTGACAGCACGAAGAGGAGGCCGATCGCAGATCCGAATAGCAAACGGACAGATGACCGCCTCAATGTGCACTCCCTTCGAACAATGCTCTGCCCGCGGAAGCGCACAGCACGGCCACGGCTCGAAAGCCATAGCTACCGACACCTGCCATGCCCTGCCCTCCCTGTAGGCCCCCCTCGGGTCCAAACCGTGACCCGAACCCTGAAACAACTTCGGAGGCGACACTACCCAGCAGGGATTATGAAAGTCAAGTGAACTTGTTCGGATGCCGGGTTCACTCGCGCTCGCTGCATTCACGGGTCTTTTATAGAGCGCTCCCATGTTCGTCTCATCGACCCCCATCTTGGTCTCATCCGCGATGTGTACTCGTAGCTCTCGATGCCCTTCGAACGACGCACGCGCGGCTGCCGGTGGACGACGTATTTCATCCGCCGAAGAGGACTGGCGCGGCGCGAAAGCCCTCGGTAGACTCGAATGCGTTGGCCAGCAACACTCGATGGTGCAGGGAGGCGCGCTGAACTACGTGCGCCAGGGGCCTGTGGCCAGGAAGGCCGGGGGGCATGAAAATAGGACGTCGTAACCGAACGGTCGTCATCGGGCTCGGAGCCGCGGTGTTGCTCGCGATCGGCGCATGGGTCGCCGGCGCACAGATCCGCTCGCCCGCCCAGATCGCCGCCGAGACCGCGGCACCAGACCCGTCTTCGATCACCGTGCCCGTCGAGCGACGGGTGCTTTCCAGCGAGGTCATCGTGCGTGGCACAGTGCGCTACGGATCGCCCCAACCGGTCGTGCTCGCCACTTCCACGCTCAAGCAGAACAGCGCCGCCAGCGGCGGCACTGACATCGTCACGACCCGGCCGCGGCGCGGCGCGCGAGTCGGCGAGGGCAGCCTGGCCATGTCGGTCTCCGGGCGCCCGGTGTTCGTGCTGCGCGGCGCCCAGCCGTCACACAGGGACATCCAGCCCGGCAGCCGTGGGCAGGACGTGCGCCAGCTCGAGCAGGCGCTGTCACGCATGGGCTTTGCACCGGGAAAGATCGACGGCCGCTATGACAGCTCGACCGCCTCAGCGGTCGTGCGCTGGTACGAGCGGGCCGGATGGACCCCCTTTGGCGCGACGGACGCCCAGCTCGACGGTCTGCGCACTGCGCGAGCGGCCGCGGCCGCGGCCCGCGACGCATTCCTGCAGTCCAGGATCACGGCCCGCGGCGCCACCCCGGGTGAGATCGCACAGGCGCGCATCGACCTGCAGACCGCCCGTGACGGGCTGGTGACCGCGCAGCACGACCTTTCCTCGCAGACCCGCGCCGTGGCCTTCGCGCTCGCCGGCGAGCGCCGCGACAACGCACTTGCCGCTGCCGACACGGCCCTCAAGCGCGCCGCGCTGAACAAGGCGCGGGATGCTCAGATAGAGGCCCAGCGCAATCTGGCCACCGCCCCGCCCGACACGTCGCCCGCGGAGCGCGCGGTGCTCGAGTCCGCGGTGCGGGCTGCCGGCGACGACGTCACGGTCGCGCAGGCGGACGTGAACGCAGCGATCTCGTCGGAAAACGCGACCCGCGCGGGCGGCCGCGACACAGTGGTGAAGGCCAGGGCCGATCGCACGCGTGCCCAGAGGGCGCTCCCGAACGCCCGCCGCCAGGTGACACTTGCGTCCGGGCGGCTGCGCATCCTGCGCAACCCGACCGACAACCAGCTCCAGGAGCTCGTCGTCCAGGCTGCCGGCCGGGAGGCGCGCAGCACCCAGCGCGAGGTCTCGCGCCTGGCACGCAAGGTCGGTGTCTCGGTGCCGGCCGACGAGGTCCTCTTCTTCTCCACCCTGCCGCTGCGCGTCGATTCCGTGCGCGTGCGCCGCGGTGATCCGGTCTCTGGCCGCGTGATGACGGTCAGCAACTCGCGCCTGGCGATCGACTCTTCGCTGTCGATCACGGACGCCAAGCTCGTGCGACCCGGAGCGCGGGTCGCGATCGAGGAGCCCGACCTCGGGATCAAGACCACCGGCGTCGTCACGCAGGTCGCGGACAGCCCCGGCACGCACAAGGTCGAGCAGGGCCGCGTGTACATCTCGATCACGCCGCGCAGCGCCCCGGCGCAGCTGGTCGGCGCATCGGTGAAGCTCACGATCGCGGTCAAGAGCACCGGCGAGGCCGTGCTGACGGTTCCGATCACCGCGCTGACGGTCGGCGCAGACGGGAACTCGCGGGTACAGGTGCAACGCCGCGGTGGCACCAGTGAATACGTTTCTGTCGACCCCGGCCTCGCGGCCCAGGGCCTCGTCGAGATCCGCTCCGTGCGCGGTGCGCTGAGCCCCGGCGATCTGGTGATCGTGGGCAAGCGTGACGGGTCGGCCGGCAATGGGGCGCCGCCCGCGTCCACCGCGGAAGGCAAGGGCACGACAGGCAGCTCCGGCTCGAGCGGCTCCACCGGCAACGGTGGCGGAACGGGCGCGACCGGCGCGACCGGCGCGACGTCCGGCGGGACCACTGGCGGCTCGCAGCGTTCGGGCGCGACAGGCGGCACCACGTCCCCGGGCTCCTCGGGTACCACTCCTTAGCCGATGACCGATCCGACGGCCCCGCACGTGTCTGCCCCGGCCACGGCATCATCGCCGTCCGCCAATGGTGCGCCCGTCTCGCACGAGAAAGAGCCCGTCGTCGAGCTGCGCGGCGTATCCCGCACGTTCGGCACGGAGCCCCCGGTCGAGGCCCTGCGCGGGATCGACCTCACCGTCTTCAGGGGCGACTGGCTGGCGATCGTGGGGCCGTCGGGATCGGGCAAGTCGACGCTCCTTCACATCCTCGGATGCCTCGACCGCCCCACTGCGGGGACCTACCTGGTCGACGGGATCGATGCGGCCAGCCTCAGCGACGAGCAGCGCGCGTCACTGCGGGCCCGGAAGATCGGCTTCGTGTTTCAGACCTTCCACCTGCTCGGCCACCACACCGCGGTCCAGAACGTCATGCTCGCGGACGTCTATGCGGGCGGGGACCGCGAGGGCCGGGAGGAACGGGCCCAGGCGGCGCTCGAGCGGGTGGGGATGGCGCACCGCCGGGACTTCCTGCCGACGAAGCTCTCGGGCGGCGAGCAGCAGCGCGTCGCGATCGCGCGCGCGCTGTTCGGCACGCCCGCGCTCCTGCTGTGCGACGAGCCGACGGGCAACCTCGACTCCGTCAACACCGAGTCGGTGCTGTCGCTCTTCCACGACCTGGAGAGTGACGGGCTGACCTTGATCGTGATCACTCATGAGGAAGACGTCGCATCCCACGCGCGCCGCGAGGTGCGCATGGTGGACGGGCACCTGACGGAAGTCGCACGGTGAAGGGCATTCGCTCACGCCTGCCGCGCCGGAAGAAACCGGACGGCCCGCTGCCGGAGCCGCACATGGAGCTGCGAGACCTGTTCTCGGAGGCGGCCGCCGGCCTGATGGCCCGCCCCGCCCGTGTCGCGCTGACCGTGCTGGGAACCGTCATCGGGGTGGCCGCGCTGGTTGCGACGCTGGGTCTCTCCAAGACTGCCGGCAACCAGATCGTGGGACGCTTCGACGCCGTCGCCGCCACGGACGTGGTCGTCACCCCGGTTCCGGCGGCGCAGCGCAGCGGCGGCGCAGCGCAGAACGTGATCCCCTGGGATGCCGAGGCGCGGATGCGCCGCCTGAACGGCGTGGCCCAGGCCGGGACGCTCGCCGAGGTGAACGTCCGCGGAGCGCTCGTGCGATCCGTCCCGATCAACGATCCACTTGGCAATACCGACGTGCAGCTTCCCGTGAGGGCCGCGTCACCGGGACTGTGGCGCGCGGTGCGCGCGCATCTCGTGGCCGGCCGGTTCCCCGACCGCGGGAACTCGGCGCGCGGTGACCGCGTCGCGGTACTGGGCATCAACGCCGCTCGCCGGCTCGGGATCACCAACCTGGACCAGCAGCCCGCGATCTTCGTCGGCGACCGCCTCTATCAGGTGATCGGGCTCGTGGGAGGCGTCGAGCGGCAGGTGTCGCTGCTCGGCTCGCTCACGATTCCCAACGGCACCGCCAGGCGTGAATTCGGCGTGGTGGCGCCGAACTCGGTCCAGATCGAGACCGAGGTCGGAGCGGTCGAGCTGATCGTGCGCCAGGCGCCCGAGGCCCTCAATCCCTCTGACCCGGCACTGCTGCGCGTGGCCGCTCCGCCGGACCCGGAACAGCTGCGCGGCAACGTCCAGAACGATCTGAATGCACTTTTCCTGCTCCTCGGGGGCGTGTCGCTGCTGGTGGGCGCGCTGGGGATCGCCAACGTCACCCTCGTCTCGGTGCTGGAGCGCGTGGGCGAGATCGGGCTGCGCCGGGCGCTGGGGGCAGCGCGCCGCCACATCGCCGCGCAGTTCCTGATCGAGAGCACGGTGATGGGGCTGCTGGGCGGCATCATCGGCACCAGCCTGGGGATCCTGGTGGTGGTGCTCGTCGCGGCCAGCCGTACGTGGACTCCGGTGCTCGATCCGCTGATTCCTCTGGCGGCGCCGCTCGTGGGAGCGCTGATCGGACTGCTGTCCGGGACATACCCGTCGTTGCGAGCCGCGGCCATGGAGCCGGTCGAAGCGTTGCGAGCGGGCACAACTTAACGCGACAAGACCCCGGATCACTCGATATCTTCAAGCGGACTCAAGCGTCGGCAAGCGAGAAGGCAAAGGGGAGGAACTGAATGGGCGTGCTGCGTCACCGGCTGCTGGTCATGGCGCTCATGACGATCGCGGCAATCGCGATCGCGGGGTGTGGCGGCGACGACAAGTCCGCCGAGACACCGCAGGAGCTCGAGGACACGCTCGGGTTCGGCGGCGACAACGCCAAGGAGATCCAGGCGCGCGTCGAGAACCGGATCGGGGAGTGCATGCGGGCACAGGGCTTCGAGTACCAGCCCGTGGACCCGTTCGCAGCGCAGCAGGCCGTCACCGGCAAGGCGCGCATCAGCGACGAGGAGTTCACCAAGCAGTTCGGCTATGGCATCAGCACGCTGTTCGGCAAGGGCAACCAGCAGTCCGATCCCAACGAGCGGATCCGGACCAGCCTGTCGGTGGCCGATCGCGCCGCGTACGACCGCGCGCTCGGGGGTGACAACCCCGGCGTGACCTTTGCGGAGGCCGTCGACTCGGGCGACTTCAGCGAGCTCGGCGGTTGCACCAAGGAGGCCAGCGACGCCTCGTTCGGGGGCGCCGCGGTGCTGAACTCGCTGGTCGAGCGGCTGGACGGGCTCGACGAGCGCATCATCCAGGACCAGCGGATGGTGAAGGCCAACGAGAAGTGGTCCGCGTGCCTTCAGGAGAAGGGCTACCGCTACGAGGAGCCCGACGCGATCGACGAGGACCTGACCGAGCGCTTCAAGGCGATCGTCGGCGCCGGCGTCCGGCCCGGGACCTCCACGGTCCCGCCGGGAGCGAGCTTCGACCGTGCCGCCCTCACCGCGCTTCAGGAAGAGGAGGTCAGGATCGCGAACGCCGACCTCGACTGCGAGAAGCAGGAGATCGAGCCGGTGGAGCGTGCGGTGCGACCCCAGTACGAGGAGCAGTTCCGCAAGGAGAACCAGCGGCTGCTCGCACGGGTGCGCCCGGCGAACCAGTAGTAGAGAACCCGTAGGGAGGGATCGGACGTGCTGCGTTACAGAGTGGCGGCCGTGTTTGCGGCCATGATCGTGATCGTCCTGCCGCTGGCGCTCGGCGCCTGCGGAGGTGACGACGAGGCCCAGGCCAAGCCGGCGGTGCACACCGACTTCAACGCCGACAGCTTTTCCGACTCGACCAACATAGACAACAGGTACTCGCCGCTCGAGCCCGGGATGCAGTTCATCTTCGAGGGCCGTTCGAACCGGGGACTCGGCCGCCTTCCGCATCAGGCGATCTTTACCGTCACGGACCTGACGAAGGAGATCAACGGTGTGCGTACGGTCGTGCTGTGGGATCGCGACGTCAACGCCGGCAAGCTGCTGGAAGGCGAGCTGGCGATGTGGGCGCAGGACGACGACGGGAACGTGTGGCTGCTGGGTGAGTATCCGGAGGAGTACGACGAGCGTGGGCGGTTCGAGCAGGCGCCAGACACGTGGCTCGCCGGCATCGATCGCTCGCAGGCGGGAATCATGATGCGGGCGGATCCCAAGGCGGGAACGTCGCGCTACCGCCAGGGACTCGCGCCGGCGATCGGTTTCGCCGACGTGGCGCGAGTCGAGCAGACCGGTCAGCGGAACTGCGTTCCCACGGGTTGCTACAAGGACGTCGTGGTCACGAGGGAGACGAATCCCGACGAGCCGGACGACGGCTTTCAACTGAAGTACTACGCCCCGGGAGTGGGGAACATCCGCGCCGCACCGCGAGGCGGCAAGGAGAAGGAGATCCTCGTGCTGATCAAGGCGAGGAAGCTGAGCTCGAAGCAGATGGACGAAGTGCGCCGCGAGGCGATGAAGCTCGACAAGCGCGCCTACCGTACCCGGCCGGCCGTGTGGGGCGATACCACGCCGGCCGAGCGCGCGCCCGACTCGCAGTAGTTCTCTCGCTCACGAGCAGGATGTAAGTCTCCTACCAAAGTAGGTTGCTTTCGCCTGCTGGTTCCCAATAGGATCGTCCCAGCCGAGTGGATTCGGGGCACAAGGACGCTCGCGACAGGCTGTCGCGAGAGCCGTGGGGCAGGGAGCAGCCGTTTGAGGCGATGCAGGATGCAAGGCAGGGTGCTGGGGGTGGCTACGTTGGTAGCGGTGGCCGCGCTTGCCCTGCTGCCCTCCGGTGCATCGGGGGTCTATGACGCGAAGCTGAAGCGCTACCCGTACCTGACCGACCTGGTCGGGACGTCGGTGATGGTCAATTTCGGTACCGACATCTCCTCGACGAGCGCGCTCGTGAAGTACGGGCCGGTGGGGAACTGCACCGCGAACACCGTCACCGCGACGCGCACGTTCATCCTCGTCAACGGCGTCTCCGAGTATCAGTGGAAGGGTCAGATCAGCGGTCTCGCGGCGAACACGCAGTACTGCTACCGCATCTTCTTCGGCAGCGCCCAGCTCGACCTGCTCGGCACGGACGCGAGCCCGATCTTCACGACCCAGATTGCGGCCGGGTCGAACTCGCCGTTCAAGTTTGCGGTCTTCGGCGACTGGGGCAAGGTCGGCGCAACCGGTAACCCCGACCAGGCGAACGTGCTTGCGCAGATCGCAGCGAGCGGCTCGCGTTTCGCGGTCACGACCGGGGACAACGCGTACGAGACGGGCAGCCAGAAGGACTACGGGGACCTCTACCAGACCGGTGCCAACACGAGCGCGGTCTTCGGACCGAGCTTCTGGAAGGTGGCGGGCGCGTCACTGCCACTCTTCGCGGCACCCGGCAACCACGACTACAACAACTCCACGATCCTCACGAACTGGCCTCAGGACACGGCCGCCTCCACGTCCGGCGGCCGCTATCAGACCGATACGTACTGCTGCCAGAACGGCACGACGTCGGCCGACTACCCCAGCACCTGGTACGCGTTCGACGCCGGACAGGCCCGCTTCTACGTGCTGAACACTGCGTGGGACGACACCAACGCCGGCACGACCACCGCGTTCAAGAACGACTTCGACAACCACTGGGGCCCCAATTCGCCGCAGTACCAGTGGCTTGCCAACGACCTCGCCACGCACCCGAAAGCGCTGCGATTCGCCTTCTGGCACTACCCACTCAACTCCGACAGCAGCGAGGGCGGGCCCGACACCTACCTGCAGGGTGCCAACTCGCTCGAGGGGCTGCTGAAGACCTACGACGTGACGGCCAGCTTCAACGGGCATTCCCACAACTACCAGCGCAACACCGCGCCGCCCGGGGGCATTCCGGCGCATATCACCGGCGGCGGTGGCGCGAACCTCGAGTCCATCGGTTCCACCAACGGTTGCGGCGCGCAAGACGCGTACGGCATCGGCTGGTCCAACACGGCCAACGTGGGCAGCAGGTGCGGCGCCGCACCGACTCCCGCCACCAAGGACCGGGTGCACCACTTCTTGCTCGTGAGCGTGAGCGGCACGTCGGTGACGGTCACCCCCACCGACGAGCTCGGGAGGACGTTCGACCCGATCACCTACAACGCACCGGCGCTCAACGCCAACCTGTCGCTGACGAACACCGACGCACCCGACCCGGTGCTGGTCGGCCAGCAGGTGACCTACACGCTGACGGTCGGGAACGCGGGCCCGCGGGCCGCGACCGGAACCGTCGTCACGGACACGTTGCCCGCCGGGATGATCTTCGATTCGGCGACGCCGTCGCAGGGCACCTGCTCCCAGTCGGGGGTCACCGTCACCTGTCAGCTCGGCACGGTCGGCAACGGCGCGACCCCAACCATCCAGATCAAGGGGCGGCCGCAATCCACGGGGACCATCAACAACTCGGCCACAGTCGCCTCGAACGTCAACGACCCCACCACCAGCAACAACAGCGCGAGCGCGTCGACCGTCGTCAACCCGGCCGCCGACCTGGCCGTGACCAAGACGGGCTCTCCCGACCCGATCGCGGTCGGCACCCAACTCACTTACACGGTCGGCGTCAGCAATGCCGGCCCCTCGAGCGCCACCGGCATCACCCTGACCGACACGCTGCCCGCGGGGGTGACGTACAACTCGGCCACGCCCACACAGGGCAGCTGCTCGCAGGCGTCGGGCACGGTCACGTGCTCGCTCGGGACGCTGGCAAACGCAGCCAGCGCGAGCGTCTCGATCAAGGTCACGCCTCAGGCTGAAGGCTCGATCACGAACCAGGCCAACGTGGTCTCGCTGACCGGCGACCCGAACACCGCCAACAACGGGGCGAGCGCCGTGACGACCGTGAACCCGGCCGCGGACCTGGCCCTGACCAAGACCGATTCGCCCGATCCGGTGCTGGTCGGCCAGCAGCTCACCTACACGCTCACCACTCAAAATGCCGGGCCGTCTGGCGCGGCAGCCGTGCAGCTGACCGACACGCTCCCGGCCGGTGTGACTTTCGTCTCGGCTGTCCCATCGCAGGGCACATGCTCGCAATCGGCCGGCGTTGTCACATGCTCGCTGGGAACGATCGCGAACGCCGCCAACGCCAGCGTCTCGATCAAGGTCACGCCGCAGTCCACGGGCTCGATCACCAACCAGGCGAGCGTCACCTCCTCGGTCACCGACCCGAATTCCGCCAACAACACCGCGAGCGCCGCGACGCTTGTGAACCCGGTCGCCGACATGGTGGTGACCAAGACCGACTCGCCCGACCCGGTGCTGGTCGGCCAACCACTCACCTACACGGTCGGCGTTCAGAATTCCGGTCCGTCGAGCGCCACCAGCGTGTCGATGACCGACACGCTGCCGGGCGGGGTGACGTTCAACTCGGCCGTTCCCTCGCAGGGCAGCTGCTCGCAGGCGGCGGGCGTTGTCACCTGCCCACTCGGAACGATCGCAAGCGGCGCCGGCGCCAGCATCCAGATCACGGTCACGCCGCAGTCCACGGGCTCGATCACCAACCAGGCGAGCGCCTCGTCGAGCGTCAGCGATCCGAACTCGGCGAACAACACCGCCAGCGCGGCAACGCTCGTGAACCCCGCCGCCAACCTGTCGCTGACCAAGACCGATTCGCCCGATCCGGTCCTGCAGCGCCAGGAGCTGACGTACTCGCTCGGCGTGAGCAACGCCGGCCCCTCGAGCGCCACCAGCGTGGTCGTGACCGACACGCTGCCCTCGGGGGTCACGTACAACTCCGCCACGCCCTCCCAGGGCAGCTGCGCCAATAGCTCAGGCACCGTCACGTGCTCGCTCGGGACCATCGCCAACGGTGCAAGCGCCACCATCCAGATCAAGATCACGCCGCCGTCCACGGGGTCGATCACGAACTCCGCAAGTGCCACGTCCGGGGTCAGCGATCCGACCCCCGCCAACAACTCTGCAAGCGCAAGTACCCTCGTGAACCCGGTCGCCGACCTGTCGATCACCAAGTCGGACTCGCCCGACCCGGTTTCCTCCGGCCAGCAGCTGACCTACACCCTCGCGCTCCAAAACTCCGGGCCCTCGGGCGCGACCGGCGTTACCGTCACCGACACACTTCCCGGCGGCGTGACGTACAACTCCGCCACGCCATCGCAGGGCACCTGCTCACAGTCGAGCGGCACGGTCACCTGCAACCTCGGCGCCGTGGCAAACGGCGCAAATGCGAGCGTGAGCATCGTGGTGACGCCCACCGGGGGAACCACGATCACCAACCAGGCAAGCGTGTCGGCCGCCACCGCCGACCCGGCCCTTGTCAACAACGCGTCCAGCGCGTCCACCACGGTCGATCCGATCGCCGATCTGAGCCTGACCAACTCGGACGCACCGGACCCGGTGCTGTCGGGCAACGAGCTCACCTACACGCTCGGTGTTCACAACTCGGGCCCCGCGAGCGCGCCGAGTGCGTCTCTGAGCGACACCTTCCCGGCCGGGGTGACATACGTGTCCGCCACCACCACGCAGGGCAGCTGCGCCCGCTCGGGCAACACCGTTATCTGCGCGCTCGGCACGCTCTCCAGCGGCGCCGACGTGACCGTCACGATCAAGGTCAACACCGGCGCACCGGGAACGATCACGAATGACGCCACCGTCTTGTCCACGGCCACCGACCCAAGCTCCGGCAACAACTCGGCAAGCGCCGTCACGACCGTCAAGCCGGTCGCCGACCTCGCCTTGACGAAGTCCGATGCGCCGGACCCGGTGCTAGCGGGCCAGCTTCTCACCTACACCCTCGGGGTCTCCAACGGCGGCCCGCAGGACGCGCCCGGCGTGACGGTGACCGACACCCTGCCGGCCGGGGTGACTTTCGAATCCGCCACGCCGACGCAGGGCAGCTGCACCCAGTTGGCGGGCACGGTCACCTGCGCGCTCGGCACCGTGGCCAACAGCGGCAGCGCAAGCGTCGACGTCAAGGTCCGGCCGCAGAGCGAGGGGAGCATCACGAACCAGGCGAGCGTCACCTCCGGCGCAGGGGACCTGAACCCGTCGAACGACTCGGCAAGCGCGCAGACGACTGTCGATCCCGCCGCCGACCTCGAGCTCACCAAGACCGACTCAGCCGACCCGGTGTACTCGGGCGACGAGCTCACCTACACGCTGGCGGTCCACAACGCCGGTCCGTCGGCCACGAGCGGGGTCGCGCTGAGCGACACCCTGCCCGCGGGTGCCACGTACGTGTCCTTCACCGCCAGCCAGGGCAGCTGCTTCAGATCCGGAAGCTCGGTGCTCTGCTCGCTGGGAACGCTCGCCAATCAGGCAAACGCGACCGTCACGATCAAGGTCATAGCCCAGGCCGTGGGCACGCTAACCAACACGGCCAACGTCTTCGGCATGAACGCGGACACGGACACCGCTGACAACGCGGCATCGGCCGACACGACCGTCAACCCGTCGGCGAACCTCTCGCTCACCAAGTCCGACTCGCCCGACCCGGTGGCGGCAGGCGAGCTGCTGACCTATTCGCTTGGAGTCCAGAATGCAGGGCCGCAGGCCGCGACGGGCGTGACGGTGACCGACACGCTGCCCGCCGGAGTGCTGTTCGAGTCGGCGACAGCGTCCCAGGGCGACTGCACCGAGTCGAGCGGCACCGTGACCTGCGCGCTCGGCACAGTCGCGAACGCGGGGAGCGCAAGCGTCGAGATAAAGGTGCGCCCGCAGGAAGGCGGCCAGATCACCAATCAGGCGACCGTCGACTCCGATCTCGAAGACCAGGTGCCGGGCAACAATTCGGCAAGCGCAGTGACGACCGTGGACCCGGCCGCCGACCTCTCGCTGACGAAGACGGACTCCCCCGACCCGGTGCTGGCCGGCGAGCTGCTCACCTACACCCTCGCCGTCCACAGCGCCGGGCCCTCGAGCGCCACCGCCGTGCAGGTCACCGACAACCTGCCGGCCGGGGTCACCTTCGACTCCGCCGACCCCACCCAGGGCACCTGCACCGAGTCGAGCGGCACCGTGACGTGCGCGCTCGGCACGCTGGCCGGCGGGGCCGACGCGGGCGTCGAGATCAAGGTTCGTCCGCAGCAGGGAGGCTCCATCACGAACGAGGCGAGCGTCAGCTCGGCCGTTCAGGATCCGACCTCCTCGAACAACTCCGCGAGCGCGGAGACGACGGTGGTTCCGGCGGCCGACCTCTCGCTCACGAAGACAGATACTCCTGATCCGGCGCTCGAGGACGAGCAGCTCACATACTTGCTGACCGTCCAAAACGCCGGGCCGCAGAGCGCAACGGGCGTTGCGCTCACCGACAACCTGCCGGCCGGCGTGACATTCGACTCCGCGACCCCGTCACAGGGCACCTGCTCCGAGTCGAGCGGCACGGTCACGTGCGCGCTCGGGACGATCGCCGACGAGGGCAGCGCGAGCGTCGAGATCAAGGTCACTCCACCGGACCCGGCGACGCTCACCAACGAGGCCAGCGTGAGCTCCGACCTGGCGGATCCGGATTCGGCCGACACCACCGCAAGCGCCGAGACCACGGTGCGACCCGTCGCCGACCTCGCACTGACGAAGTCCGACGCTCCGGACCCGATCCTGGCGGGCGAGGAGCTCACCTACACCCTGACCGTGGACAACTCAGGGCCACGCAGCGCCACCAGCGTGCAGCTCACCGACACCCTGCCCGCCACGGCAACGTTCGTCTCCGCCACGCCCTCACAGGGCGGCTGCTCGGAGACGGCCGGCACGGTCACCTGCGCGCTCGACACGATCGCCGACCAAGGCAGCGCGACGGTCGAGATCAAGGTCACGCCACGCGAGGGTGAAGTGATCACGAACGACGCGACCGTTTCCTCCGACGAGGGTGACCCGACCCCCTCGAACAACTCGGACAGCGCCGACACGACCGTGAGCCCGGCCGCCGACCTCGAGCTGACCAAGACGGACTCGCCCGACCCGATTCCGGCGGGCGGACTGCTCACCTACACACTCGCCGTCCACAACGCCGGCCCTTCGAGCGCACCCGCCGTCCAGCTTTCCGACACCCTGCCGGCCGGCGTGACCTTCGTCTCCGCTGAGCCGACGCAGGGCACCTGCAGCCAGGCAGCGGGCATCGTGGACTGCGCGCTCGGCACCATCGCCGACCAGGCAACAGCGAACGTCGCGATCAAGGTCAGGCCGCAGGCCCCCGGCACGATCACGAACGTCGCCAGCGTCCTCTCCCTCGCGCTCGATGCCGACACGGCTGACAACAACGCGAGCGCCGAGACGACCGTCGGTCAGGCCGCCGACCTGTCGCTGACCAAGACCGGCTCGCCGGACCCGGTGCTGCCGGGAGCGCAGCTGACCTACATGCTCACGGTGCACAACGCCGGTCCCGAGACCGCCACGGTGGTGAGCTTGACCGACACCCTGCCGGGTGGCGTGACCTTCGACTCCGCGACCCCGTCGCAGGGCACCTGCTCCGAGTCGAGCGGCACAGTCACCTGCGCGCTCGGCACACTCGCCGACGAGGGCGGCGCAAGCGTCGAGATCGACGTCACCCCACAGAGCCCCGGGACGATCACGAACCAGGCGAGCGTGTCGTCGGAGGTGGACGATCCCGAGCCCGCCGACAACTCCGCAAGCGCGGTGACCACGGTGTCTCCGGTCGCAGACCTCTCGGTCTCGAAGTCCGATGCGCCCGACCCGATCCTGGTCGAGGAGCTATTGACCTACTCCCTGTCGGTTGAGAACTCCGGGCCGTCCAGCGCCACCGGCACGAGCTTGACCGACACCCTGCCGGCCGGCGTGACCTTCGAGTCGGCCACGTCGACGCAGGGCACCTGCTCGGAGTCGAGCGGCACGGTCACCTGCGCGCTCGGCTCTCTCGCCAACGGCGCAATTGTGGATGTCGAGATCAAGGTGAGGCCGCAGACAGCCGGCGACATCACCAACCAGGCGGACGTGACCTCGGACGAGCATGACCCGGCTTCGGGGAACAACTCCGCCAGCGCCACGACGACCGTGAACAGGATCGCCAACCTTTCGCTCACCAAGTCCGACTCGCCCGACCCGGCGGTGGTGAACGAGCAGGTCACGTACACGCTCTCGGTCCAGAACTCCGGTCCCTCGAACGCCACCGGCGTGAGCCTCACGGACACCTTGCCGGGTGGCGTCACGTTCGAGTCGGCCACCCCGACTCAGGGAAGCTGCACACAGGCCGCCGGCACCGTCAGCTGCGCCCTCGGCACCATCGCGAACGGCGCGGACGCGACCGTGACGGTCCGCATCAGGCCACAGAGCGCGGGCTCGATCACCAACAACGCACAAGTGAGCTCCGGCGCCACGGACCCGAGTACGGGTGACAACACTGCGAGCGCACAGACGACGGTCAACCCGGCCATCGGGTACACACGCCCGAAGACCGCCACGAAAGTGCGCGTTCCGCTCGTCCCGGCCTATGTGGCGTGCGCAGGGCCCAATGGCTTCCACGGTCCCCCGCTCGGCAGTGCTTCCTGCAAGCCTCCGACCAGAGTCTCGACATTCGTGACCATCGGGTCCCCGGACGCCAACGGGGCCACGGCGAATTCTTCGGGCTCGGCGCGATTCAAGGTGATGCTCAACGACCTGAGCATCACCGCAAACATCACGGACATCCGGTGCGGCAACGGGACCAGCGCCTGCGGCGCCGCCAACGCCCAGGACGGCCCCGACTACTCGGGCCAGCTCCAGCTCGCCCTGCCGCTGCGTATCACCGACAGGTTCAGCGGCTCGGCCGGCGGGGTGGCGGCGACCGTTTCGGACACGTCCTTCCCGGTGCCGATGGCCTGCTCCGAGGTCGCAAACCAAGCGATCGGCTCCACCTGCAGCGTCACCACCTCCGCCAATGCGGTGCTCCCGGGCGCGATCCAGACTGGCAGGCGCACCGTCTGGCAGATGGATCGGGTGCAGGTGTTCGACGGAGGCGCGGACGGCGTCGCCTCGACCGCCGGGAACGGGCTCTTCGCAGTGCAGGGCGTGTTCGTGCCGTAGACCGGTAACGGCCGGAACGGCCGTTCCCTCCGGGTGGCCACAGTGGTGCTAGGTTGGCACCGACCCGAGGGGGAAGGTGCGGAGCCGCACGTCGCACCGTGTCGATCGACGACTGGTCACCCGACGGAGCCAAGGTCGCCTTTTACGACACCTGCACGGTGGAGGGCACCTGCTACAGCGGGATCTCGACACAACCCGCTGACGGATCGTCCCCTCCCACGAAGCTCGAAGACGGCTACGGCACGCATCCGCATTGGTCCCCGGACGGCAAGAAGATCGTGTTTCGGAGCCCTCGCGAAAACGGCCCCTGCTGCGGCCGCCCCAACTTCCTTTACACCATCAACGCGGACGGAACAGGCCTGTTTCGGGTCACCACCCACAACACGGTCGAGTCCTCCTGGCAGCCCATCCCGATCAACTCCTACCCCCGCCCCAAGAGCGCGACACCGTTCGACGTATCGCTGGTGCCCGCCTACACCCAGTGCACGGCGCCCAACCGCACGCATGGCCCGTCGCTCGGCTTCGGCTCCTGCAACCCGCCCACGACGGCCTCCGACGAGCTCACGCTCGGTGCCCCCGACGTAAACGGCAAGCCCGTGCGCGCCACGGGCCTCGTGCAATACGCCGCGCTGGCCGGCGACGTGCGGATCACGGTGGCGCTCAAAGACGTCTACGACCAGCAGCCGCTGGGCGACTACAGCGGTGAGCTGCGCGTCCGCACCGGACTGCGGATCACCGACAAGCTGAACACACCGCACCCGGGCGGCCCGGGCGCGGCGACCGTGTCCGACACCACACTCGGGGCGACCGTGACCTGCACCGTCACCGCCGATCCCGACACAGGTGCGGCGTGCAACCTGCTCACGAGCGCCAACACGCTCGTCCCCGGCACCGTCACCGCGGGCAAGCGCTCGGTATGGGGGCTGGGCCAGGTGCAGGTGGACGACGGCGGCGCCGACGGGGATGCCTACACGCCGGGCGACAACACCCTGTCATGGTGCAGGGCGTATTCGTACCGTAGTCGCGTAGACGGCTGTTCTAGTCAGGCGGCCGCGCGGACCGTCGACACTCTTTGTAGAGAGAGTGATATGTAGGTGCCCATCCTTGAAGCTGGACCGCAGCACCGCCCCCGTGCGGCCAGCCTCGCCAACAGCAATCTGACCGTCCACCAGCCGGAGACGCTGCCGGCTGCAGTGCGGAACGACGTTCGCGTCGCTCCGCCTGTTGCACCCGTCCTGCAGCTCGCATTGTTCCTGCCGCTGGGGATCGTGGCGGTCGCAGTCATCGTCTACCTGCTCGGGGTCGGATTCGGGCCGCTCGACGGCTTCATGGGCCGCTGGGCGGTCCTGGTGCTCGAGGTCGGTGGCGCCGTCGCCTGCCTCTCACGTGCCGCCCTCGTGCGCGAGGAGCGCCGCGCCTGGACGATGATCGGCATCGGGGTGGGACTCTGGGCGGCGGGAGACGCCTACTACCGGACCGTGCTCTTCGACTCCGAGGTCCCGCCGGTCCCCTCCCCGGCGGATGCCCTCTGGCTCCTTTTCTACCCGTTCGCCTACACGGGCACCGCACTCCTCATCCGCGCCCGGGCGCGCGACGTGCGCGCGACGGTCTGGATCGACGGATTGATCGCTGCGCTCGCCGTGGCCGCGGTTGCGGCCACGGTCGTCTTCAATGTCGTCCTGGCCGGCATCGGCGGTACACCGCTCGAGACGGCCACCAACCTGGCTTACCCGCTGATGGACATGCTGCTGCTGGCGTTCGTCGTCGCAGCATTCGCGATCACGGGGTGGCGGCTCGACCGCACCTGGATCTGGCTCGCAGTCGGCCTCGCCATCTTCGCGGTGACCGACAGCATCTACCTGTATCAAGTAGCGCGAGGTACCTACACCCCTGGCGGCGTGCTCGACGCCGGCTGGGGCGCCGCGCTCCTCGTGATGGGGCTCGCTGCCTGGCGCTTCGGGAAGGAGGCTCGACAGGCGCGAAGAGCCGAGACCTGGCGCTCGATCATCTTGCCGATCCTGTTCGGCGTCCTTGCAGTCGGGATCGAGACCTACGACCACTTCACGCGGGTGACGGTGCTGGCGCTTGGCTTGACAGGGGCATGCCTGCTGGCGGTCCTGGGCCGGCTGGCAATCACGTTCGCTCAGAACCTGCGTATGTTGCACGTAAGCCGGGAAGAGGCTGCGACCGACGCGCTGACCGGGCTCGCCAACCGCCGGCAACTCGCGATCGACCTGGACGAGGTGCACTCCAAGCCGGAAACCGAGGTTTGCTGCCTGCTCATACTGTTCGACCTCAACGGCTTCAAGCTCTACAACGACACCTTCGGCCACCCCGCCGGCGACGCGCTGCTGACGCGACTCGGAGCACGGCTGCAAACCAGGGTCGAGGGGCAAGGCACCGCGTACCGGATGGGCGGAGACGAGTTCTGCGTGTTGGTTCCCCGTGACCAGGCGCCTGAGGTCGTGGTGCCTGCGATCGCCGCGGCGCTCTGCGAGCGTGGCGAGGCCTTTTACATCGACTGCTCCTTTGGCTGGGCTGCATTGCCGGAGGAAGCACATGACGCCCAGGCCGCACTGCGGCTCGTCGATCAGCGCATGTATGCCCAGAAGCAGGATGGCCGGGCGAGCGCCAGCGCGCAGAGCAAGGACGTATTGCTCCAGGCGCTGGTCGAGCGCAGCCCGGCTCTCGGCCCCCACCTCACAGATGTCGCTGAACTGGCAGAGGCGACCGCGCGAGAGCTCGGGCTCACCGATTTGGAGCGCGAGCAAGTGCGTGTCGCGGGCGAGCTGCACGACATCGGCAAGGTCGCCATACCCGACGCCATCCTCGACAAGCCCGGCCCGCTCGACGACAGCGAGTGGGAGTACGTCAAGCGCCACTCCGCCGTGGGCGAAAGGATCATCGCCGCGGCCCCCGCGCTTGCCGAGGTCGCGAAGCTCGTGCGCTGCATCCACGAGCGGATCGACGGCACCGGCTACCCGGACGGGCTGGCCGGTGACGAGATTCCCCTGGGCGCACGTCTGATCGCCGTTTGCGATGCGTACGCCGCGATGACGAACGAGCGTCCCTACCGTCTCACCATGGACACTTCCAGCGCGATCGCCGAGCTACGACGAAATGCCGGCACTCAGTTCGACCCCGAGATCGTGCGGGCCTTCTGCGTCGCGTGCGAGCGGAAGCTGGATGCCGTCCCGCTCAGCCTCGCCGCTGCCGGTGCGTAATGCGTTTGGCCCGGCTCTCATGCGGTTAACGCCTTCGTAACGGGCTCGTAACCGGGTATTGACAGACCAGACCCCCGGCGGGGGTACCCTGTTCGTGCTAAAGCGAGTTTTCACCCCGCCGATGAGGATCGAGGAGGCGGTACGCCGGCAACCGGCCGGCAGGCAAGCTTTGTTCGACCACTTGCCCGACATATCTCGATGGCGACCCACCGGATCGCGGCGCTGGGCGCGACCGGAACGACCGTGCGCCACGTTCCGCAAGCCCTCCCGCACCGTCCGGGTGGAGCCGATCCGCCGCCCCGCCGAGCACGACCGCGCCGCGTCCGAGCCGGCAGAGAGGCCGGACACCGAGAAGCAACCGGAGCGCCCGCAGCGCTCTTCCCCCACTCCGAGAAAGTCGCCGAGCCGGGCTCGCCAATGATCGAGGAGATCTCACCTCCGCGCCCCGAGTCGGCGGACTTCCAGACGCCGGACCTGATCGAGCCGGTCGTGGCCTTTCGCAGCTGGCGATTGGTCGACGGCGCGCTGCGATCCGTCTATCTACCTGTCTTCTGGACCGAGAGAGAGGTCGAGGCCACGTGCATGGGCTCCGAGGCACCCGGTACCCACTCCCCCCGGTCCGCTCCCCCCGGTCACGAGGCGCCGGACCGCGGATGCACCTGCGGCATCTACGCGTACTACGAGCCCGACAGGAACTTTCCCACCGTCGACCACCGCGGCGTGATCGGGATCGTGAGCCTCTGGGGCACGATCGAGCTGCACGATGACGGCATGCGCGCACAGCACGCACGCGTCGAGGCGCTGGCGCTCTACTCGCGCTGGACCACGCGGCACATCGAGGCGGTGCGTGAGGTGGCACGCGAGCTGGGCGTCGACCTGGTCGACCTCGACGAGATCGAGGATGCGGCCCGCCGCTACGGACGGCACATCAGCCGCGAGCTCGTACCCGGCGCCGGGCGCGAGCCGCAGACGGCCCGCTAACTAACGGCGCTCGCCGGTAAACGGCGCGGACTGCGGGGCCGCCAGGCAAGGACGCAGGGAGACCGCGTACCGGTGGTACGTGGTCGACTGAGGACGCAGCATGGCGGTTCCGGAGTCCGCCGTTTAGCGGCGACGGACCTTGAAGGTCCTGGTGACGAGTCCGCGGCCGCTGCCCTTGGACGCATACACCGTGAGCTTGTAGAAGCCGGGCAGCTCGAGGGCGGCGACGTGCAGGTATGCCGTCCCGAGCGTGTTCGTCTTACGCTCCCGCCACCGCACCGGCGTCTTGCCGTCTCGCGAGAAGATCTGGAAGAAGAGGTGGCTCTGCGCTGCCGGCGCCCCCGAGCGCTTGAGCTTCGCACGCACCTTGACCGGCAGCTCGGATCCCACCTGCACGGCCTTGGGCATGTCCAGCGTGACGGAAAGCGGGCCACGGTCCGCCACCGGCGCTGTGCGGCGGCGGCTCGGCTCCCTTCCCGCTCCCGCCCGGCGGCGGGCCCTCCTGTTGCGCAGGTTCGGCTCGAGGCCGACGGAGGACGCGTAGTTGCCGAAGTTGTCGGTCGCTACCAGCCAGTACCGGCGCTGAACGTAGTAGGGCGCCACGATCCGGGCGGTGAACGAGCCGTCCTTGTCAGCTTTGTACGTTCCCCGGCTTGCCTGGTGGTAGTACAGGGTCACGCGAGAGTTGAACCGGAACCCGCGGCCCTTCACGGTCATCCGGTGGGTGCCGCGCCTGAAGGTGATGTGAGGCCGCGCAAGCAGCTTCGTAACCTTGTAGATCCAGGCCCGTGCCTCGTGGTTGCGGTACACGACGTGCTCCAGGCGCCCGCCGTAGGCTTCGATGAAGCGCCTGAAACGCTCCTGGTGCGACGAGTCCACGAGGGGGTTCTCCGGTGGGTCGTCGCCCTCGTCGGTGTAATAGACGAGGTAGGAGACCTCGCGACTCCTGACCAGCCGCGGAGGCCAATAGTTGACCCAGTCACGTGACGGGCCGTCGGCGGCGGGGTGCGGACTGCGAACGACGCCTCCCGGAAAGATCGTTGCGAGCCGGAACCGGCCGAAGGGATAGGCGTCACGATGCGCATAGAACGAGATGGCGTACTGCGCGGAGCCCTTGGAGAGCGTCATCACGCCGTCTTCCGGCTTCGTGTTCGTCTTCAGCCACTTCGCCGCTTCACGCAGCCCGAAGTACGAGTCCGTGCGCGCCACGTCGACGACCGGTGATGCCATCACCACCGCCGAGCAGAGGCCGGCAAGCAATGCCACCGGCAGCGCGATCGGCTGTGAGGCGCGCGCCAGCCATCCGACCCTGGGCCGCTGCCCCATCCGCCTCCACCGGTGCGCGATCGCCAGCACGAGGTCGTGCACCGCGCGCCCCGCCAGGATCGACAGCGGGGGAATGATCGGCAGCAGGTAGTTGAACGCCTTCAGGGGATAGGCCTGGAAGAACAGGGCCACGACGAACACCCAGAAGAGGAGCAGCCGGTCGCCCGCGCTCCATCGGCGCAACGCGATCGCGATGCCGGCGAGCCAGATCACGGGTGTCACGTAGCCGTCGAAGGCGACGAGCTTTTCGAGGTAGTAGTACCAGGGGACCTGCGTGGCACGCTGGCCGCTGTCCCCGAGGAACTCGAGCAGCTGGTCCGACTTCAGCGCGATCTGCACCATGACCGGGATGAAGAACGCGACGAACGCTGCCGAGGCGAGCAGGAAACTGCGCAGGTTCAGGCGCCGCAGCTCTCTGGAGACCAGCAGGTAGTTCAGCGCGATCACCACGATCAGCACGCCCGTGACCTTGGCCTGGATCGTCAGCGCCGTGCAGGCCGCGAACCCGTACAACCACGCGTCGCGGCTCGTCGTGATCCATTTCGCAAAGCAGAACAGGGCCAGCGAGAACAGGAACACGAGCGACGAGTCGAGCAGCGCCAGCCTGCCGAGCAGCACGGAGTAGCCGCTGAGCGCTACGAAGAGTGCGGCCAGCAGGCCCACGTTGCGCCCATACAGCGTCTTTCCGATGCCGAAGCAGACGAGCACCGTGCCGACGCTGAAGCTGATCGCGACCAGACGGGCAATGACGTCGGAGACCCCGAACAGCAGATAGAAGAACGCGACGACCTGCTGGTAGAACAGGAAGTTCGAGTTCCCGCGCGATGCGAGCACGAAGTAGCGGTCGAGCTGATCGTCGCCGGAGAGCACGGCCGCCTGGCCTGCGTAGACCGCTTCGTCTCCCCGGAGCCCGACGTCTGTGATCGCCCACAGTCGCGGCAGAGCGGCGATCACGAGAATCGCCCCGAGCATCAGCCTGCCGCGATGACGCCAGAGGAAATGCGTGGTCCGAGCGGCCATGGATTCGAGGGGGCGCCGGCTGCGGCCAGCCCGGAACAGGGACTCCGCCTCGGAGTCTCGGAGCAGGTGGACGACCGGTCGGAAAGGCGCCTTCAACTCGCGGCTAGGAGACGGGGCTGCCCATGACCGCCGGCAATTTCTGCCACCAGTCCATGGTGCTGCTGGCGATCAGAGTCGCCGGGACGCTGCCAAAGGCGCGGGTCACGATGTCGCGCTCCGCGGCCTTCAGGTCGTGCCCGCTCATCCCCTGCAGGAACTCCTCGATCCTGGAGTAAGGCGGGAAGCCGAAGGCGTCCTCGCAGTTCTCCCTCAGGATCTCGAGCGCCTCCTCGGTATCCATCTGGATCTGGTAGTCGCCGTCGCGCTGGATGATCACCAGCCCGGCAATCTGAGCCTCGGGAGCGACCCGGGCAGTCGGGATCAGGCGGTCGATGTCGTACTTGGGCGGTGGAATCAGCCTCTGGACGACCGCGTTGAGCGTCGCCGCCGGGATCCGCATCGCGGCCAGCACCATCGCGAACCGGCGGCCCGACCGGGAATGAAGGCGGCTCTGTGGAACCAGCTTCACCCGCTCACGCCTCGACAGCAGCGGCGTCTTGACGGCATGCACCGTGTGCCGGCTGATCGTCAGCGGCTTCGGATACGCCAGCACGCGGCCGTCCGGGCACACGATCGTGAGGTCATCGGAAAGGAACGAGTACGGGAAGTGGTCGAGCAGCTTCAGTGTCGTGGTCGTCTTGCCGGTGTCGGTGCGGGCGGTGACCATGAACCCCTGATCGCCGTCGGCGAAGCACGCGGCGTGCACGAGCGCGTATCCCTTGCTGGCGAACGTCCAGCGCAGGATCGGCTCGACGACGTTGGTGTACAGCACGTGCGGAGAGCGCTGCAAAAGCGGCGCCGCCAGCACCTCGATGCGCTCGCCCAGGTGAGAGATTTCGCACCCGAAGCCGAAGCCGCCGACACCCTCCGAGTAGCGGAGCGTACGCGGCTTGACGGGACCCAGCTCCGGGAATTCGGCCGTGATGTCCGAGTCGTGGTGCCCGTTGCCGTTTCCGTTGCCGTTGACGTGTCCGTTTCCGTTGACGTGTCCGTTGCCGTTCGCGTGTCCGTTGCCGTTGCCGTTGGGTGTCACGTTCCCGTTGCTCTCGGGGCGACCGCGCATGTGGCCGATCCGGACGCGGATCGTCGGGCGGCTGAGAGCCTCCGTCACGAGGAACCGGTGCAGCTCCGGCAGCCGCACCTCGGACGTGACCGTGACGATGCCGTGGATGTCGTAACTGAACGAGCCCACGTCCCGGCGCTGGGCCTTGGCCCAGATCCACGCATCGGCGACGCCGAACCGGATGATGGTGAGCGCGACCAGCGAAAGGATGTTCGACGCCAGGTAGTGCATCCCCAGACCGGTCGTCAGCACGAACAGCAGCGGCACCCGCAGCACAAGCGCGGCGTTGTTCATGGCGAAGAACATCGCCGCACGACGCCCGCGTGTTCGCTCGTGCTCGCGACCGGCGAACACCCAGCCTTCCGTGAAGCAGAAGTTCCACAGGGTGGAGCCCTGGGTCGCGAGGATCGCGGCGGCCACGTAGTACAGCCCGGCCACGTCCGCGAACAGCGCCAGCAGCAGGGTGTTGACGGCCAGGCCCGTGGCCCCCACCACGGTGAAGCGGCCGAACCGCGCCGTCAGCTGACCCAGCTGCAACCGGCCCAGCTGGCCCACGTACCGCAGCGCCTCGCGCACGGACGCCTTGGTCTCGCCGGCGTGGCGCTCGCCGAACCCGAACGGCACCTCGGACACGGTCAATCCGGGTGTCCGGACGAGGATCTCGAGCAGGATCTTGAAACCCCGTGGCCGCAGCCGATCGAGGTCGACGGCCTCCCGCCGGACCACGAAGCAACCGCTCATCGGGTCGCTCACGTGCCACAGGCTCTTCGGGAAGAGCAGCATCGCCGCCCGCGTGGAGACGCTTGACAGGGCCGAGCGCAGCCGCCCGAACGCACCTTTGTCCCCTCCCGCGCAGAACCGGCTCGCGACCACCAGGTCCGACGCCGTTCCGAGCGCCTCCAGGTACATCTCCTCGAGTATCTCCGGGGGATGCTGCAGGTCGGCGTCCATGACGCACACGAACGGCGCCCGCGCCTGCCGCATCCCGGCGACCACGGCGCCTCCCAGCCCGCCCTGGCGATCGCCCAGCGGGCGATGGATGAGGTAGACGGCGCGCGAGGACTCGATCGCCCGGATCGCGTCCGGGGTGTCGTCGTCGCTGTCGTCGACGAAGATGACCTCCACCGGCAGGTCCGGCAGCACGCGGTCGAGCCGCGAAACTAGCGGTCCCACGTTCCCTGCCTCGGCCCTGGTCGGGACGATCACCGAGACCGCCGGCGTGGTTCCGTTCAGGCTGCGGCCGGCCGCCAATACGGCGTCCGCAGCGCCCTTAGAGATGACTCCGTTCTCGCGCGACCGAGCGGCGCGCGACCTGAATGCAATGTTCAAGGTCCGCTAACCCGCCGTATCGCCAGGCTCGACGGAGTGCCTCCCATGACGCTCCGCGCGGCCCGCCTTCCCTGCCGAATCCACCTGCATGTCCGTGCCTCCATCCGTAAAGCAGGCGCAACATAACGCACCTTGCTCCGGAAACACAAGGGGGTGCTGCAACTTTGTACCGGCGGTCCTACAACCAGCCGCGCTTGCTATCGGCCCCACCGGTGGGTTAGGTTTCACCACAACGGGACGTTGCCGGGGCAGCCGGTGCAGTCGCCGCAGGAATGCTTGGAGTCAGGATGGCCGGAGGCGCGGCAAGGAATGCATAAACGGAGGGGGATCGCGTGCGTCGCGATCGTTGGCGCGCTGTTCGCCCACTTCGGCGCAGCCGGTGCGTCTGCTGCCGACCCGGTGATCGCGGCGGCCGGCGACATCGCCTGCAGCTCCTCGAGCTCCAACTACAACGGCGGCAACGGGGTGTCCGACCGCTGCCGGCAGAAGTACACGTCCAACCTGATCTTCAACGCAGGCCTCTCGGCGGTCCTCGTGCTGGGCGACATGCAGTACGAGAGCGCCAGCCTGTCGGGCATCAATAGCTCCTACAACCCGACCTGGGGCCGGGTGAAGTCGATCACCCGCCCGGCGCTTGGGAACCACGAGTACAAGACGGCCAACGCGGCGGGCTACTTCGACTACTTCAACGGCAGCGGCGCCGCCACGGGCCCGGCCGGCGAGCGCGGCAAGGGCTACTACAGCTTCGACGTCGGCACCTGGCATTTGATCGCGCTCAACTCGAGCGACCACTGCACGATCGTGTCGTGCGCGGCCGCCTCGGCACAGGAGGTCTGGCTGAAGGCCGACCTTGCGGCCAACTCGTCGAAGTACTGCACGCTCGCCTTTTGGCACGACCCGCGCTTCAACTCGGGCCACGACGGCAACGCCGACGAGATGAAGCCGCTTTTCCAGGCTCTCTACGACGCGAACGCCGACCTCATGCTCGGCGGGCACGCACACAGCTACGAGCGCTTCGCGCCTCAGAATCCGGCCGGCGGGCTTGACAATGCGCGCGGCATCCGCCAGTTCGTGGTGGGCACGGGCGGCGCATTCTGGACGAGCATCGGCACGCCGAAGCCCAACAGCGAAGTGCGTCAAAACAGCACGTACGGCGTGCTGAAACTGACTCTCAGACCCACGGGCTACGACTATCAGTTCGCCCCCGAGGCGGGCAAGACGTTCACCGACTCCGGCACGGGCACGTGCCATGGCGGCACGCCGCCCCCGACCGACACGATCAAGCCCTCGATCCCCGGCAACGTGCGCGCCACCGCGGGCACGGGTCAGGTCTCGCTGCTCTGGAACCAGTCCACGGACAACGTGGGCGTCACGGGGTACCAGGTGTTCCGGGGCGCGACGCAGGTCGCGACGCTCGGCTCGGTCACCTCGTACACCGACCCCAACCTCGCGCCGGGCACCTACAGCTACACGGTGCGCGCAGTGGACGGCGCGGGCAACGTCTCCGACGCCAGCGCTGCGGCAAGCGCGACGGTCGCGGACACCACCAAGCCGACGCCGCCGACGCTCACGGCCACGGCGAGCGCGGGACAGGTCGCCCTCAGCTGGCAGGGGGCCACCGACAACGTTGGAGTGACCGGGTACCAGCTGTACCGGGGAGCCACGCAGATCGCCACTCTGGGAGGCGCCGTCACGTCGTACACCGACGCAAATCTCGCGGCAGGCGGCTACAGCTACACCGTGCGCGCCGTCGACGCCGCGGGCCTCTCCTCGGACGCCAGCAACACTGCCAGCGCGACCGTGCCCGACACGACCAAGCCGACGACCCCCACCCTGTCAGCGACCGGCAGCGCGGGGCAGGTCGCGCTGAGCTGGACGGTGTCCACCGACAACGTCGCAGTCACGGGATACGAGGTGTTCCGCGGCTCGGTGCGGATCGCGGTCCTCGGCCCCTCCGCCAACTCCTATGCCGACACCGGCCTCTCGCCCGGCACCTACTTCTACGCCGTGCGGTCCTTCGACGCGGCCAACAACTTCTCGATTTCGAGCAACACCGCGAGCGGGACCGTGCCCGACGGGCTGAAGCCGAGCGCCCCGGGCAACCTGACCGCCTCCGCGCCGACGTCGGCCGCGGTCGACCTGAGCTGGGTGGCTTCGACCGACAACGTGGGCGTGACCGGCTACAGGGTCTACCGCGACGGTGCACTGATCGCCAGCCCGGGGGCGGCGGCCACCTCCTACAGCGACTCGGCTGTCTCCGCGACCGTCACCTATCACTACGTCGTGCGCGCGATCGACGCCGCAGGCAACCTCTCCGACCCCAGCAGCGACGTGCCCGTGACGGTGCCCGACACCGTCAAGCCCAGCGCTCCGGGGAACCTCCACACGACCGCGGTGACCTCCAGCCAGGTGGACCTCGCCTGGAACGCGTCTACCGACAACGTCGCCGTGACCGGCTACCGCGTGTTCCGCAATGACGTGCCGATCGCGGACGTGAGCGCCGCGACCCTGTCTTACTCGGACGGCCCGATCACCCCGGGCACCTACCGCTACACCGTGCGCGCGGTCGACGGTGCCGGGAACGTCTCGGACGCGAGCACCGAGGTGACGGCCACGGTGCCCGACACGGAGAAGCCCACGACCCCCCAGAACCTCGACGCCACCGCCCGAGGCGCTTTCCAGGTCGACCTCACGTGGGACGCATCCACCGACAACGTCGGCGTGGCCAGCTACCTGATCTACCGCAACGACGTGCACATCGACACGGTTAGCGGCACGGACACCTCGTACACGGACAACGTGCTCGCCCCGGACCTCTACACGTACTACGTGCGCGCGGTGGACGACGCGGGGAACCTCTCCGACCCCAGCAACACCGACTCCGCGACTGTCGTCCCGCCGGACGATGAGCTTCCAACGGTGCCGGGCAACCTGACGGCCGCCTTGAACGGGACGGACCGGGTCGACCTGAACTGGGAGGAGTCGAGCGACAACGTCCTCGTCACCGGGTACCGGATCTACCGCAACGACGAGCTGATCAAGACGATCGGCCCGGGATCGTCTTGGTCCGACACCGGGGTCCCCGCGCGTGACCACGAATACCGCGTGCGGGCCGAGGACGCCGCCGGCAACCTTTCCGACCCGAGCAACCCGGCGGGCGTGATCGTGCCCGACACTGCGCCCCCGTCACCTCCGGGCAACCTCACCGCGAGCGCGCCGGACGGAGGCCCCGTGCTGCTCGAGTGGGAGGCCGCGGACGACAACGTCGGGGTCGCCGGATATGAGGTCTACAGGGACGGTGCGTTCATCGCCTCGATCGATCCGGGCACCTCCTACTCCGACCCGGTCGGCGCAGGGACCTACGCGTACCACCTCAAGGCGATGGATCCGACGGGGAACATGTCGCAGGCGAGCAACACCGCAAACGTGACCGAGCTCGCGCCGGACACGGAGGACCCCGGTCCGCCGGCAAACCTCCAGGCGCAGGTCGCGGCCGGAAAGGTCGACCTCCTTTGGGACGCCGCCACGGACAACAGGGCGGTGACGCAATACGAGATCCGCCGCGACGGCGCGGTCGTCGCAACGATCGGGGCCGCCTCGACGTCGTGGTCCGACAGCAACGTCACGGCGCCGGTCACGTACGAGTACGACGTACGCGCGCTCGACGCGGCGGCGAACGTGTCGCTGCCCAGCAACACCGCGAGCGCGACGGTGCCCGACACGCAGAAGCCGACGCCGCCCACGAACCTGACCGCGAACGCCACCGCGAGCCAGGTCGACCTCACGTGGGGTGCGGCGGGCGACGACGTGGCGGTTACGCAATACAGGATCTATCGCGATGGTGCGGCGATCGCGACGATCGGCCCGGGAACCTCGTGGTCCGACAGCAGTGTCACGGCTCCCGGCTACGAGTATGAGGTGCGGGCGCTCGACGCGGCCGACAACCTCTCCGACCCCAGCAACAAGGTCACCGCCACCGTGCTCGATGCCCAGAAGCCCACTGCGCCCGGGACCCTGACGGCTACCGCCGCCGGGCCGAACCAGGTCAACCTCACCTGGACGGCATCAGGCGACAACATCGGCGTGACGGGCTACCGCGTCTACCGTGACACGGCGCCGATCGCGACCATCGGAGCGGTCACCACCTTCTCTGACACGGGCGTTGCCGGCAGCACCACCTATGCGTACGAGGTCCGCGCCCTGGATGCCGCCGGCAACGTCTCCGATCCGAGCAACACCGCCCCGGCGACCACGCCGGCCGCCTCCGCCGTGTTCAACTTCTCACCGGAGGCCGATGCCCGTACCCAGGCCTCGGCGGCCACCACCAACTACGCAACGAGCTTCCTGCGGGTCGACGGCGGTACCGACCCGGCCGTGGAGAGCCTGCTGCGGTTCACGGTCACCGGCGCGCCGGCAGGATCAATCCGAAGCGCCAAGCTGCGCGTGTACGCCTACAGTGGAACCGTGGACGGACCGGCAGTCTTCACCACCAATCCCGCCTGGAACGAGCAGGCGATCAACTGGAACAACCGCCCACCGCGCACCAGCGCGACCACCGATGACAAGGGCGCGATCGCGACCAACAGCTGGGTCGAGTACGACGTCACCTCCTTCGTCACGAGCAACGGCACCTACAGCTTCGGGCTGGCCGGCACCTCCACCGACGGCGTCGACATCTACTCAAAGGAATCCGCGACCCTGCGACCGGAGCTCGTGGTGACGACCGGCGCCCCGGACACGCAGAAGCCCACGCCGCCACCCACCCTCGCCGCGACCGTCATGACCGCGTCGCGGGTCGATCTCTCCTGGCAGCCCGCGGGCGACAACGTCGGGGTGACCGGCTACCAGGTCCTGCGCAACGGCAACCAGATCGCGAGCCTCGGGGTGACGACGGCGTACTCCGACACGTCCGTCGCGGCGAACACTTCCTACACCTACCAGGTCCGCGCGGTGGACGCCGCCGGCAACGTCTCGGACCCCAGCAACTCCGCGCCGGCCGCGACACCGCCGGTGGCGACGGTGCTGACCCTCTCCCCCGAGGCGGACGCCCGTACCCAGGAGGCGAACCCGACCACCAACTACGGGACCGCCTACCTGCGCGTGAACGGCGGCTCCGAGCTGGACGTCGAGACCCTCGTGCGCTTCACCGTGACCGGAGCCCCGGCGGGAAGCGTGGCGAGCGCCAAGCTGCGCCTCTACAACTACAACGGCACCGCGGACGGCCCGGCTCTTTACCCGACCGTCACATCCTGGAACGAGACCGCGGTCAGCTGGAACACGCGACCGGCCCGCACGAGTGGTACCCCGACGGACGACAAGGGCGCGATCGCGAAAAACACCTGGGTCGAGTACAACGTGACGCCTCTCGTGACCGGGAACGGCACGTACAGCTTCGCCCTGGCCACGACCTCCAGCGACGGCATCGACTTCTACAACCGCGAGGCGGCAACGCTGCGCCCCGAGCTCGTGGTGACGCTGCGCTAGCCATGCGCCTCCTCCCGAACAAGAGAAGGCTGCTGATCGGCGCCATCGCGGCCGCGATCGTCCTGTCATCCGTCGCTCTCGTGCTGGGCGTGGCCGACTCGGCGTCGCCGCCCGAGTCCGGCCCGAAGGTCGACACGCACGTCGACCACTCATACATCTACACGGTCGACGTTGCCAGCGGACAGCTCGCCCAGGAGACCAATATGCAGGGCGAGGGAGCGCTGGAGCCTTCCTGGTCCGCCCAGGGCGACATCGTCTTCAGCACCATGGACTGCGACGAGTGCTCCTCGAGCCTCTCCGAGGTGGACCCCGATGCCCCCATCTCCGTCGAGGCACCGATCGACACGACCGTCGAGCACGTGTTCCAGCCGTCCTGGGCGCCCGACGGTAAGCAGGTCGCAACGGTGGCACTCGGCCGCGGCATCTACGTCGTCGACTCGCAGACCGGCACGGCGAAGCGGCTGACGTCCGGCCGGTCGGACGAGGCGCCGGACTGGGCCGCCAGCGGAGACTGGATCGCGTTCCACCGGCAGGTGAGCGGCAGCAACTACGACATCTTCGCCGTCAACGCCACCACGAAGGCGGAGCGCAGGCTCACGAACGACAACCGGCAACAGACGAATCCCACCTGGTCGCCGGACGGCAGTCAGGTGGCTTACGCCGAGCAGCGCTCCAACGGGAAGTGGGCGATCGTCACGATGAACGCCGACGGCACGGGTCGCAAGCGCGTGACGACCGCGGGCATCAGCGCCCAGGAGCCCACCTGGTCGCCCGATGGCACGAGCATCGCATTCATCTTGCAGGAGCTGGACAAGGCTACGATCGCGGTGATTCCCGCGAGCGGGGGCTCGCCGAAGCGCCTGACGGACCAGAAGATATTTCCCGCAAAGCCGACCTGGTCGCCGGACAGCAAGACCATTGCGTTCGCCGCGACCGTGGTTCAAACGAATTGAGGCAATGACGCTGAGCACGTGGGCGAAGGAACGCCCGGCATCCACAGATCTCGTCGTACTGGTCTTACTCGCCGTCGCATTCGCGGTGGCGGTCCTGCCGTCACAGGCGCGCGCCGCGGACCCGGTGATCGCGGCGGCCGGCAACATCGCCTGCGACCCTGCCAGCCCGTACTTCGCAGCGGGCGCGGGGACCCCTACCCGGTGCCGTCAGGCCGAGACCGCGGCGTTGCTGCCGGCCGGCCTCGCGGGCGTGCTGACTCTCGGGGACGCCCAGTACTGCTGCGGCACCCTGTCCGCGTACACGGCTTCCTACGAGCCGGCCTGGGGCCCGCTGAAGGCTGTCACGCATCCGGCGCTCGGCAATCGTGACTACACGACGCCGGGCGCAGCCGGGTACTTCGACTACTTCAACGGGCCGGGAATTGCGGATGGCGCGGCGGGCAACCGGGACCAGGGGTACTACAGCTTCGATCTCGGCGCATGGCATCTCATCGCGCTCAACTCGAACTGCGCTCACGTCGCCTGCGCAGCCGGCTCTGCGCAGGAGCGCTGGCTGCGCGCAGACCTCGCTGCCCATCCCAACGCCTGCACGCTTGCATACATGCACGCGGGGCGCTACAGCTCCGGACGACCGGGCGGCGCGATCTCGGTGGCGCCTTTCTACAGGGCTCTCTACGAGGCCGGGGCCGACGTGGCCCTGGCGGGCCACGCACGGCACTACGAGCGGTTCGCGCCCCAGACCTCGGTCGGGCGCAGCCCCGCGTTCGGCATCCGTGAGTTCGTGGTCGGCACGGGCGGGCACTCCCTGGGCACGATCGGAGCGCCCAAGAAGTACAGCGAGGTACGCCAGGACTCGACGTTCGGAGCGCTGGAGCTCACGCTACGGGCGACCGGCTACTCCTGGCGATTCATCGCCCCCGGGGGCGCGAGCTTCTCCGACTCGGGATCGGGTGGGTGTCACGGCCCGCCGCCTCCGCGCAAGCCCAAGAAGAAGCCCAAGCCCAAGCCCAAGCCGGGGCCCGCAAAGAGCAAGACGAAGTGCACCGTGCTCGGGACCCCGCGCAACGACGTCCTGCGGGGCACCCGTGGCCGGGACGTGCTCTGCGGCATGGGGGGCAACGACCGCCTCCTGGGCGGCGGCGGCAATGACGTGCTGCGCGGTGGTGACGGCAACGACCGGCTCAGCGGCGGCGCCGGGCGCGATCGCATGGACGGCAACCGCGGGAACGACGTCCTGCGTGGGGGACGAGGCCGGGACCTGCTCAGCGGAGGCGCCGGCAACGACCTGCTGCGCGGGGGAGGCGGCGCGGACCGTCTCCGCGGCGACGGCGGGCGCAACCGCGTGTTCGGTGACGCGGGCAACGACTACATCGACGTGTCCCGAAACGGAGCCCGCGACATCGTCAACGGCGGGCGCGGCCGGGACAGGGCGAAGGCCCAACGCCGCGACAAGGTGCGCAGCATCGAGCGGCTGATCCGCCGCAAGTAGGACCCGCAGCGCCCTACTTGCTGAAGCTCACCAGTTCTTCGCGCCCGCCGCCATCCTTGGTGGTCCGCAACACGTGCCCGACGCCCCGGGCGTAGTACTTGTATTCCAGGACCCCCGGCTCGAGCCGGGTCGTGTCCGCTGTCTTCACGGAATTCTCGAAGGTGCCGAACGGCACGGTGACCTTCGCATCCACGCTCACCACCTTGGCGGCGTCCTCGGCCTGGCCCGCGTAGTACTCCTGCCGGTAGGACAGCCCGGACCGCGGCTTCGCCGGCATGATGACCCCGGCATAGGCGCCGTCCACGCCGTGCTCCCAGGACCCCTTGGTCGACGAGACCGTCCCGTCCTTGTACTCCTTGGTGTCCTCGCCCAGATACCAGACATTGCCGTCCTTGTCCTGGGCATACCAGTCATCCGTGACCTCCACGAAGCCGCCGCCGTCGCGCTGGGTGACGGTGTCGCGCAGGACGAGGGCCTCGACGCCCTTGATCCGCTTCTTGCGGTTCGTCACCTCGACGACGATCCGCTCCGAATCCGACGTGTAGACCCACCTCGCGCCCCGCGGCATCGGCCAGTAGGGGTGCTCGATCTTCGTCGTGAAGTCCGCGGGGTCGAGCTCGACCGGCTCGCCGCCCTGCGGCAGGTCGGCAGTGCTGTCGGCGGAGGTCGTCTCGGTCGTGGCGGTCGGGGGCGCCGCGGTCGTGGTCTGAGCAGCATTGTCGTCGCTGTCAGACCCGCAGCCCGCGACGAGCAACCCCGCCGTGAGCGCCAGTGCGAGCGCTCCGCCGACGATCAAGAGCATCGGGCGTCTCGTCACCTGCGTGTCACCGCTCCGGATCAGGACCGTAGCCCTCGACCCTGGCCTGCAGCCAGTGGAAGTCGCGGTCCAGGTACACCGCGATGATCGGGCCCTTGTCGGAGCCGTCCAGGGCCTGGGTCGGCTTGAAGACCCTGACCTTCCAGGCGGCCATGCCTGCGTTGTCGTGCGCGACCGATACGACCTTCCCGCGCTTGGTGACCTCGAGCGCGGCCCGCTCGGCCCGCTCGGTTTGGGCATCTGCGACCTTGGTGTCGGACTCGCCGTCCACGGCCTGTGCGATGCCGACTGCGCCCGCGCTCAGCGCGACGGCCAGCATTCCGGCAATCAATATTTTGTGAATTCGTGTCATGTACTCAGTGTGCCCCGGACACTGAGATGGACATGAGAGCGGCGAAATCAGTTCGCGGAGCGCGCCGCGATCGGCACGCGCAGCCGCACCGTAGCGCCGTTTGACGCGGTGTCGACGATTTCCGCGGTTCCTCCGTGAGCCTCGGCGATCACCCGCACGATCGCGAGCCCGATACCCGTTCCGCCGCGTGTGCGGGCGCCGTCGCCGCGTGAGAATCGCTCGAACGCGTGCGGCTCCAGCTCCGCGGGAAAACCGGCACCCTCGTCGCTGACGTCGATCTCGACCGCCTCTCCGTTGCCGCGGGCGGTGAGGCGGATCTCACCGGCGCCGTAGCGCAGGGCGTTGTCGACGAGGTTCCAGAGCGCCTGGCGACTGCGCAGCGGGTCCATCGCGACCCGCAGGTCATGCGGCGCGTCGACGTGGATCCGGCGGCCCTGCTCCCCGGCCCGGTCCGCGAAGCGCTGACCGGTGCGCTCGAGCAGGTCATGAAGCTGCACGTCTTCCGGACGGACGGGTAGCTGGCCGTCCGCAGAGCGCGCGATCAGCAGCAGGTCCTCCGCCAGCTGGGCGAGATGGTCGGTCTCCTCGAGGGCGGCAACCAGCGACTCGCGCACGTTGCCGCCACTTCGCTCCGCCCGCATCGCCGCCTCGAGCTCGGCCTTCACGACCGCCAGCGGTGTGCGCATCTCGTGGCTTGCGTCCGCGACGAACCGCCGCTCCCGGACGAACGATGCCTGGAGCCGCGCGAGCATGTCATTGAGCGTCTCCCCGAGCCGCCGGATCTCGTCGTGCGCGTCAGGCAGCGGCAGCCGCTCGCCGTCACGCGTGAGCGAGATCCGCTTGGCCCGCTGGCGCATCGCCTCCACCGGCCGGAAGCCGATCGTCGCGAGCATGTAACCGATGCCCGAGGCGAGCAGCACCGCGATCGGCCCCCCGATGAGGAACGACTTCGACAGCGTCGTGAGCGTGTCGTCGCGGTCGGACAGCGAGGCGCCGGTGACGACCACCAGGGTTCTGCCCTGCGAGCTTGCCGGCCGCGCGAGGATCCGCGCCGGCCCATCGACACCTGCCACATGACGCCCGAGCATCAACGGGCTGCGCGCGGCCCTCCGCGCCTCGCCGGGACGGAGCGCCGGCACGCGATTCTGGGTCGTGCCGTCCAGCAATCGCCCTCTGGGCGTGAGGATCTGGATGAACCCCTCGTCCGACTCGACCAGTCGAGGCCCGCCGACCACGGAGCGAGTCGTGTCGCTCGACCGCACGAGCGCGGCGACGTCGTCCGACCGCGAACGCAACGACGTCTCGACGATCTCGTCGAGCTGCGTTTCCTGCCGTTCGTACACGAACACGCCCATCGCGGCGATCACCAGCGCCATCGCAAGCGCGAACGCGACCGTCAACCGGACCCGGATCGGCAGTCTTCCTAAGATCCTCCGTCCCTTCGCAGCCGGTAGCCGGCGCCTCGCACGGTCTCGAGCGACTTCACGCCGAACGGCCGGTCGATCTTCTCGCGCAGGTAGCGGACGTAGACCTCGACGACGTTTGATCGGTTCTCATAGTCGTAGTCCCATGCGTGCTCCAGGAGCTGATACCGGCTGAGGAGCTCCCCGGGCCGGCGCATGAACGTCTCCAGCAACGCGAACTCTTTCGGGGAGAGCGCGATCTCCTCCTTCCCACGCCACGCCTGCTGCGTGGCAGGGTCCAGGCGCAGGTCGCCGACCTCGAGCACCGGCGGGCGCTCGACGGGACCGCGGCGCGCGAGCGCGCGCAGTCGCGCGAGCAGCTCCGCCAGCGAGAAGGGCTTGGTCAGATAGTCGTCGGCGCCCTCGTCGAGCCCCAGGACGCGATCGTCGACCGAGTCGCGCGCCGTCACCATGATGATCGGCGCCCAGATCCCGTCCTCACGGAGGCGCCGGCACGTCACGAAGCCGTCGATGCCGGGCAGCATCACGTCCAGCACGACCGCGTCGAACTCCGTCGCGGCGGCCATCCACAGTGCGTCCTCACCGTTCGAGGCGAGGTCGGCCACGATGCCCTCCGCCTGCAGGCCCCGTCTCACGGCCGCGGCCATCCGCTTGTCGTCCTCCACGATCAGAACGCGCACGTAGCGAATTTCACCGCCAGAAGATGAGAGGTGCCTGAGAAAAACGGCTTGATAATGGGGCGAATGACCGGGTTACTGCCTAACTTGTCGTGGGTAGTCGACCGTCTATGGAACGGATGCACTCCAACTCCGCGACCGCCTCTCCTCTCAAGGCGGTGTTCGAATCGGCCAAGCACTTTGGCCTGAGCGACGACGACGTTCTGCGTACGCTCGACGAGACGCTGTGGGCAGTTGGCGAGGACGCCACGATGTCCGAGTATCTCGACGAGTTGAACGGGACACTGGCACGATGCATCCTCGCCAGGGAGCGGGACCGCTCCCGGCGCGGCTGCTAGCCGAGTCCCACCCCCAGACCGCGCGCTCACCCCTCCGGCATGTCGACCGGTTCGATGCCGCGCTCGCGCATGCCCCGCTCCATCTGCGCGATCGCCGTCTCGATCACCTTCACGCGCGCATAGCGCTTCGACTCCGCCTCGACGAGCTGCCAGTGCGCGAGCTCGTGGTCGGTGCGGGCGAGCACGTCCTCGACGGCGTCCTCGTATTGCGGCCGGAGCGCGCGATTGCGCCAGTCGTCATCGGTCAGCTTCCACCGCTTGAGCGGGTCCTGCGCGCGCTGCTCGAACCGCCTCCGCTGCTCCGCCGCGGAGATGTGCAGCCAGAACTTGACGATGATCACTCCCTCGCGCGCGAGCATCCGCTCGAACGCCACGATTTCGTCGTAGGCGCGGGACCACTGGTCCACGCTGACGAGGCCCTCGACTCGCTCCACGAGCACTCGCCCGTACCAGGAGCGGTCGAGCACCGACATGTCGCCCAAGCCTGGCAGCACCGGCTCGAACCGCCACAGGAAGTGATGGCGGCGCTCTTCGTCGATGGGCGCCCCGAATGCCGCGACGCGCACGTGGCGCGGATCGAGCGGGGCGACCAGCCGCTTGATCGCGCCGCCCTTCCCGGCTGCGTCCCACCCCTCGAACAGCAGGCAGACCGCCGGGCCCAGCCGGCCGTCGCCGAGCTTGCCGCCGATCTGCAGCCGCAGCGCCAGCAGGCGCCGCTGAGCCGCCTCGAGCCGCTTGGCCTCCTCGGTCTTCGACAGCGCCAGCGTGAGGTCGAGGTCGTGCAGCGAGAGCGCGGCCATGGAAGCAGTCATCTCCTAGTCGGCGAACTCGGCGGACCGCTTCTCGAGGTACGCGCCGATCGCCTCGGCGGGCGCCGCCCCGTGCAGCGCCATGATCTGCTGGCGGTCCTCGTACTCGACGGCCGTCTGCTGGGAGGGGATCTCGAGCGCCGCCCACATGCCCTGCTTGGTGAGCCGCGTGCCCCACGGTGCCCAGGCGGCCACCTGCTCGGCTCCCTCGAGCGCGCGCGCGAGCAGCCGATCGTCGTCCACCACGTCCGCGACCAGGCCGATGCTCGCCGCCTCGTCAGCGTCGAGACGCCGGCCGGTGAGCATCAGCTCGTGGGCGCGGGAGGCGCCGACCAGCCGCGGCAGCAGCCAGCTCGTGGCCATGTCGCAGTTCGACAGGCCGATGTTGATGAACGCGGCGCGGAACACGGCGCTGCGCGCCGCGTAGCGGATGTCGCTCGCGCACGCGAGCGCGATCCCGAAGCCCGCCGCTCCCCCGTTCACCGCGGCGATCACCGGCTGCGGTGTCGCGCGTACCTGCAGGATCAGCCGCGACATGTGCTCCTGGTTGCCGAAGTGATCCCGCGCGGGGTCGCTGCCGTCGTTACCCGGCGCCTGGCCATAGCCGCGCAGATCGACACCGGCGCAGAACCCACGCCCCGCGCCGGTCAGGACGACCACCCTGCAGGAGCGGTCGGCCGCGATCGAGCGCAGCTCTTCGTGCAGGGCCGCGCACAGATCTGTGTTGATCGCGTTCAGCTGCTCGGGCCGGTTGAGCGTCACGAGCCTCACTTGCGGTGCGGGGCGCTCGCTCAGGACAACTTCACTCATCGGTGCTCCTCTCGTCGCTCGTCGGCGCGCGCGATCCTATGCGCTGAGCCGCCGCCGAAGAGCAATATGAGTACGCCATTCGTGCCGATATCGTGTTTGGAAGTTGGAAGGACGGCCTAAACTGCCGATAGGCCCAGGGGATGGATCCCAATACTCACAAGTCCCGGCGGCGGCTCGTGCGAGCGGCCGTGTACGGGGTCGCGACGGTCGCGATCCTGGCCGTCGGCATCACACAGGTCCTGCTCGCCGACGGCGAGGCCCGGTGTGTCGGCGCCTGCAAGCCCCCGCCGTTCGAGGCCGCCTGGACCTACCAGCTCCAGGGCACGCCACAGATCACGCGGGCAGTCGTGTACGACGTGGACGGGTTCGACACTCCCGCGTCGTTCGTGTCGCGCCTGCACAAGTTCGGACGTTACGCCGTCTGTTACATCAGCGCGGGAACGTGGGAGGACTGGCGTCCCGACCGGAGCCGCTTCCCCGACTCCGTGCTGGGCCGCAGCAACGGCTGGCCCGGCGAGCGTTGGCTCGACATCCGGCGGATCGACGTGCTGACCCCGATCATGCGCGACCGCATCTCCATCTGCAAGAGCAAGGGATTCGATGCCGTGGAGCCGGACAACGTCGACGGCTTCACCAACGACACGGGCTTCCCGCTGACGGACAGACATCAGGTCCGCTACAACAAGCGCCTGGCCCTGCTTGCCCACAACGCCGGCATGGCGGTCGGGCTGAAGAACGATCTCGAGCAGGTCACCGCGCTGCGTAACGACTTCGACTTCGCGGTGGTCGAGCAGTGCTTCCAGTATCAGGCGTGCGGCAAGCTGGTGCCGTTCATCGACGCAGGCAAGCCGGTGTTCGAGGTGGAGTACGAGCTGCCCAGGTCCAGCTTCTGCGACCGTGCACGCAAGCTGCGCATCAACGCGCAGCGCACCAACGTCGACCTCTCGAAGGTCGGCGCTGTCTGCCGGTAGCCGCGGCCGGCGCTAACGCTCGCGGATCGTGATGCGCCAGCTGCTCGGCGCGCTCGCGCTCAGGCGCCGGTAGGTGCCGCGCCGGACCGTGATCTTGCCGCGCCGGGAACGCGTCTCGAGCAGGCGAAATCCACGCGTGCCGGTTATCCGGAGCGTGCCGCGGCCCTTCGTCCAGCGCAGCGTCGCCGTGTGGCGCAGCCGGACCGTGCCGATGCGCTTCGTGCCGCGACCACTGAAGGTCCACGTCTTGGCGGCCCTCACCTGCAATGCATCTGCGGCCGTCGCGGTACCGGCGCTTGCAAGCGAGACCTGCGCCAGCAGCGCCGCCGCCAAGAGACAGCCGACGAGCACGAAGGTCCGCGTCGGGGTCAGCGTCCTCATGCGATCCAGACCGCCGTCGCGAGCGCCCGGCCGGGACGCAGGAAGAGCTTTACCAGCGGCGGGATGGCGATGATCGACGCGATCACGCCGCCGGCGACCAGGCCGCTGCCCGGCTGCGCCAGCGCTGCCGGCAGCTCGACCCAGACCTCGACGAGCACCGCGGCCGAGACGGCGACCAGGGCCCACGTCATGCGCCCGAGCGACACCAGCAGGCTGACGAAAAGCGTTGCGAGCGCGAGGCAGCCGAATCCCACAAACAGACTTGTAGCGATCGTGCCCGACGTCCACGGGCTGACCAGCATGCAGAGGCCCGACAGGACGGCGGTTCCAAGGGTGAGTCGCAGGATGGCTCCCGCGAGGATCACCAGCCCCGGGCCGCCGAGGTCGACCTTGTCGGCACGTGCAACCGGCGTCTCTCGCAGCGCCCGCGGCAACTCCACGTGGACACTTGACAGGTAACGCCCGCCCCACAGGCCGCCCACGGCGGATGGGATCAGCGCGAGCGCGGGCAGCGCGCCGTAAAAGCCCCAGCCGATCGTGTGGTCCGTGACCAGCAGCGCGCCGAGCCCGGCACCGATCACTCCCACCACGAGCGCCTGCACCCAGCCGCCGGTCGACGACGCGGCCGGGCCGGAGGTCGCGACCGCCGCGCCCACCGCCGCGATCGAGAAAAGCGCCGCGCCGACCAGCAGGGCAAAGGGATCAAGCTCGAATCCGAGACCGAGCCCGACGGACGCCAGTACGAGCGCATACAGGAGACCCCAGCCGCGGCTCATCAGCACCGTGCCGCTGGTCCACGTGACCAGCAGCAACGCCGCGACCGCACCGGCGTCGCCGAGCGACACCAGCAGGGCGGCGATCGCGGCAAGGCCGACGATCCCCGCCGGCCCCTCGCGGCGGAGGGATCCCAGCCCCTCCCCCTTGCTCAAGTGCCTGCTCCAGAGGATCCACTGCAAAGCGAAGGTCAAGGGCAGGGCGATTCGCACCGCCGTGTCCCACACGGCCGCGCCCAGCATGGAGTTGAGAGGCGACGCCCACATCGCCACGGCAAGAATCGCGAGCACCAGCGACATGCCCTCCGCCATCGCGCTGCGTCCCGAGGTCTCCTGCTCCTCGATGTGGCGACGGCGCGGGGCAGGAGCGCCGACGTGTCCGATCAGCTTGCGGCCGCGGTCGATCGCTTCGCGGGCCTGCAGCCCGCACCACGCTTCGAGCACCACGGCGGCCTCGAGACTGTCCTGCACGGGCCGGCCGAGGCGGGCCTCGACGACGGCACATGCGCGGCGGGCGTCGAGCGCCTTCATGCCGCCACCAAGTGGGTCGTCATGTGGCCGAACAGCTCGCGGTAGCCGCCGAGGCAGGTTTCCTTGGTGAACCTGCGCGCAACCCGCTGGTGGCCGCGCTTGCCGAGACGGGAGGCCAGAGCAGGATCGCTCAGGATGGTCGTCGTCGCCACCGCGATGGCGTGCACGTCGCAGGGCGGCGCCACGATTCCGCAGCCGCGGAGCACCTCGGGCACTCCGCCGACCGAGGTCGCGACGACCGGGCGGCCCTGCGCCAGCGCCTCGAGGATGCCCATCGGCAGGCCTTCGGAGATGCTCGTCATCAAGAGCATGTCGGCCGCGTGCAGCGCACCCGTCACGTCCCGTGTGCTGCCCATGAACTTGAAGCGCTCGTCCAGCCCGAGCTGACGGTGCAGGTCCTCGCACGACTTGGCGTAGGCCTCCTGCTCGGGAGAGGAGGGCCCGTAGTAGAGGAACCGTGCGTGCGGCAACCTTTCGAGGACCTCGACCGCGACGCGCAGCATGGTGTGCACGTCCTTCAGCGGGTCGATACGTCCGATCGCGACGACCGTCGCGGTGTCCGGGAGCGGCTGGGGCTGCTCGGGCTCGCCGATGCCGTTGTGGATCACCTTGACCTTGGCCGGGTCCACGCCCATCGCCACGGCCCACTTCGCGTTGGCCTCGGACACGGGTGAGATCACGTCGGCCGCCGCGTAGGTGGCGAGGGCAAGCCCCCGCGCGAGTCGCGTCGACACGAAGCGCTGGCCAGGGGCAGACCGGCTGCGGGCGGCCGCGAGGTAGCTCTCGCGCACGTAGACGCCGTGCTCCGTGAGCAGGATCGGCGTGCCATGGATTGCCTTGTGCACCAGCGCGGGGACCGCAGCCCAGCCCGCGCACGTGACGTGCAGCAGATCGGTCTCGGGCGTCGGGGTGCTCGCGGTGCGAGCTACCCAGTAAAGGGTCTGATAGAGCGTTGCGGCCTCGACCGTGTCGAGCTCGGGAGCAGGGGCGGAGCCGTGGGTCTGCTCGGCGAGCACCTCCTGCAGCGCGCGCAGGAACTGCTCCCAGCCGCGCCGGCTGCGAAATGCCGACCGGACTCCGTCGGGGTGGCGCCGGCACCAGACCAGCGCGTCGATCAAAGCTTGGTGGTCACCGTCCCAGCCGATCAGGGTCCGCACGAGCGTGCTCGCAAGCGCGGCATTCGCCTTGCCCGGGCGGCGCTTGCGGGGAGGCGCGTCGCCCGACCAGAGGTCGATGCTCGGGAGGAGCTCGGCGTGCGCCGGCACCTCGAAGGAACGACGGTCGCGGTCAGAGGCCGCGACGATCGGGAGAACCTGCCAGTGGATCTCGGGGATCCCGTCGATCAGCAGGTCGCACCAGGAGCTCACCCCGCCGATCACGTGGGGGTACGTTCCCTCGGTGATCAGCAGGACGCGGGCACCCGGCCGGGCCGAACGGGACGGGGCACGCGGCGGCCGAATCGATGTGTCGATCGGCACCACGTACCCCGTTCGCTCAGTCCGTTGCTACTCGACGCCTAGGGAAGGAGCTTGGCGTTGAGCTGCAGTGTCTTGCCCGGAGCAATCGACGCGTAACCGGACGTCGTGCCTCCGTACAGGGTGCCCAGGCCGGTTGCACCGGCGAGCGGGACCTGCAGCGTGGAGGTTGCGTTGGACTTGACTGTGACCTTGCCGTTCTGCATGAACGCCTCGACCTGCGGTGAGAGGGACTCCCACTGGGTCTGGGTCGTGATCAGACCGGCGGCTTCCTTGTGAATCGGCTGAACCAGCTCCGGCTTGAAGTACGACCGGTAGCGCTTCAGGACCTCGTCCATCACGGAGTACATGACTCCGTCCTTGGCCAGGTTGGCCTGGTGCATGTAGTGAGGCCGCGGGTCGTTGCCGAGCACGTGGCGCAGCACCTGCGAGGCCTCTCTGTCGATGTACTCGCTCCACGTGGCCGGCTTCGAGAAGCAGGTCGTCGTGGACGAGTTGACGCACGCGCCTCCGAGCTCCGGCGGCAAGTACAGGTAGTTGTACTCGTCGAGCTGCTCTTTGCGGGTTGCGGTGTTGTAGTACACGTTCGTCGGGTACCGCGGCAGGCTCATTGCGGGGCCGAGCTGCCACTGCGCCGGACGACGCGAGTTGTCGTCACCGAACGTCCTGATGCCGGTGTCGGTGAACACCTGAGCCATGTTCGGGTTGAACAGGCCGGAGTGCTCGCCGGTGACCAGCTCGGTCGGGTCGATCGGCAGGCCCTTGCTCTTCGCCCACGCGACGTTCTTCTGGATCTCGTCCTTGATCTGGGCGTACGTGAGGTCGTCCAGGTTCGGATGACTGTAGGTGTGGTTGATCCAGTAGAAGTACTTCTTGGCGCTCAGCAGTGCTGCAGTGAGCCGGTCTCTGCTTCCGGCTTCGACAGCGCCCTCACCGTTGAAGGCCATGTCGATACGGAAGTCGTGCACCTGTGACCAGACGACGGCCCGGAGGACGTCGAACTGAGTCATCCGGTTCGGCCTGACCTCGGTCTCGGCGTTCGCCACCGTGTCCCAGCGCGCGCTGCCCTGGAAGACGTCGTCCACCTGGACCGTGAGGTAGTTGCGCTCGGTACCGAGGTACACACCGCGCGTGACCCAGCTCAGCATCCCGTGACGCAGGAGCTGGTTCTGGAGCTGGTACTGGTTCGAGTCGAACGTCGAGACCATCTCCTCGCGACCGTCAGGGCGCGTGTTGATGCCGACCAGGGCGGAGTTGCCCGGGCCCGTGACGAGCGTCTTGAACTTCGAGCCAGTCGCAGGTGTGGCCTGGTAGCCCCACGTGTACTGGTCGATCGGCACGTTGCCCTTGAGGTAGGGGAACGTGGTCAGCCCCTGGGCCGTCAGCTTGCCGACGACGCCGCCGAGCTCGCCGCTGACCGTGGGGGTGTTGAGGCCGTACTCGGCCGACGGGTAGACGACCCCGGTGACCTGACGGATGCCGTACTTGACCTCGAAGTCGGCCAGCGCGGCCCACTCCTCGGTGCTGAGCGCCGACGGGTAGGTGCCGTTGCTCTCGTAGACGAGACCGCCGGTTGCGACGATCACGGCCTCGTACTTCGCACGCGGCGCGCCGTCCACCGTGTCGGCGAACGTGGAAGCCGTGTAAGGCTCGTCGTTGGTGGCGATCTTCTTCTCGTAGGGGACGCCTTCGCGCTTCATGGCTGCCTCCCAGGCGGAGGTTGAGGGCTCCGTCCCGTTCGCCGACAGCAGCAGGACCTTCAGGTCCGTGCGCTGGTTCGGCATCGCAGCCGAGGCCGCCGAAGGGACCATGAGGAAAATGGCGACGACCATCATCGCCAGGGGGGTGAGTCTTTTCACCGTCGTGCCTCCTTGAGGTGTCCGTGTGAGCGGGGTCCGTTGGGGGTTGGGTTGTCCATCAGTTGGCCTGACGGCGTGAGTCCTGCGAGCCGTGCTTCGAGGCCGGCCATCACCTGGCCGATCTCGCTGCAGACCTCCAGGAGTGCGTTGCGCATCACGATCGCCTCGGTGAGGACGTGCAGGGCTTCGTCGCCTTGCTCCGCGTGCTCAGCGTGCTCCTGGTTCGAAGGGCCGTGCTCCTCCTCGGGAGTCGAGGAAGGAGTGGGGAGCGCCCGCAGGCGCTCGATCACGTGCCCGACGTTCGGCGGCGCTTCGAGCTTGACCCGCAAGCGGGCGTTCTCTTCGCGCAGCAAAAGTGCGTCGGCCTCGAGCGCGTCGACAATCTCGCCGCTCCGGCCTTCGGTGCGCCGCGTCAGCCGGCGAAGCGAACGAAACGGGTCGCGCGGGGCGCGCTCCGTTGCAGCGTCAGCCGTGCCGGTCTGCGGCGCGTCAAATATGGGGTTAGGGGTAGCTTGGGCCGGAGACGGGGCGCCCTTGGAGGAGGGCGGATTCCAGTCCACGTCCAGGCTTGGATTCCGTTCCAAGATCCTGCGACTCCATCGTGCTCGGGGGAGAGCGGGGACGCACTCCAATGTATGGACGAATGGTCTACGGCGCAAACGAAAGTTAAAGGGGCCGTCATTTGCTCAGCCGCAAATGACGGGTGCTCCGTGCTACGGCCGCGTGGTTGTCGGATAAGGTCGCCGCGAATGGCCGCGAGCACCCAGAACGGGAGACCGTCCAGATCGCCCACGGTGGCCATCGTGGGAGCCGGCATGTCCGGCATCTGCATGGGCATCAAGCTCAAGCAGGCCGGCATCGAGTCCTTCACGATCTACGAGAAGGCCGCGCGGGTCGGCGGGACCTGGCGCGAGAACACCTACCCGGGGCTCGAATGCGACGTTCCGTCCCGCTTCTACTCGTACTCGTTCGAGCCGAATCCCGACTGGACCAAGTACTACTCACCCGGGAGCGAGATCCAGCGGTACTTCGAAGGAGTCGCCGACAGGTATGGCATGCACTCCCACACCCGCTTCGGCAAGGAGGTCGAGCGTGCGGAGTTCGAGGATGGATCCTGGCGGATCAGGATGCGCGACGGAGAGGAAACCGAGGCCGACTTCCTGATCTCCGCGTGCGGCGTCCTCCACCATCCGCGGTACCCGAGCATCCCCGGCCTGGAGAGCTTTGCCGGCGACGTCTTCCATTCCGCCCGGTGGGATCACGACGTGGCGCTCGAGGGGCGGCGCATCGGGATGATCGGCACCGGCTCGACCGGCGTCCAGATCACGTGTGCGCTGTCGGAGGTCGCCGGCCGCCTCGAGATCTTCCAGCGCACGGCGCAGTGGGTGTTTCCCGGGCAGAACCCCAGCTATCGCGCGCTGACGCGGCGGATCATGCGCCGCTTTCCGATCCTGAACCGCCTCTCCTACCGGTTCTGGCAGAAGTACTTCGAGCATCTGATCGGACGGGCCGTGGTTCAGCCTGGCTGGCAGCGGCGGTTCGTCGACACGCTGTGCCGGCTGAATCTCAGGAGGGTCCGCGACCCGCTGCTCCGCGCAAAGCTGACGCCCGACTACGACCCCATGTGCAAGCGGCTGGTGGTGTCGGCGAACTTCTACAAGGCCGTCCAGCAGCCGAACGTCGACGTGGTCACGAAGGCGATCGACCGCGTCGAGCCGGAGGGCATCGTGACCCGGGACGGCAAGCTCCATCCCCTCGACGTGCTCGTGCTCGCCACCGGCTTCGACGCCCACGCGTACCTGCGCCCGATCGCACTGACGGGACCGGACGGGAACACGCTCGACGACGCCTGGCGGGACGGCCCGCGCGCCTACCGCACGGTCGGGGTGCCGGGCTTTCCGAATTTCTTCATGCTGATGGGGCCCCACAGCCCGATCGGCAACCAGTCGCTCGTGATCGTCGCCGAGACGCAGGCCGACTACGTGATGCAGCTGATCCAGATGTTCCGCGAGGGCCGCATCGACTCGGCGGCGCCGACCGCCGAGGCGACCGAGCGCTTCAACCGGCAGATGCGCGACGCGATGCCGGCGACGGCCTGGGTGACCGGCTGCAACAGCTGGTATCTCGGCAAGGACGGCCTGCCGGAGCTGTGGCCGTGGACGCCAGAACGCCACCGCGAGATGCTGCGGACCCCCGAGCTCGGGGAGTTCGAGCTCGACCCGGCTATATGACGCGCACTACAGAGCTCCCGTCATTTGCGGCTAAGCAAATGACGGCCTATCAAGCCACTTCGCGCGCGGCCACGGCGACGGTGCCGCTGGAGGCAAGCCACGTCGTGAAGTCCTGCGGCGGCAGCGGGCGGCTCAGGTGGAACCCCTGGGCCACGTTGCAGCCAAGCCCCGCCAACTCGTCCATGGTCGCCTGGTCCTCCACGCCCTCGGCCACGACCTGCAGGCTGAGGTTGTGGGCCAGGTCGATGGTGGAGCGCACGATGAAGGCGTCGCCCCTGTTCGAGGTCATCGCCTCGACAAAGGTGCGGTCGATCTTCAGCTCGTTGACGGGCAGCTCCTTCAGGTACGAGAGCGACGAGTAGCCGGTGCCGAAGTCGTCGATCGAAAGCGCGATGCCCATGTTGTGGAGGCGCTTCAGCACCTCCAGCGAGCGCTGGGGATCGACCATCATGGTGCTCTCGGTGATCTCCAGCTCGACCGACGAGGCGGGCAGCCGCCACCGCGAAAGCAGTTGCGATACGTCCTGCGGAAGATGCGGGTCGAGCAGGTCGCGAGTGGAGAGGTTGACCGAGACCTTCAGATCCATGCCCTCGTCGCGCCACTCGCGGCACTGGGAAAGCGCCATGTTCAGGACGTAGCGGCTCAACGGCTTGATCAGCCCCGTGTGCTCGGCCATCGGGACGAACTCGGCAGGAGGCAGGAGACCCCGCGTGGGGTGCTGCCAGCGGACCAGCGCCTCGGCGCCGACGATCTTGCCTGTCTCGAGGTCGACCTTCGGCTGGTAGTGGAGCAGGACCTGGTTTTCCTGGAGGCCCTTCTTCAGCTCCCCGACCATCGCCAGCCGGACCGGGTTGTAGGGGTCGTGGTCGACGGAGTAGACCTCGTACCCGGTGTGCTTCTTCTTGGCCTCGTACATGGCGACGTCGGCGTGCTGCAGAAGCATGTCGACGTCCTCCCCGTGCTCCGGGTAAAGGGCGATGCCGACGCTCGCGTCGATGTGGACGGGAAGCTCGTCCACCACGAAGTCGTGATCGAGCGCGGAGCGGATCTTCTTCGCCGCGTCGGTCGCGCCGCCGGCGTGGCCGAGGCCGGGAAGCAGGACGCCGAACTCGTCGCCACCGAGGCGGGCGATCGTGTCGCTGTCACGCAGCGTTGCCCGCAGGCGCAGCCCGATCTCCTTGAGCAGGTGATCCCCTTTCTGATGGCCGAGGGTGTCGTTGACCTCCTTGAAGCGATCGAGGTCGATCAGCAGCACAGCGCCGAGCACGCGCTCCCGCCGTCCATGTCGCAGCGCCTGCTCGATGCGGTCATGGAACAGAGTCCGGTTCGGCAGGTCGGTGAGCGAATCGTGCAGCGCCTGGTGACGGTTCTCGGCCGCGTGGCGCCGCAGGCGGCGGGATGCGGAGACGACGATGCGGAACAGCACTAGATACAGCAGCGCGAGGCCGCCAAAGAGGATCAGGTAGAGCTTCTTGGTATCGCGATTGATGGCGGCGGCGATGGGGTCGTAGGGCATGTAGATCTCGAACGCCCCGGCGGGAACGCCCGCCGCCCCGAACTCGAGCGGCACGTACACCTCGAGCAGCCGGCCGAATCCCCGCTCCTCCGCGTTCTCGACCTCGTCCGCGCCGGTGACCTCCGACGACACCTCCCCGTCGAGCGCCTCTTCGAGGTCCCCTCCCAGGGGGAACTTGCGATTCACGATCTTGGAGTCGTCCGAGTAGACGACCCGGCCGGAACGGTTCCACAGCTTGATGCGGGCGATTCGCTCGGAGACCTGGCTGTTCCGCAGCTCGCCGTTGAGCACTCTCAGCTCCTCGCGGCTCAGCCCATCACGAACGTCGCCCGGTGTCAGGTGCTGCTGGACCGACGACTGCGAGATGAGCTGCGCGGTCTCCTCGGCATTCGCGAGGCTCCGGGATGTCACCTGGTCCTTCACGGTGCGGGCCAGCACAACCCCGAGCAGGACGATGGGAATCAGGCTCATCACGCTGAATCGCCCGACCAGGCCGAGTTTGGGCAGCCGCCGGCGCATTACGACCGTTATCGGACGATCGGCGGGGGGCCGTTAGCCGTTTCGGAGCGTTGCAGCAGCTCGAGCTAGACGCCGAGCGAGCGGCCGACGATCTCCTTCATGATCTCGGTCGTGCCGCCGTAGATGCGCGTGATGCGTGCGTCGTTGTAGTAGCGGGCGATCGGGTACTCGAGCATGTAGCCGTAGCCACCGTGCAGCTGCAGGCACTTGTCGACGACCCGGCCCTGGAGCTCGGTCGACCACCACTTGGCCATTGCGGCGTCCTCCGGGGAGAGCTCGCCGGCGTTGAGCGCCATCACCGCCTGGTCGACGAAAACCGTCGCCAGCTCGATCTCGGTCTTCATCTCGGCGAGCGCGAACCGCGACGCCTGGAACGAGCCGACGGGCTGGCCGAACGCGGTGCGTTCCTTCACGTACTCCAGCGTGATGTCGAATGCGGCCTGGGCGGACGAGACGGCGGCGATCGCGATCGACATCCGCTCCTGCGCGAGGTTGGAGACCAGGTGCAGGAAGCCCTTGCCTTCCTCCCCCAGCAGGTTCTCGGCGGGTACGGGCACGTCGTTGAAGAACAGCTCGGCGGTGTCCTGCGCGTGCATCCCGATCTTCTCGAAATTCCGGCCCCGCTCAAAGCCGTCCATGCCTCGCTCAAGAACCACCAGGCTCATGCCGGCGTGGCGCTGAATGGGATCGGTCTTCACCGCCGTGATCACGAGGTCGGCGTTGATCCCGTTCGTGATGAAGGTCTTCGTGCCGTTGACGACGTAGTGCCCGTTGTCGCGCCGCGCGGTCGCGGACATCGATGCGAGGTCCGAGCCGATGCCGGGCTCGGTCATCGCGAGCGCCGTGATCAGCGACCCGTCGGCGATCCCCGGCAGCCAGCGCCGGCGCTGCTCGTCGGTGCAGTATTCGAGGAAGTAGGGCATGCAGACGTCGTTGTGCAGCGTGATGCCGAGGCCCGATCCGGCGACGCCGGCATATCCGACCTCCTCGACGACGATCTGGTTGAAGCGGAAGTCGTCGATGCCGAGCCCGCCGAACGCCTCGGGCACGCCCATCGCAAGCATCCCCTTGTCCGCGGCCTTCGCGAACAGCTCGCGCGGCACGAGCCCTTCCGCTTCCCACTGCTCGTGGTTCGGGACGACCTCCTCGGCGAGGAATCGCCGCACGGACTCGCGGTAGTCCTTGTGCTCGGACTCGAAGATCGCGCGCTTCACGATCGGCGCACGTTATCCGACGGCGTCAGGCCGACGGGCTTATGTTCTGGTTCAGCCGGAACAGGTTGTCCGGGTCCCACTTGTCCTTCAGCTCGACGAGCCGGCCGTACTTGTCCTCACCGTAGGAGGCACGCAGCCGCGCGTTGCCCTCGTCCGGCTCGATGAAGTTCGGGAGAGCCTTGCCCACCCCGAACGCCTGCATCGCCTCGGCGAAACCTCGCGCCCAGGCGGTGTTGCGCTCGTCCTCGGCCGGATCCATCCACATCGACAGGCAGAAGTAGCACCAGGGCGCGTCGGGAATCGTGAGCGCACGCGTGCTGCTGTCGGTGTGCCCGACAGCCCCTCCCATCCGCCCCAGGATCAGTTGTCCGAACGGTGCCGGCAACTGCTCCGCCTGCTCGACGATGATGTCGATCGCCTCGTCCGGCAGCGAGCCGAGGTAGTCGACCTTGAAGTACTCGCGGATCCCGTGCGGGTTGCCCGCGTCGAGCATCTGCTGGAGCGCCGTGTACGGCATCGGCTGCACAATGTCGAGCACCGGGTCGGGCAGGGCATCGCGCAGCGGCTGCAGAGCCGCCGCGCCCTCCTCGGGCGGTCCGACGTAGCAGTAGACGATGCCGACGGCCGGCTGTCCGCGCGCCGGTTCGGGAACAAAGTCCTCCGGCGGAGCGGTGATCAGCGCCAGGCCTCCGCACACCTCCTTCGGCGCCTGCTCCATGAAGTCGCGGTACGCGCGGATGATCTCACGCGCCTGGGGACGCGGGAATGCGAGCATTCCGCCCATCACAATGGGCCCGACCGGGTGCAGGTCGAACTCGAACTCGGTGACGGCGCCGAAGTTCCCGCCGCCGCCTTTCAGTCCCCAGAAGAGGTCCGGGTTCTCGTCGGCGCTTGCGCGCACGACGCTGCCGTCGGCGGTCACGACCTCCGCGGAGCGCATGCTCTCGCAGGTCGCCCCGTACGGCCGCTCGAGCCAGCCGCTGCCGCTGCCGAGCGCCAGGCCACCGACGCCGGTGTCCGACACACGGCCGCCGGTGACGGCAAGGCCGTGCTCCTGGGTGGCGCCGTCGAGATCGGCCCACTTCGCACCGCCCTGGACGCGCGCCGTCGCTGCCGCGGGATCGACCTCGACGCCGTTCATCGGCTGCAGGTCGATCACGATTCCGCCCTCACAGGTGCTGTAGCCGGGGGTCGAGTGCGCCCCGCCCCGCACGGAGACGACCAGGTCGTGCTCGCGGCCGAAGTTGACCGCGGCCACCACGTCGTCGGTCGACTCGCACCGCACGATCAACGCCGGGTGGGCGTCGATCATGCCGTTCCAGACCTTGCGCAGCTCGTCATACGCCGCGTCCTCGGGGGCGACCACCTCACCGTCGACCGCGGACCGCAGCCCCTCGATCGTGGCGTCGTCAATTGCCAGCTGACTCATGTTTTTCCCCTTTCTGTGCGAGCGGTCACAGTCACTCTGTGCACCCCTGACCCGCGGAATCTAGCGCGAAACGGGCGGGCGGAGTACCCCTCCCTGCGTCAGGGAAAGATGGTCTCGCCCGTGTCGGCGTCGACGACGCTGATCGCCGACGAAGGGCATCCACGCGCGGCCTCGAGGATCAGGTCGGATGAGCCGTCGCCGATCACGACGGCGACGTCATCGAGCGCGAAGACGGCGGGCGCGATGTCGACGCAGTCGCCGTGGGCGGCGCACGCGCTCTCGTCGATGATGGGAACCAGGGTCATGCCACGCGCGTTCGTGTGGGAAGCACGAAGCGCACCCGCTCGGGCGTGAGCTCACGCAGGCCCACCCGCTCGACCTTGCCGCTGTCGTGCACCAGGATCCCGCCGTGCTGCGCGAGCCACTCCCGCGCGGCCTCGGGGCCGGACAGCAGCGCCGCCTTGGCCAGAGTCTCCGCCTCCAGCGCCGTGGACGCAAGCGCGGTCACGCCGGCGAGCCCGGTCCAGGCCGGTTTGCCGGTCGCCGGGTCGAGCAGGTGGTGCGCGAAGCGACCGGCTTCCGTGCGCCACAGCCGGACGTTGATGCCGGAGGTAGCCACGCCGCCGGCCGCGACCCGCAGCACGAGCACGCGCTCGCGGGTCAGCGGATGCTCGACCTCGATCTCGTACCGGTCGTCCTCGGCGCCGGGGCCGCCGACCCGCAGGTCACCGCCGCAGTCGACGACGAAACGCGCGTACCCGCGTAGCAGCCGGGTCGCCATGTCGGCGGCCAGTCCCTTCCCTGCGCCGCCGCTGTCGAGCCGCACGCCGGGCGGGCGCACCACGGTGCCGGTCGCGTCGTTGACACAGATCTCGCGCCAGCGGCTGTGCGGGTTGGGCTGCGCCGGGCACCGGGGTGGCGCGGCGGCGATCGCCTCGGACACGGTTGCGGGCGCCATGCCGTCGCGCGAGTCCGCGTAGCCGAGCTGCTCGAGCTCACCCACGAGCGTGGGATCGACAAGCCCGCCGCTGCGCTCCGCGGCCCAGGATGCCGCCCGGGCGGCATTCCGGAGCAGCTCCGAGGCCGGCACCACGAACCGCGAATCGCGATTCAGCGCCGACAGCTCGCTGTCGAGCCGGAAGCGCGAGAGCCGCTGGTCGAAGTCCACGAGGAACGCGCGCACAGCCTCGGCCGCGGCAGCCGGTCCGGGCAGGGCCGGCTCCAGCGGCTCGCCGACCAGGACGCGCATGTCGCTACCCATGCAGCGAAAGCTCAGGTCGTGTTCGGCGCCGGTCACGACGACCTCGTGACCGGCGCCGCGGGCGCGGGCGCCGGCTGCACCGGCGCCGGGTTGACGGGGGCCGGAGTGGCAGGCGCCGGGTCGGCCGTCCGGGCCGGCGCCGGTCCCGCGGTGTCCGCAGGGGCATCGGTGACGATCACGCGGCGCACGACTACGCGGCGCTTGACGACCATGCGCGAAGTCTGCGCCGCGACCGTGGGCTTGACGACCGGATCCTTGCCGGCTCGCATCTGCAGGCCGAGGATCACCAGCACGATCAGGAAGCCGCCGAGCGCCGTCACGATCACCGGCATCGCACCCGGCCCGTGTCCGGCCTGCGATTGCTCAGTCATCGCCGCCCTCGCCCTCGTGCTCGTGCTCGCCTCCGGCACCGCCACCGCCGCTCGTGCGAGTGCGCACGGGCGCGGATGCCGGTGCCGAAGTGGAAGGCTGCGCGATGAGCACAGCGCGGGCAGGCGGAGCGGAAGCGGGCGCTGCCGCGCGCGGCGGAGGCTTCGGCGCCTTCGGCTTGCGGTGGATCCTGACGGTGTGCCGGATCACCTCCGTGCGCACCTCGACCGGAGGCGGCGTCTGTTTGCTTGCCGTCGCGTCGCCGTGCGGCGCACCGAGGGCGAAGCCCGCCAGGCCGCCGAGCGCCACAAGCGCGAGGGCCGTGATGATTCTCATTGCGTGTTTGGTCATGCCGTCTCCTTCAGGTATTCAGTGCCGGAAAAGATCTGTGAGCCCGACTCGATCGACCGCCGCACTTCGGGCAGCGCATGCGGCCGGCCCACCAGCAGCGCTGCGACGGGCCTGCCCGCCCGCCGGTAGACAGCCGTGAAGTCCCGCTCCGCGGGCACGCCGTCGATCTCGACCACGTCCCCGTCGCGCGCATGTCCCACGTACTGGATGCGCAGCCCGTACTGGTCAGACCAGAAGCTGGACTGCGTGTGACGGCCCGGCTCTAGCCCGAGCATCGCCCTTGCCGCATCGGTGCCCGCGCGCGCGGCCGCCTCCCAATGCTCGCTGCGGACGTGGGCGCCGGCGTGCTCGTCGAACGGCGACGCCACGTCCCCCGCCGCATAGACATGCGGCAGGGCCGTGCGGCCGCCGGCGGCGACGGGGATGCCGCCCGCCGCGGGGAGCCCCGATCCCTGCAGCCACTCGGTGGCGGGCACGACGCCGATGCCCACGACGACCGCGTCGCAAGGCAGGCGCCGGCCGTCCGCCAGCTCGATCTCCTCGACCGCATCGCGGCCGTGGAACACCGAAACCGTGGTGGCGCACAGGACCCGCACGCCCTCGTCGCGATGAAGTTGGCTGAACCAGTGACCGAGGTCGCTGCCGAGCAGCGCATCCAGAGGAGCGGCCGCCGCCTCGACGATCGTGACCTCGGCTCCCAGCGACCGCGCGGTCGCCGCGACCTCCTGCCCGATGAACCCCGCGCCGATCACGGCGAGGTGCGCACCCGGCCGTATGACCGCCCGCCGCAGCGCCCGGGCGTCCGCCAGGTCGCGCAGCATATGGACGTTCGCGAATCCCTCCGCGTCCGGCAGCCGGCGCGCGCGTGACCCGGTGGCAATCAGCAGGTCGTCATAGCGCAGCTCGCTTCCGCCGTCGACGTGCAGGCGGCGCCGCGCCGCGTCGAGTCCCACGGCCCGGCGGCCGAGCAGCAGCTCCACCTGCTGGTCGCGGTACCAGCCCAGGGGCCGGTACGCGAGGGAGGCCCCGTCGACCTCCCCCGCGAGCAGCTCCTTCGACAGCGGCGGGCGGTCATACGGCGCGACCGGCTCGGCGGCGGCGATGCGGATCCGCCCGCCGTAACCCTTCCGCCGCAACGTCTCGGCACAGCGCTGAGCCGCGAGGCCGCCGCCGGCGATCACCACACCGTCGCGCGCGGCTCGCATCAGCCCTGCCCCTCTGCCATCGCGGACGCGGGAACCTGCGCCGGACGGTGACGCACCGGGCGGGCGCGTTCAGCCTCGCGCCTGCGGCGCGGCAGTATCCGCACGAGCAGCAGGAACACGATTGGCGCACCGGTCACCAGCAGGAACGCCCTCAGCCAGGTAGTCGAGGCGTCCGTCCCGGCGCCGAGCGCGTGCACGACCCCGAGGACGTACACCGCAGACGTCGCGCGGTGCAGCTTGCGCCACAGGCGGGTCCCGATGCGACGGCGCGCGTAGAAGGACAGCCCGAGTAGCGCCGCGAGGTAGCCGGCGACGATGCCGAGCCCCGTGAACAGCGGGCGATAGGACATCGTGAACGGCACCAGCACGCCGCCGACACCCGGGTTCAGCCAGGAGTCCCCGAGCAGGGTGATGCCGTGCACCGCGATCGCCACGAGCCCCGTCAGCGCCAGGTGCTCGTGCAGCTTCACGAGCACGCGGTTGAGGCCGGGGCGGCGCAGTAGCTTCGTCGCCATCAGCAACCCGATGCCCACCGAGGCGGTCACCAGGCCGAGCGCGACGACGCCGGAGGCCCTGCTCGAGAGCCACCAGATGTAGTCGTACGGATTGGGGCCGGTCATGCGCTCAGCCTCCGCCGGACGACTTGGTCACCAGTGGGGCGGCGCTGTCGTGGCCTTGAGCCGGGGCGGTCGCCTGCTTGGCGGCCACCGGAATGGCTGCCAGTCCCGGATCGTGTCCGGCGCGCAGCTGTGCCGCGAGGAATACGACGATCACCAGGAAGACACACGCGGCGGTGCTTGCGATCGTGGCTACGCTCGGCGTTGCGCGCCTAGTCATCTGCCCCACCGCCATCGTCATCGGCGAAGGCTGCCTGCGGGGCGGCGGGGTTGACGGGCGCGGCCGCGCTGTGGACCTGCGTCGCGCGCGGCGGCGCCTGCGGGTGGCTGAGCGCGAGCCCGGCAAGGCCGCCGAGCGCCACGATCGTGAGCCCTACAGCGATCTTGGGCCGCAACTGCGACATGGCGTTCTCCTTTCGGCGAATCTCGGTCAAGACACCGTCAATGGTCGCGGGGCGATGTCCAAGGCCGGGGAAAAACCGAGCAAAGCATCGGTAAAACCCGGACGAGGAGACGGCGACTGCCTACTACGATCGGATCATGGGATTCTCAAAGACCCCTTCGGACCGTCCGCGCGTGCTGTTCGTCGAGGACGAAGCGACGATCGCCGAGCCGTTCGCCCGCGCGTTGACGCGCGCGGGCTTCGAGCCCACGGTCGCAACCACGGGCCATGACGCGATCGAGCTGGCGGCACGCACCCGGCCCCATGTCGTCCTGCTCGACCTCGGCCTGCCCGACGCCGACGGGCTCGACGTGTGCCGCCGGCTCCAGCGCGACTCCGACGTGCCGATCCTGATCCTGACCGCGCGCGGCACCGAGACCGACAAGATCATCGGGCTCGGCGTGGGCGCCGACGACTACGTCGTCAAGCCCTTCAGCGGAGACGAGGTGATCGCGCGCATCCGCGCCATCCTGCGCCGGTCCGAGCGGACCCGGCAGAGCGGGCCCTCCCGCATCGGAGAGCTGGAGGTCGATCCCGGCGCGCGGCGCGTGGTCTTCCGCGGGGAGGAGCTGACTCTCACTCGTAAGGAGTTCGACCTGCTCGAAAGGCTTGTCCGCAGCGCCGGCCGCGTCGTGACCCGCGAGGACCTGATGTCGGAGATCTGGGACGAGAACTGGTTCGGGCCGACCAAGACGCTGGACGTGCACATCGGCTGGCTGCGCAAGAAGCTCGATGACGATCCCGCCCACCCCCGCTACATCCACACAGTCCGCGGCGTGGGCTTTCGCTTCGCTGCGCCGGAGGAGGCAGAGCCTTAAGCCTCCGGATCCGCCTACTGCTCGCGCTGGCCTATGTCCTGGTGCTGGCGATCGTCTCCCTGGAGGTACCGCTCGCACTGCAGCTCGGCCGGCGCGTCGACGCCGAGGTGCGCTCGCAGTCGACCAACCAGGCCGACGTGATCGCGGCGACCGCCGCCGAGCCGCTGCGCACCGGCCGGTCTCGCGCGCTCGCCGAGCTGGCCCGCACCGCGGGGCGCTCGGCGCGCGGGCGCGTTGTGATCGTCGACCGGCGGGGGCGCCTGATCGCCGACAGCGCCGGCGCGGCGGCGCCCGGCTCGGACTACGGCAACCGGCCCGAGATCGCCGCGGCGCTCGCGGGGCGGGGATTCCAGGACACGCGCCGCAGCCAGACTTTGCAAGCCGAGATCCTTGCAACCGCGGCCCCGGTCCTGCGGGGCAAACGGATCGAGGGCGCGGTGCGCATCACCCAGAGCGTCGCCGCCGTGCACCACGCGGTGCGCCGCAACGTGCTCGGCCTGGCGCTGATCGGATTGCTCGTGCTCGCGATCGGGCTCGGGGTCGGCGCGCTGATCGCGGGCCAGTTCGCGCGGCCGGTGAGGCGACTTGACAGGGCCGCGCGACGTATCGCCGAGGGAGACCTCGACGTGCGCGCGCCGGTGGAAGGGAGCTCGGAGCAACGCTCGCTGTCGCACTCGTTCAACGAGATGACGGATCGGCTGAGCCGCGCGATCCGCGCTCAGCAGAGATTCGTGGCCGATGCGTCACATCAGCTGCGCACACCGCTTACCGGCCTGCGGCTACGCCTGGAGGAGGCCCGTGACGGTGGAGTCAGCGACGAGGCCGCGCGCGGGCTCGAGGCCGGCGACCGAGAGATCGAGCGTCTCGCACGCACCATCGACGAGCTGCTCGTGTTGAGCCGTGCCGGTGAGCACGATGCCCCCGGCGAGGTCGTAATTCTGGAGCGTGCCGCCGCGGATGCGATCGAACGGTGGAACACGTTTGCCGCGGAGCATGGGCAGCAACTCGAACTGCGCGATGGAGCGGCCGCGCGCACGTGGGCCGCGCGCACCGACGTCGACCGCGCGCTCGACGCGCTGATCGAGAACGCGGTCCTCTATTCCGCGCCGGGGACGCGCGTCGTCGTCAGGCTCGGCGAGGGCGTGATCGCTGTCGAGGACGAGGGCCCCGGTCTCTCGGAAGGAGAGGAAGACGAGGTGTTCGAGCGGTTCCATCGCGGGCGCGCGGGCGCCGAGGGCCCGCCGGGCACCGGCCTCGGCCTTCCGATCGCGCGCGAGCTCGCCCGTCGCTGGGGCGGCGAGGCGACGATCGAGAACCGCAACGGCCGCGGTGCGCGGGCGATTCTCAGGTTCCCTGACTTTACGAGCCGTTCACCCGGAGGTGGCTAGCGTGCAACGTGTGCGCCGCGAGACGCTTGCATGGATCCTGGCCGCCCTGCTCGGACTGGCGGTCGCCGCCGGCGTGATGGCGGCCGCAAGTCACCTGTCGAGCCAGCGGGTCGGGCTGGCGTCGGAGCCGCCGTCCGCGGGGGCGCGGCTGGCACCGGCCGGCGAGCCGGCGCCGAGCCCGCCCACGCGCCGGCCGCGCCGGCCGGCCGGCAATGCCCCGCCAAAGAAGGTCACGACGACCACGACGCCGAGCACGCCCGCACCGCCGCCCAATGAGGCAACCGGCGACGGCGATGGCGACGCCGACGACTGAATGCGCACGCATTTCCACAGCGAAGGAGGACACGTGAGCTACGAGACCCTGCTGTACGAGACACACGGGCCGATCGCGACGATCACGCTGAACCGGCCGGACACGCTGAACACGATCGTCCCGCCGATGCCCGACGAGGTGGAGTCGAGCGTCGAGGAGGCGGTGCGTGACGACGCCGTGAAGGTGATCGTGCTGCGCGGTGCCGGCCGTTCCTTCTGTGCCGGCTACGACTTCGGCGAGGGCTTCCATCACTGGGACGAAGCCATCAACACCAATGGGCGCTGGGATCCGGGCAAGGACTTCGTGATGGCCACGACGCCGTCCGCCTCCCCGACACAGAAGCTCTTCAGCATCTGGCGCTCGCCCAAGCCGGTGATCGCCCAGGTGCACGGCTGGTGCGTGGGCGGCGGCAGCGACTTCGCGCTGGGCGCAGACATCGTGATCGCGTCCGAGGACGCGCGCATCGGCACACCCTACGCGCGGATGTGGGGCGCATATCTGTCGGGCATGTGGATCTACCGCCTGGGCCTCGCGCGAGTGAAGTGGCACGGCCTCACCGGCCGGCCGCTGAGCGGGCGCGAGGCAGCGGACGTCGAGCTCATCAACTTCGCCGTGCCCTTCGAAGACCTCGAGGCCGAGGTCTGGAAGACCGCACGCGAGCTGGCCTCCGTACCGTCATCGCAGCTCGCGGCGATGAAGCTGGTGATCAACCACGCCTACGAGAACATGGGGTTGGCATCGACGCAGACGCTAGGCCCGATCCTCGACGGCCTGATGCGCAATACCCCGGATGCCGAGGGGTTCATCGGACTTGCGGAGCGCGACGGAGTGCGGGCGGCCGTGACGGAGAGAGACGGCCCGTTTGCCGACTACAGCCAGGGTGGCCCGGCGGACAAGCCCGACCCCACGAACGTCATCCAAGCCGAGAGCCGGCCTTCCTGAAAACCCGCTGGCCGGATGTTCCGGGCCACTAACATCTCTCGCCCCGAGGCGCGGAGGCAATCGAATGAGCGGCTTTATCTCGAGAGGCTTCAAGGGACTGCGGCGCACGCCCGAGGAACTGGCCGACCGTATTCCGCCCGGCCAATATTTCGAGCGCGGCTTCCCGGTCCTGACCGCGGGCCCCACGCCCGACGTGCCGCTCGGCAAGTGGAGCCTGCGGATCGACGGCATGGTCGCCGAGACCCGCGAATGGACGTGGGAGGAGTTCGGCGCGCTGCCCTTCGAAGCGGTCCCGTGCGACATCCACTGCGTCACCAAGTGGTCGAAGATCGGCACAAGCTTCGGCGGTGTGTCCGTGGACACCCTGCTGGAGGACGCCGAGCCCCTCGGCGCCTTCGTCATGGCCTACTCCCATGGCGGATACACGACCAACCTGCCGGTCGAGGACATCACCGACGGCAAGGCATGGGTCGTCACCGAGCACGAGGGCGAGCCACTCCCCCGGGAACATGGCGGTCCCGCGCGCCTGCTCGTTCCACATCTGTACTTCTGGAAGACCGCGAAGTGGATCGCCGGCCTGCGCGTGATGGATCACGACGAGCCGGGTTTCTGGGAGGCGAACGGCTACCACAACCGCGGCGACCCCTGGCGCGAGGAGCGCTATTGGAACGACTAGGAGTGACGCCGGTCGAGCAGCGGGCGCCCGGTCGCTGGCAGGTCGGCACCGTCGCGGCGGTCAAGCAGGAGACTCCGCGCGTCAAGTCGTTCCGGATCTCGCTGGCGATGTGGATGCCGCACCTGCCCGGCCAGCACTACGACGTGCGCCTCACCGCGCCGGACGGCTACAGCGCGCAGCGTTCGTACTCGATCGCCTCCTCGCCGCTTGACGAAGGAGAGATCGAGTTGACCATCGACCGGCTCGACGACGGCGAGGTGTCCCCGTACTTCCATGACGTCGTGGCCGTGGGTGACCAGGTCGAGGTCCGCGGGCCGTTTGCGTCCTACTTCGTGTGGCGGGGTGAGCAGCCGGTGCTCCTCGTGGGGGGAGGATCAGGCGTCGTTCCCCTGATGGCGATGCTGCGGCACCGCAGGCGCACGATGCCTGAGTTGGCGATGCGGCTCGTGTACTCCGTCCGGTCGGCCGAGGACGTGATCTACGCCGACGAGCTGTGGGACGACGCGGTGCTCACCTACACGCGGCAGCCGCCCTCGGGTTGGACGGGCCACACGGGGCGCATCGACGCCGCGCTGATCGCTGCGGCGGACGCCGCCTCCGGGACGGCTTTCGTTTGCGGGTCGAATGGGTTCGTCGAATCGGCCGCCGGCCTGCTCCTCGATGCGGGCATCGCGGCCGAGAGCATCCGTACCGAGCGCTTCGGGCCCACCGGCTAGACCGGCCTGGCTGTCTAGCGCTGGAGTGGCGCCTCGAGGGGGCACGCGTACGCCGCGTAGCCTGCATTTTGCGACAGAGTCGATCTGATCGGCCGGGACGAGCTGATGCGCGTGGGCACCGTAGCCCTGCTCGTCGTCCGGGAAGGGCAACGGCTGCGTGGTCGCGGCAACCACCTTTCCGTCCCCGTCGAGACACTCGAGCTTCACGTCCCGACCGTTCTTCGCGGTCTTCCGGTTGTTCAGCCGCTCCGCGATCGTCACGGTCAGCAGCGGATCCCCTCCCTTGGACGGGTCCCACTCGACGGTCAGGTCAGGATTGCTGTCTGATCCGCTGCCGGAGGACGCAGACCAGATTGCCAGCGGAATCACCATGATCGCGAGGAGGGCCGCCGCCGGCCCGATCGTCTTGATGTCGAAACGCTGCATTCGCCGGATCTATCGGCACAGGGCACCCGGGCATCGAGCCCCATCGACCGACGCGCCCGACGCGCCGTAGGCTAGGTTTCCAGGGTCGCGAGAAAGGAATGCACCGATGAACCGGCGGGCGCTCTTGATCTCGAAAGGATGGGTGCAAGCCGTCCTGCTCGTGGTGCTGTTCGGTTTCTTCGTGCTCGGCCTGCTGGCCTATCGCACGTACCAGGCCAAGCCGCCGACGCCACTGCGTGTCGTCGACCCGCAGGGTCAGCTTCTCTACACGGCCTCCGACATCCGCAAGGGCCAGCAGGTCTTCCTCCACAACGGGCTGATGGAGTACGGCTCGGTCTTCGGCCATGGGGCCTACCTCGGGCCTGACTTCACCGCGGACTACCTGCGCCGCGCATCGGACCTCGTACGGCGCACCTACGGCGGAGCGGGCTCAGACGCAGCGGCCCGCCGGACGATCCATGACTTCCGCACGAACCGCTACGACGAGGCGAGCGGAACCCTTACTCTGTCCGCGCCGCAGGCCGCGGCGCACCGCCGGCTCGTGGGCCACTACTCGCGCTTCTTCTCCGAGCCGACGTCCAAGCACGGGTTGCGGCCCAACGCGATCACGGATCGCACGGAGCTGCGCCAGCTCACCGCGTTCTTCGGATGGACCGCCTGGGCGGGCTCGACCAACCGCCCGGGCCACAACTACTCCTACACCAACAACTGGCCGCCCGAGCCACGAGTCGACAACCGGCCCACCGCCAACGTGATCGTCTGGAGCGTGCTCTCGCTGATCGCGCTGCTGGGTGGCATCGGGATCCTGTTCGGCGTCTTCGGGCGCTGGCGGTTCCTGGGCTGGCACGGTCGCGAGCAGGCGAGCCTGTCATTCCGCGCCCCCGGGGACGTGGCCCTGACGCCTGCTCAACGGGCGTGCGCGTGGTTCTTCTTCGTGATGGCCGCGCTGTTCCTGCTCCAGACGGTCGTCGGCGCCGCCTCCCAGCACTACCGGGCCGAGATCGACAGCTTCTTCGGTATCGATCTCGCGCAAATCCTTCCGTACAACCTTTTGCGCACCTGGCATGTCCAGCTCGCCCTGTTCTGGGTCGCCACGTCGTTCGTAGCTGCGGGCATCTTCCTGGCGCCGATGATCGCCCGTCGCGAGCCCAAGCATCAGGGCAAGCTCGCCTTCGCGCTGCTCGGCGCCCTGGCGGTGGTCGTCTTCGGCACGCTGATCGGCTCGTACCTGGGAATCCACGGCACTCTCCAGGGCGCTGCCTCGAACTGGTTCGGGCTCCAAGGCTTCGAGTACCTCGACCTCGCCCGGATCTGGCAGGTGCTTCTAACCGTCGGGCTGATCGTGTGGGCTTTCATGCTCTTCCGGGTGCTGCGCGTACGGCTGCGCAGCGATCACCCCGGCAACATGCCGTGGCTGTTCTTCCTGGCTGCCTGCGCGATCCCCGCCTTCTACGCCGTCGGGCTGATCGCGCGCACCGGTGACCACTTCACGGTCGCCGAGTTCTGGCGCTTCTGGGTGGTGCACCTCTGGGTGGAGGACTTCCTCGAGCTGTTCACCACGGTGATGGTCGCCTACATGTTCGTGCTGCTCGGGGTGGTCCGCGAAAGGGTTGCGCTGACGGTCGTGTTCCTGGACATCATCCTGTACTCGTTCGGCGGAGTGATCGGCACGATGCACCACCTGTACTTCTCCGGGGAGCCGGCCGAGCACATGGCGCTCGGCGCCTTCTTCTCCGCCGCCGAGGTCATCCCCCTCACCTTCCTGACTGTCGAGGCCTGGTCGTTCCTCCAGCTCGGCGCGGCGCAGCAGTCGCGGGCCGGCACGCCGTTCCCGCACCGCTGGGCGGTGATGTTCCTCGTCGCCGTGGGGTTCTGGAACTTCCTCGGCGCCGGCATCTTCGGCTTCCTCATCAACCTGCCGGTCGTCTCCTACTACGAGATCGGGACCGCGCTGACGGCCAATCACGGCCACGCGGCGATGATGGGCGTCTACGGGATGCTCGCCATCGGACTGGCGCTGTTCTGCCTGCGCTACCTGATCCCGGCCGAGCGCTGGCCGGAGAAGTGGGCGCGGATCAGCTTCTGGTCGACCAACATCGGCCTCGCCTGGATGTGCTTCGCGACGCTGCTGCCACTGGGCATCCTGCAGCTCTACGAGTCGGTGAACAACGGGTATTTCGAAGCGCGCGAGCCGAAGTTCCTGACCAACGACACGAACGCGTTGATCGAGTGGCTGCGCCTGCCCGGCGACATGATCTTCATCGCGGGCGGTGCTCTGCCGACGCTCTACATCGCCTATGTGGGCATCCGCCACACGGTCAAACGCGTGACCCTCGATGAGCCGGAGGACATCCTCTTCACCGAGGTGGTTGAACCCGAAGGTGTGCCGGCGATGGGTGACGATGAGGCCGCCGCCGCGAGGCTGACGTGAGCACCGAGGTCTTCCTCTTCGCCGGGTACGCGGTGCTCCTGCTGGCTGCCGCCGGGCTGCTGGAGTGGCTGTCGGCGCACACCCACCGCCGCTCTCTGCGCTACCGGACCGCGGGTTTCGACTACGACGCGGACCATGACCATTGGCGGTGCCCCGAGGGCCAGTATCTGTGGCCGCACGAGCTCGACCACGAGCGCCGCCTCGTCCGGTACCGGGCCCAGGCACGCGTCTGCAACGCCTGCCCGCGCAAGGAGGCGTGCACCGACTCGACCACCGGGCGCGAGGTTGTCCGGCCGCTCGATCCGTGGCCGCACTCGGAGGCCGGGCGCTTCCACCGAGGGCTGTCGCTCGTGCTCGTCGCCCTGTCGCTCCTCATGCTGGTCGCCGCCGGTGCGCGCAACCACGACCCGGGAGAGGCTGCGCTGTTGGGCGCCCTACTCATCGCGGCGCTCCTGGTCGGCCGAATGCTGGGGAACGACCTCCGCGCTCACCCGTCGAACTTCCCCGCGCCTGCTGCCGCGAAGAGAGTCCGAATGACGGTCACCGGCGCCGACGGGCGCGCCCAGGTAGGCGGGCGCACGCGCCGTACGCCATGAAACCGCGAAAGCGGACGACGGGCCTCGAACCCGCGACCTTCGGCTTGGGAAGCCGCGCCGACACTGACGACGCAAGACGACGAAGGACGACGACTCCCGCTTGTAGCCACGGGTTGCGGCCGATGCGGCGACGGTCAACCGCACGGCGATCCTGATCGTCTTGGCGGCGTTTGGGCCACTACCGGGCCACACGCGGTGGGCTCGCGGTGCGTCGACGCCCTGGTCCGCCACGACGTGGCGAGGAACGGACCCGGTCGGAAACCCGGCGGCGCTGAAGTCTTTGCGCGGCGCGGCCCCAACTGAGCTATGCGCCCTCGAGCCGGCAATTCTAGGCGCTCTGCCCATGCTCCCGATCTACCATGGCGCCATGAGCTCCGAGGTTGCGCTGTTCGACGGCCGCCGTGCGGCCGACGATGGAAAGGTGATGGAGGGCAGGGACGGCTGGCTGTTCCTGGACCACGACGCGGCCGAGTTCGTCAAGCAACTCACCGGCGAGATTCTGCTCACCCAGGACGAGCTGGAGAGCTGGCGCACAACGCTCGAGCGACGCAGCGCCCGCCTTGCGGCGCTGGGCATCCCCTACTTCTTCCTGATCTCTCCGGAGGCGCACTCGGTCTATCCGGAGAAGCTGCCTGCCCACGTGCGCCCCGCGCCCCAGCGTCCCGTCACCCAGCTGCTCGCATATCTCGAGGCGAGCACATGTCCGCTGAAACCGCTCTACCCACTCACACAGCTGCTGGATGCGAAGCGCGAGCATCCCGTCTATTCGCAGACCGACACCCACTGGAACGCTCACGGCGCCTTCATCGGCTACCAAGTGCTTGCAGATCAGCTGGAGCGCTCGGTCCCGATCCGGCGCGTCGCGAAGGATTCACTCGGGCTGCGTGAGTTTTAGCAGGCCGGCGACCTCGGACTCAAGCTCACACCGGAGCGTGCTTCGCTGCAGGTCCGCTACGAGCTCGAGGACCGCCGCCGCCACTTCGTCGCCACCAACGGGCGCTTCGGGGTCGGGCGAATGATCGCGTTCGGTTGCGGGGAGGCGCCGGACACGCGGTGCGTCCTGTTCGGCGACTCCGCCGCCGCATGGACCTCGCCGCCGTTGAGCGCCAGCTTCCGCCGGCTGGTGATCGCCTACGACGCCGGCGTGGACCTCGAGCTCGTGAAGCGCGAGCGCGCCGACGTCGTGATCTCACTTCAGACGGAGCGAAGGATGCGATTCGTGCCCGCCGACCCTCCGGACGGGGAGGAACGCTTCGCCTGGCCCGCCGAGACGGAGAAGGCGTAACGCGCCTCGGCTTGTGCGAAGCGCTCGGCCAGAGCCCTGAGATCGGCCTCGCCGGGAGGCGGGGCCGGCACTTAGCTGGCTGCGTTGTCCGCAGCGCACTCAACTGGGTCCCGGAATACGGGCGCGGTTGCACTCGCGTCGATGAGCCAGCCGGTGGCCGGATTTCGCGCATGGCAAGCAGCGTTTCGGCGCTGATGAAACCTTGCCGGTAAAGCCAGGCGTAAAACGAGCGAGCGATCACTAGCCACTTGCGGACCGTGTTCGGATGGAAGCCGTCAGCGATGCTGCCATCGAGGAACGCCTGAATGTCATCGGCGGTCGCCTCTACGAGAGAGCGAGGCGAGAGGCTGCGCTCGAAGGCGGTGAGAAGGCGCGACTGCGCCGCGCGTCGTGCCGGGCCATTCCCTCGCGCGTCCAGAAACCGGCGCACCAGCAGGTTGCTCTCATCCACTCACGTCAGGTTGGCATGGAGCGCGGCGGACACCACCCGATGTCCCAACTCCCCTTCCCACCATCCCGACCTGCGGGATACTGCGCGGACGATGTCGCGGGAGAACATGGAGATCGTGAAGCGCGCGGTTGCAGCGATCAACGAGCGGGATATCGACCGCTACCTCGACTGCTGCACTGAGGACATCGAGCTGACGATCGTGGCCATGACCGCCGTTGGCGGGGTGTACTCGGGCCAAGACGCGATTCAAAGGTTCTGGACCGACATCGCTGACACTGCTCCCGACTTCCGAATCGAGCTTGAACGCTTGGACGCGATTGACGCGGGCCGAGTGCTCGCCTTTTTGCGAATTACCGCAACCGGACGAGCCAGCGGCCTCCCCGCCGCCAGCGATATGCCGACCGCGAACGTCTATGAACTCACCGAGGGCAAGATCAGGCGCGTCCGAATCTTCCTCGACCGCCAAGAGGCCCTCGAAGCCGTGGGGTTGTCGGAGCAGCCGTCCGACTGACTTCTGAAGCTCGATGCGATGCCGCCCAACGGCAGTCGGAGATAACTTGGTCGCATGGAACTATCGGACCTGTTGCGGCAGTTCGATCCTCGCTCAGATGTCAGAGGGCGACAGTTCGAGTTGCTCTGCCGCTGGTACCTGCGAAACGCCCCCGAATACCGTGGGCGCTTCAAGGAGGTATGGCTCTGGAGGGACTGGCCGGAAGCCTGGGCAGCGGACGCCGGGATCGATCTTGTCGCGGAGGAACACGACGGATCGCTCTGGGCAGTTCAGGCAAAGGCTTACGGCGAGAACTACGCGATTAAGAAGGCAGACGTTGACTCGTTCCTGAGCGAGTCCAGCCGTCCCCACTTCTCGTACCCATGAGCGGTACCCGCGCGAGGAGACGGGGTGTAGCGACGCTCTCTACAACTCAGAAAGCCCCATCGCAGCGCGGTTCCCTGGCAAGCGGACGACGGGGGTCGAACCCGCGACCTTCGGCTTGGGAAGCCGACGCTCTACCAACTGAGCTACGTCCGCGCGGGTCAGATTGTAGTCCCGGGCATGACCTGCCGATCAGGCGCCGGATCGGCTTCCCAAGCCAAAAAACCGGCCACTCCGCAAGGATCTTCAAAAACGTCCGACGGTTCGCGCAAGTTTCTGGGTGGCACTACGTCTTAGAGGGTGTAGGCGGCAGAGCGCGCCGCCTCTTTAGGGACGCGGGGGCCACGGATGGCCCACGCGCCCGCTTCGGGAGACACTTTTCTCCCGTCGTCTGATGTGGATACGACCGCCCCCGGCGCGCCCCCGCCGGGGGTTGGTTCCTTTCTTGGCACGGTCATGGTGCTGCCCGGACTCCCCGCGGCGGTACCGTGTCCGTGATGAAACTGCTGCTCTTGACGGCGGCCGCGCTGGCGACCCTGGCTGTCCTCACCGTCGCGGCGGCCGGCGCCCCGCAGGCATCGCTACCCGACATCGAGGACGAGGTGATGTGCCCGACGTGCGGGCTACCGCTGAGCCATTCCTTCTCCCCGCAGGCGGAGCGGGAACGCGAGTTCATCCTCACGCAGATCGAGAGCGGGAAGGACAAGGACCAGATCAAGCAGGCCCTGGTCGCTGAGTTCGGATCCGAAATCCTCGCCGAGCCGGACGCCGGCGAGAGCGGGTTCGACGCCGCCGCGTTTCTCGTGCCCGCGGGCGTTGTGGGCGGCGGCATGGTGGCGATCTGGGTCGCCGTGGCGCGGTGGCGCCGGCGCGAGCGCGCCGACGGCGAGCCGGCGGTCGAGTTGAACGCGGCTGACTCCGCACGCGTCGACCGAGACCTCTCGCGCTACGACCCGTAGCGCCCAGCGGTGCTGGTGATCGCCGACAGCACGCCCAGCATCGGCCTCGCGTTCGCGGCGGGGCTGGCATCGTTCCTGTCCCCCTGCGTCCTGCCGCTCGTGCCCGGCTACCTGTCGACCGTCTGCGGGCTGACGCCCGGCGAGCTGCGCGCAACGCGCGGCGCGCAGTTGCGCGGGGTCGTGACCCGCTCCGGCCTGTTCATCCTGACCTTCAGCGCGATCTTCATCCTGCTCGGGATGACCGCGACCGGTCTCGGCAGCGCGCTGTCCGACAACCGGCAGACGCTCGAGAAGGTCTCGGGCGTCGCGATCATCGCGATGGGCGTCCTGTTCCTGCTGGCGCTGTTCGTGCCGATGTTGAATCGCGAGTGGCGGATCAATGCGCTCGCACAGCGCGCGGGGAGCGGCGGACCGCTGGTCGCCGGCGCCGCGTTCGCGATCGCGTGGACGCCGTGCGTCGGGCCGGCGCTGGCCTCGATCCTCGGGCTGGCTGCGACGCAGGACTCGGTCGCCGAGGGCGGAGGCCTGCTCGCCGTGTACTCGCTCGGGCTCGCCGTGCCCTTCCTCATCACCGCGGTCGCTTTCACGCGCGCGACGACCGCGTTCGGCTGGATCCGCCGCCACTACGCGCTGATCAACGGAGTCGCCGGCGCCCTCCTGATCGCGATCGGAGTGCTCGTGTTCACGGGAGAGCTCTTCCGCCTGAACATCGAAGCCCAGCAACTGCTCAACGACTGGGGCCTCAACTTCTGGCAGGACATCTGAATCAGCGCCGACCTCGGAACGGCCGTGGGGGTCTTTCCTTCTCGGCGTAGCGCACCACGCTGCGCGCCAGCAGGTCGTGCAGGCCACGGCGGTCGTCACGCAGGAGGATCAGCAGGTAGCCGGCGAACAACGGCAGGGCGGCGAGCGCCATGCCCACGACCCGCACGAGCGAGCGCCCCACGCGCAGCCGTTCACCTGCGCAGGTCGTTACCTCGATCCCCAGCGCTCGCATGCCGGGCGTCTGGCCGGTCAGCGACCAGAAAGCCGCGCAGTAGATCGTGAACGCGAGGATCCAAATGCTGGCCGCGCCAACGATCGTCTCCACGTCGCCATCCAGGTTGAAGTTGCTGAACGCTCCGATGATCAGCGCCACCACGACGCCGATCAGGAACAGGATCGCCTGCACGATCGCGACGTCGATCGCGAATGCGACGGCCCGCGTGACGAGTCCGGCATAGGCGGTCGCCGCGGCCGGATAGGTCCGTGCCTCGACTGCGACGTTCACGTGTCGCCGGGCGGCGGCAGCCCACCGTCCCCTCGCGGCAGCGCCGCCTGCTCCTTGCGCTGAGAGCGCCGCAGCACCTTACGTGTGATCCGTTCGGCCACGTCGTCGGCGACGATCGTCCGGCGGCGCACCTGATCGGCGACCTCGCCGGCGAGGCTCGCGCTGCCTGCGGTGATCGCCTCCATCACCTCGGGGCTGTGGGCGATCTCGTCCACGAGGCGCCACAGCTCCTGGCTCGCGAGCACCCGGTTGACGACGTCGTCGTACAGCGGTCCCTCGAACCAGCGCGTCAGGAGGCGTTCGACAGTTCGCTCGACCGAGTCGTCCGCGAGCGCCCGGGTCACGACCTCGTCGAGCAAACCCGCCTCGAGAACCTGCGTAACGAGGTGCGCGGGTACTTCTGCGGCGATCAACTCGGCGGTGGCGCGCTCGACCACCCGCGCCTCTATGAGCGCCACGACGATCCGGTCGACCGCGGGTCCGTCGAGCAGGCGCCGCAGCGCTGCGTCGGCCTGCGGGCTCATCAACAGCCGCTCGGTGAGCTCTCCCGCCCAGCGCGATGCGAGCGCACGGTGTAGCGCGGCGTCCAGTCCGAGCTCGGCGGTTTCGCGAACCCGCTGCTGCTCCCGCCGCCCGATCTCCTCCAGCAGGTCGAGCGACCGCGAGGCAAGCGGCAGGCGTGCCGCCACGCGGGCGGGCGCGAGAGTCACCGCGGCGATCCGTGCAGCCCCGCGACCCCCAACCCAGGCCGCGCCGATGAGGACGTTGCGCTTGGGGTGCGACGAGGGCGCCATCACGTCCAAGCATCCCACTCGGGCGGCGCCCGCGTCAGGTCAAGCGGCGTCGGGAGCAGGTCAGGCGGCCAGGTCCACCGCGGCCCGCAGCCACTCGCGCAGGTCCGGCAGCACCGACGGGTCGATGCCGTGGCCGACGGGCGACTCGCGGTACAGGAGCCGGTTGCCGGCGGCCTCCAACCGCTGCCGCGCGGCACGGGCGAACTCGACGCCGATGATCGGGTCGAGCGTCCCGTGTGTGATCGCGATCGGAAGTCCGGGGCGCTCGAGATCGAGCGGAAAGTCCTCGACCTCGGGGATGAAGCCGCTCATCGCCAGCACGCCGGCCGGTGACGGACGACCACTGGCCAGCGCGAGCGCGTACGCCATCACCGCGCCCTGCGAGAAGCCGCCGATCACCGTCCGTTCCCAGGGAACACCGGTCTCGGCGGCAAGCGCGTCGAGCCAGGTGGTCAGCAGCCCGTAGCTCTCCGTGAACGTCTCGCGGTGCGGGAACCCGACGCGCTCCACGATGTACCAGTGGTGGCCGCCGGGCGGCAGCGTCAGCGGCCCGCGCGGCGTGGCCCCGAGCAGGCGGGCGTCGGGATCGAATGCATCGAGCAGCGGGAAGAGATCCGACTCGTCGACCCCGCGGCCGTGCAGCAGGACGAGCGCGCCCGCGGGCCCGGCGCGCGCCGGGCGCAGCCGGTGGACGAGCGTGTCGAGGCCGCCGGGGACGCTCACATGCTCTCGGGCGCTTCGACCCCGGCCAGGTCGAGCACCCGCGCGATGACCAGGCGGGTGGCGTCGCACAGCACCAAGCGGAAGTCCTCGAGTTCGGCGGGCTCGGCGCCCACCACGCGGCAGTCTCTATAGAAGGCGTGGAAGTCGGAGGCCACGTCGTGCGCGTACTTGGTGAGCCGGTGCGGCGCGCGGCGCGCGCCGATCTCCACCAGTTCGCCAGGCAGCTCGAGCAGCCGCTTCACGAGGGCGCGCTCCGCCGGCTCCAGCTTTGCGCGACCGGCGCCGAGATCTGCGGCGCGCGCCCGCTCGACACGCCCGTCCCCGGCCTTGCGCAGGATCGCGGCAATGCGTGCGTGCGCGTACTGCACGTAGTACACGGGGTTGTCCTGGCTGCGCTCGCGGGCGAGGTCCAGGTCGAGATCGAGCGCCGTGTCGTGCGATCGCGCGAGCATGAACCAGCGCGCTGCGTCCACCCCGATGTCGTCCAGCAGCTCGTCGAGCGTGACGAAGTCCCCGCGGCGCTTGGACATCTTCGCGCGCCCGCCGCGCTCGATGAACGTGACGAGCTGCATGATGATCAGCTCGAGCTTGCCGGGATCGCCGAGCGCGCCGAACGCGGCGTACATGCGGCCCCGGTAGCCGTGGTGGTCGGCGCCGAGCAGGTTGATCATCTGGTCGTAGCCGCGCTCGCGCTTGTCCTGGTGATAGGCGATGTCGGACGCGAAGTAGGTGAGCTCGCCGGACGAGCGGCGCAGCACGCGGTCCTTGTCGTCACCGAACTCGGACGTGCGCAGCCACAACGCCCCCTCCGAGGAGTACACGTGCCCCGTTTCCTCCAGCACGGCGAGCGCCTGTGCGATCCGGTCCCCCTCGTGCAGGGAGCGCTCGGAGAAGAAGCGGTCGAAGCGCACGCGGAACCGCTCGAGCGTCTGGCGCACCTGCTCGACGATGAGTTCGATCCCGCGGCGTGCGAGTGTCTCGATGTCCGACGGGCCGAGGCCCTCGGCCTGCAGGCGCTCGGCAAGCTCGCCCACGTATTCGCCCTGGTAGCCGTCCTCCGGCACGGTCTCCCCGGTCATGCGCGCGGCGATGGAGCGGCCGAACAGCTCGATCTGCGTCCCGTAATCGTTGATGTAGTACTCGCGCTCGACGTCGTGGCCGGCGAACTCCAGGACCCGCGCCAGCGAGTCGCCGTACGCCGCATGGCGGCCGTTGGCCGCATTCAGCGGCCCGGTGGGATTGGCGCTCACGAACTCCACGAGCACCCGGCGCCGCTGCGCGGCCGGGACGGCACCCGCCCCGAAAGTGTCGCCCTGCTCCCTGAGCGCCGCGAGCGAGTCGCGGAACCAGGTGTCGGACAGGAACAGGTTGAGGAACCCCGGGCCCGCGACCTCGACGCGCTCGAGAGACTCGCCCAGCCCGGCGTTCAGCGCTCCCCCGACTCGCTCGGCCACCTCGCGTGGCGGCGCCTTCAGCGCGGGCGCGAGCAGCATCGCGACGTTTGTCGAGAAGTCGCCGAATTCAGGCCGCGGCGGTCGCTCCAGTGCCGGCTCGACGCCCTCCGGCCCGTCGCCCCGCAGGCTTGCGGCAGCCTCGACCACCTGCGCCCTCAACTGCTCGACCGGCCCCGGAGGGGCGTCGGATCCGTTGCTCACGTCGGCGTCGCGGAGCGGCGCGAGGTGACAGCGCCGCCGTCGCGCATGTGCGCCGATGAGGATTCGTCACCCCGCTCGATCAGCGCGAGGCTTGCCATCGTGCGGCCGCTTGCCTTGTACGGCGAGACGACCTCGTTGGCGCCCGCCCGGATCAGCTTGCGCTCGGATGACTCGACCGCCGCCCGGGCGACGATCGGGATGTCGGGCCGCAGTTCGCGAGACGTGAGCGTGGCGAAGATGTTCTCGGCATCCGAGTCGACGCAGGCGAGCACGGCACGGGCACGGGTGATGCCCGCCTCCAGCATCACCTCGTCGTCGGAGCCGCGGCCGTCGATGTGCAGCACGTCCATCTCCTCCAGGTACTCGCGCACGGCCGGGTTGTCGTCGATCACGACGAACGGCACGCCGGCGCCCTGCAGGTCCTTGGCGACCTGGCGGCCGACCCGGCCGAACCCGCAGATCAGGTAGTGGTCCTTGAGCTGGGCAATCTTGCTCTGCATGCGGCGTTGGTCGAGAACCCCCGAGAGATCGCCCGCGACGAACAGCTCCGTCAGCGTGACGAGGAGGAAGAACATCGTACCCACGCCGAAGATCGTCAAGAGGATCTTGGTGATCTGGCCACCGAGGGTCGCCGGGTCCTGGGCGGAGCCGATCGTGCTCACGGTGTCGAGCGACCACGTCACGCCCCGCCAGTACGAGACGTCCTCGAACCCGGCCAGCCCCACCGCCAGGCCGAGCACCAGCACCGCAACCGCGGCGATCAGCAGCGCGATACGGCGCAAAAAGAAGGCCACCTCTATGCGTGTGCCGGACTGCATTCCCCTCCTCCTCGCAGAACCTCAGTAATGGTACGGCTCCCCGGCGAGGATCTTGTGCGCGCGAAACAGCTGCTCCAGGAGCACGACGCGTGCCAGCTGGTGCGGCAGGGTGATGCGTCCCAGCGCGATGCGGCGCTGGGAGCGCCCCATCACCGCGGGATCGAGCCCGAAGGGGCCGCCGACGACGAAGCAGAGATCCGCCCGCGCGAGGCGCCGCTCCGCGATGAACGCCGCGAGCTCCTCACTCGTGAGCTGCTCCCCCTCGCGGTCGAGCACGATCACGTGTGCGCCGTCGGGAATCCGCTTCAGAACCCCGTCCGCCTCGGCCAGCTCGATCACCTCCAGGCGTGCGTGGCGGCCGAGCAGGCGCTCGTAGTGGGCCGCGTCGTCCGCGAAGGGCTGCCTGATCTTGCCCACGCAGATGAGGATCAGCCGCACGGTGCGATACTAAAGAGGCCTTGACCGAGGAGAACGAGCGGGAGCGCCACATCAACATGCACATGTCGCCGGAGGCGATGGCGGGGGCGTACGCGAACTTCGCCAATATCAGCCACTCGGACTACGAGTTCACGGTGACCTTCGCGCGCCTCGACCACGAGGTGGACGAGGATGAGATCCCCGGAGTGGTGGTCTCCCGGATCAGTGCCTCCCCCAAGTTCGTGCGGGAGCTGATCGACGCGCTCGAGGACAACTACTCGAAGTGGTCCACCCGCGAGGGGATCAAGAACCTCCCCGAATACCGCGGCGGCGATCAGGGCGGCGACGAGCGCAGCCACAGCTCCACGGCGTAGCCCTCCGGAAACTTGGGGCGCGGCCTTTGCTCCTGCGCTTTAGGGTGTAGGTAGGTAAGAGGCGGAGTTCGGCGGGAGGCCATGGCGGGCGGATCTGTGGACAAGCGAGCTGCTGCACGGCAGGAGGCCATCGAATGGGTCCAGCGTCTGTGCGGAGCGGTCAGACAAGCGGTCGAGGCAGACCGCGTGATTGCGTGGCTCTACGACGCCCCGCGGCAGGCCGTAACCCCCCTGGCCGTGGACACCCCGGATGCGACCGCGGCCGTGATTGGAGAGATCCCGCCCGAGTGGCAGAGCATCCAGCTGGCCGACATGCCGGCGGCCGTCGCCGTGCTGCTGGAGTCGACGCCGGTCGAGATCGAGGATGCCCAGGACGACGACCGTATCCCAGCGGAGCTGGCCGCCGACCTCGGGATGAGCTCCGTGCGGATCGAGCCGCTGATTGCCGGCGGCACCGTCGGCATGATCTCCATAGAGCCCGCCCCGCGTGACGCCGGTCCTGAGCTCCACTCGCTCTTGACGATGGTCGCGGCCGCGGTCGCGCGCGCCGGGAGCATGCTCGAGGGCGACCGCCATCAGTTGGAGACCTCCTTCCTGCTCGAGCTGACCGAGGCCGCCGCCAAGGCGCCGTCGCTCGACGAGATGCTGATCGTCGTGTGCGAGCGCATGGCCCGCGCGCTGGACGTCCGGCGAGCAACGGTGCTGCTCCAGGAGGACGGTCGCCTGGTCCCGCGCGCGTCGCGCCACGCCGACGGCTCCCGTGACATCGCCGAGTGGGACGCGATGAGGCAGTCGCCCTCGCCTTTGCCGGCCGCCCAGGTCGCCTTCGACTCCGGCGAGCCGGTCGTCGTGAACGGGGTCGGCGACCCGTTGATGGGCACCTGGGGATCGAGCAGCTTCGAGGTCCAGGCGCTGCTGGCCGTGCCACTCGGCACGCCGCCGAACGTGATCGGCGTGGTCGTGCTCGACGATTCGAGCCCGAACCGGTCCTCCGCTGACCATCTGCGGCTCGCCGCATCCGCGGCTGCCCACGTCGCGCCGACGATCGAGCAGGCCCGCACCAGCGACGAGCGCGGCTGGCACCTGCGCTCGGCAACGGCGATCCGCCGGCTGCTGGAGGAGGGGGCGCGCGCCAATTCGGTGGTCGAGGCCGGCGACGTGCTCGCACGCGTGACGCGTGAGGCGATCGAGGCCGAGACCGCCACTGTGCTGCTGCGCGACGAGGAGGACCGTGTCGAGCACGTCAGGACCGTGGGGGCGAACGGCAGGTTCGAGGAGGTCTTCCAGGCCCTGGTCGGCAAGGTCCCCGCGCAGGACTTCCGGGCGTGGAGGATCGCCTCCCGTCAGCCGAAGCCGATCTTCGTCGAGAACGCACGCGCGAGCCGCCTGCTGCCGCCCGACCTCGTCGAGGCCCTGTCGCTCAAGTCCTACGTCGTGGTCCCGCTCGTGTCGTCGACGCGGCCGCTGGGAGTCGTGATCCTCAGCCATACGCATGCCCCGCGCCCGTGGAGCAACGAGGAGCGGCGGCTGGTCGAGCAGCTGGCCCTCGAAGGATCACTCGTGGTCGAGAACGCCGCGCTGCGCGCCACGGAGCAGGAACGGATCGAGGAGCTTTCCCACCAGGCCTTCCACGACAGCCTCACCGAGCTCCCGAACCGGGCGCTGTTCACGGACCGTCTCGCGCACGCGCTCGAGCGCACGAACCGCCGCAAGGCGGCGGTCGCGGTGCTGTTCCTCGACCTCGACGACTTCAAGCCGATCAACGACAACTTCGGGCACGAGGCGGGCGATCATCTGCTGGCGGCGGTCGCGCAACGCATCAAGGCCTGCGTGCGGCCCGAGGACACCGTCGCGCGACTCGGGGGCGACGAGTTCACCGTGCTGCTCGAGGACATCGCCGATGTCCGCTACGCGATCGCGGTCGCCGAGCGCATCGAGGCTTCGATGCGCGAACCGTTCCGCGTCGCCGGGCACGATGCATCCGTGACGGCCAGTGTGGGGATCGCGGTCAGCAGCGGGCGCGAGTCGTCTCCGGAGGACCTGATTCGTGACTCCGACGGCGCCATGTACCTGGCGAAGCGCAAGGGCAGGGCGCGCCACGAGGTGTTCCGCGCGCCTGGCGGGAATGCCCAGCAGCCTGATCAAGACCAGGGAGAGCCGGCGCCCGCGGAGCCGTCCACCGCGGAGCCGTCCACCGCGGAGCCGTTCAACGACGACCCGGCCGCCGAGGGATCCACCGCCGGAGAGGCTCTGGCGGTCCAGGAGATGGCGGCGGAGATCTCCATCGAGGAGGCGCTCGTGGTGGAGCGCGCAGAAGGGCCTTACCTCCAGGACGAGCCCGACGACCCCGACGCCGGCGAGGAGGACCTCGAGGCCGACCACTTCGACAGGGCGGAGGCCGTGGCACTCGACGAGCCCGCCGAGGCGACGGACGAGGAATCGGCCAGGAGCGAGCGGGTGACGATCACCGACGAAGAACACCAGCAGCCCCCGGGGGAGAACCCGGGCCCGCCGGACGAGCACCCCGACGAGGGTGCCGCCGCGCTCACCGAGGCGCGCCGGCGACGGCGCCTGCGGTTCCCGCCCCGCCGCTAGCCCGCTCGCGCTCGAACGCGAGTGCGGCCCCGACCCGCTCCACGACCGACGGGTGGGTGGCAAACAGGAACCGGTACAGCGCGGGCGGGTCCGGATCGGTCAGGTTGACGCGCGCAAGCCTGCGCTCCATGGCGACGAACTGCCGCGCCTCGCCTGTCAGCTCGAGCGAATAGGCGTCCGCATCCGCCTCGACCGGGCGTGACAGCTGGTTCGACACGACCGAGGTCGTGAACGCGACAAGCGCGAGCGCGAGCGCGAACGCCGGCAGCGAGGCTGCCGTGCCCGGGTGGGTCCCGGCGCGCGCGCTCCATCTGCGGGTGAGCAGCATCACGACGAGCATCGCCGCTGGAGCGACGATCGCCAGCCAGAGCATCCCGCGCTCCACGTCACGGTGCTTCACGTGCCCCAGCTCGTGCGCGACCACGAGCCGCACCTGATCCGGCGTGAAGCGGCTGAGCAGAGTGTCGTAGAGCACGACGCGCTTCGTGTGCCCGAGCCCGCCCACGTACGCGGTGGCGGCCGTCGTGCGCCGGGACGCATCGACCACGAGCACCTCTCCCACGTCGACACCCGCGCGGCGGGCCAGCTGCTCGACGTCGGCACGCGTAGAGCCGGCCGGCAGCTCCCGGTAGCGGTTGAACACCGGATCCAGCACCACGGGCGCCAGCCACACGAACACGACCGCGATGCATACGACGGCGACGGCGCCGGAACCCCACCAGCCGCGCGGGAAGCGTCGCATCAAGGCGGCGAACAGCGCCGCTCCCGCAGCGGCCAGCACGACCGCGATCGCGCTCGATGTGAGCCAATCGCTCCCCCACTCCACCCACGACTGCGTGGACTTGCCGAAATCCACGGCACGCTCGTGCGCGAACGCCGCGAACGGAACGGCCGCGATGCTCACAGCCAGCATCAGGGCGCCTCCCGTGAGCGCCGTGGCCGGCGCCGCGCGGCCCCGCGCGGCACGCGCGAGCCTGGCCACCGCGCGGCGCGGAGGACGCACGACCAGCAGTACCAGCACGCCTGCCTGGGCCACGATCGCACCCAGTCCGAGCAGGCGCTGGCCGCCGGCGTAGTCGCGGGCCCGCTCGCGCTCGGACGGCCGGAAGAGGCTGGACGCGGAGACGGGCACCGGGTCGAGGTCCTGCGCCGGGCGCATCACGAACACGGCCCCCTCGGCGATCAGCAGCGCCGCCACCACGGCAGCCGGCAACCTCCACCGACGGGAAATCATCGTGAGAACATAGAGTCTTGGCCGTGGGAGGGCGAAAGGCGAGGACGATGGCCGGCGCGGCCCTGATCGCGACCGCCGTGCTGGCTCTTCTTTCCGTGCCCGCGAACGCCGCCACGACGCAGGAGGTCGAGTTCACGGCGCGTTACGCGAAGGGCGCGCGCAACGACGAGCGCGGGGGAATCAGCCTGCGCACCACGATCCGGATCACCGACGACGCGGGCGCGCCGGCACCGCTCCAGCTGACGCACACGACTCTACGGTTCCCGAAGGGTGCCGTCGTGAACGCGCGCTTCTTTCCGAAGTGCAATCCGGCGGCGCTGCGCCAGCGTGGCCCGCGCGCCTGCCCGCGCGGCTCGAAGATCGGCTCCGGCAGGGCGATCGGTCTTGCGCCGCCGATCGTCCAGGACCCCGTCAACGCGAAGGTCACGCTCTTCAACGGGACGATGGAGGGGCGCAACCCGAGCATCATCATCTACGCCCTGCCCGACCTCGGCCCCGTGATGACGCTGCCCGGCGTGCTGCGCAGCGGTCGCGGAACACCGTACGGATACATTCTCGACACTCCGGTGCCGCCGATCAAGACGCTCCCGAACGCGCCCGATGCCTCGGTGACCCTCTTCGACGCCACCACGCGTGACGTGACGGTGCGCCGCCGCGGGCGCACGATCCACTACATCGACAGCCCCGTCCTGTGCGACGGCACGTTCTTCATGCTGGACGGGCAATTCACCTATCAGGGCAACACGAAGGCCGACGTGCTGGAGCGCTTCACCCTGCGCGGCGGTCCCCGCTGCCCCTGAGGGCCTCGCGCCCTCCGAATATCCTGCAAGTACCGGCTCCGGTCTCCGATCGGCGCTCCGGACTGCCGATGCCCCGTCCCAGACCTCGATGCGCGTAGCCGTCATCTCCGACATACACAGCAATCTGCCCGCGCTGGAGGCCGTGCTCTCCGACGTCGGCAAGAGCGATCCCGACCAGGTCTGGTGCCTGGGCGACGTGGTGGGCTACGGGGCGCACCCGGACGCCTGCACCAAACTCGTCGCCGAGGTGGTGGAGGTATGCCTCGCCGGCAACCACGACCTCGTCGTGAGCGGCGAGCTGGACGTGCGCTACTTCGCGATGAGCGCCGGCGCAGCTGCGCGGTGGACCCTGAAGCACGTGCAGCAGTCCACACGCGACTTCCTCGCGGGGCTCTCCCCCCTTGGCCAGATGGCGGGCGTGGGCCTGTACCACGCAAGCCCCCGCGACCCCGTGTGGGAATACGTGCTCTCCATCTCGCAGGCGGGCGAGTGCCTCGACGTGCAGCAGCAGCGGGTCTGCCTGATCGGGCACTCCCACGTCGCCTGCTACTTCGCGCGCAACGGCGGGGAGACGATCGGCGAGCAGGCCCTCGACGGCGCCCAGCTGGCGATGGCGGAGGGCGAGTGGCTGGTGAACCCGGGCAGCGTCGGCCAGCCTCGCGACGGCGATCCCCGCGCCGCCTATCTGATGCTCGACACAGAGACCTGGACCGGCACGTTCAGGCGCGTGGAATATCCGATCGACGACGCGGCCAAGGCGATCATCGACGCCGGCCTGCCGAAGTCACTGGCGGAAAGGCTGTACCAGGGGCTCTAGTGCGGTGGCACTAGTCTCTGGCCTGATGCCTCCCTCTCGCCTGATGGTCTCCGTGGCGGCGCTCGTGCTGGGCGCCGGGGTGCTCGCAGCCTGTGGGAACGACAAGGGCTCCGCCGAGCTGCGCGCCGGCGACGCCGGCTCCCTGCGCTCCGCCCTGAGCGAGGTCGAGCGGCGCGTCCAAGATCAGGACTGCACCGGCGCAAGCCAGCAGGCGACCGCTTTCCGCGAGCAGGTCGACGGGCTGCCCGAGCGTGTCGACGCCGGCCTCAGGCAGGCGCTCGTCTCGAGCGCCGACCGGCTCGAGGCCCTCGTCGCCGACCAGTGCGCGGCGGAGCCCGCCGCGCCCACCGAAAAGCCCACGGTCGGGACCACCTCGGAAGATCCCACCCAGGGGAACGAGGACAACCAGACGGGCCAGGGCAAGAAGGACAAGCCGCCCAAGGAGAAGAAACCGAAGCAGGACGAGACGCCGACGCAGACCCAGACGCAACCCGATACGGGTGGCGCGGGCGAGGGGGTTCCCGGAGTGGGCGGCCAGGGCGACGGCACGTCGCCCCAGGAGTGATGCGGATGGCGGTGCTCGGTGTGGAGATCGTAGGCCGCTACAGGCTCGAGGAGCGCCTCGGCGCCGGCGGGATGTCGACCGTCTTCCGCGCGCTGGACGGCGTGCTCGAGCGCCAGGTCGCAGTGAAGCTGCTGGCCGAGCACCTATCCGAGGACGATGGGTTCGTCGCCCGATTCCGGCGGGAGGCCCTGGCCGCCGCGAAGCTCGTGCACCCGAACGTCGTGCAGGTCTACGACTCCGGCCACGACCCGCACGCGCACCGTCACTTCATCGTGATGGAGTACGTGAACGGGCCGACGGTCGGTCAGGTCATGCGAGAGCGGGGTCGCCTGCCGGCCGAGTACGCCGTCGACATCGTGTCGCAGGCCTGCGAGGGCCTCGAGTACGCACATCGCCACGGCGTCATCCACCGCGACGTGAAGCCCGGCAACCTGCTCGTCAACCCCGACGGCGTCGTAAAGCTCGCCGACTTCGGCATCGCCAAGGCCGCCGAGGACTCCCGCATCACGCAGATCGGCTCGGTCGTGGGCACGGCCGCTTACCTGTCGCCGGAACGGGCGCGCGGGGACGATGCGACGGCGAGCGCCGACGTCTACTCACTCGGCGTCGTCATGTACCAGCTGCTCGCGTCCAAGCTGCCTTTCGACACCGGTTCGCTGACCGAGCTGGCGCTGCGCCAGCAGGAGGGGACCCCGGAGCCGCTGAACCAGCTCAATCCCGGTGTCCCACTCGCGCTGGCCCGCGCCGTGACGACATCGCTGGCCCCCGACCCGGACTATCGCTACCGCAGCGCCGGTGAGATGCGCGAGGCGGTTCGCGCCGGCATGGCGGGCCGCGACTCCTCTGCCACGACCGCGCTGGCGACGCCCGCGACCCGGCACGCCACCGCCGCGACGCAGGTCGTGTCCACGCCGGTCCACGACTCGGCCGCCACGCGGGTGATCCGCCCCGCTCCCGCTGCCGCGCCGGCGCCGGCGCGACCCGCGCCGAGCCGCCGCGCCCAGCGCCGCGCGACCCGCAGCGCACCCGCACCCCGCGCACGCCGCCGGCGCGGCAGGAGGCTCACGCGCTTCATGGCGCTGCTGTTCCTGTTCCTGCTGCTGGCGACAGTGGTCGCGGCAATCGTGATCGTCAACCTCGACGGCTCACAGGCGCAGGACTTCGAGCAGGTCATCCGCGACCGCGTCCAGGATCAGATCAACGGCATCCGGGATCTGATCGACAGGGCGACGGGGGGCTAGAAAGCGGGTGCGCCGTGCGCCGTGCGCCGTTCAGGGTTTCCGGCGTAACGGCGCACGGCGTAACGGCGTAACGATTCGCTAAGCCTGCAGCAGCGACTCCTGCGTCATCGCCGGCGGCTGCGGGATGCCGAGCATCGCCAGCACGGTCGGCGCCACGTCAGCCAGGACGCCGCTTTCCGCCAGCCGCACGTCCCGCATCGTCACGACCAGCGGCACCGGGTTGAGCGAATGGGCCGTCTGGGGCTTGCCGTCGGGCGTCAGCATCTCGTCCGCATTGCCGTGGTCGGCCGTCACGATCGCCGCGCCGCCGGTGCCGAGCACCGCCTCCAGCACCTCGCCCAGGCACCGGTCCACCGTCTCGACCGCGCGCGTAGCGGCCGGAATGCTGCCGGTGTGACCGACCATGTCCGCGTTCGCAAAGTTGATGATCCCGAACCGGTAGGGCGCGCCCTCCTCGGCAGCTTTGCGCCACTGCTGCACGAACTCGCCGGCCGCCTCGGCCGCGCTCATCTCCGGCTTCAGGTCGTAGGTGGGAACGTCGCGCGGCGAAGGGACGAGGCAGCGGTCCTCGCGCGGATACGGGTGCTCCTCTCCGCCGTCGAAGAAATAGGTCACGTGCGGGTACTTCTCGGTCTCGGCGGCGTGCAGCTGGCGATCGCCGCGCTCGGCCAGCACCGCCGCGATCGTGATCTCGGGCCGCGCCTCGTCGAATACGACCGGGTAGTCCCAGTCCTCCTGATAGCGCGTCATCGTCGTGAGCAGCATGCGCGGGAGGGGGGAGGCAGCGGAGCTGCCGAGGGGGGCAGAGCCCCCCGTGTCGAAGTCGGCGAAGCCGGGCTCGCCCAGCGTCCGGCACAGCTGCCGCATCCGGTCGGGCCGGAAGTTGAACGTCAGCACGCTGTCGCCGTCCCGGATCGGAGCCGCGTCACCGACGATCGTCGGCTGGATGAACTCGTCCGTCTCGTCGCGGCCGTACGCCATCTTCACGGCGGCTTGCGCGCTCTGCGCCTGCAATCCATCGGAGTGCACGAGCGCGTCGTACGCACGCTTGGTGCGGTCCCAGCGCTGGTCGCGGTCCATCCCCCAGTAGCGGCCCATCACCGAGCCGATGCGCGCGGGTACGCCGGCCGACGTGGACTCGGCCAGCCAGGCCTCGGCCTGCGCGATGTACTCCGGTGACGAGGTCGGGAGCGTGTCCCGCCCGTCGGTGAAGGCGTGCAGCACGATCGCGGGAACCCGCTCGCGGGCGCCCAGCTCGATGCACGCGCGCAGGTGCTTCAGGCTCGAGTGCACGCCGCCCGCCGACACGAGGCCGACCAGGTGCATGGTCCCGCCGGACTCGCGCGCGGCCGCGCATGCAGCGCGCAACGCGGGGTTCTCGAAGAAGCTGCCGTCGTCGATCGCCTCGTCGATGCGCGCCAGGTCCTGCTTGACGACCGTGCCGGCGCCGAGGTTCAGATGACCCACCTCCGAGTTGCCCATCTGCCCCTCCGGCAGCCCGACGGCGAGGCCGCACGCCTCCAGTTGCGTGTGCGGGTAGGTCGCCCACAGATCGTCGAAGACGGGCGTGTCGGCCAGGGATACGGCATTCCCCGGGCCCGCAGGCGCGATCCCCCAGCCGTCGAGGATCACCAGCGCCACCGACGGCACCGGGTTCACCAGGGAGCCGCGGACACGATCGCCGAGAACTCGTCCGGATCGAGGCTGGCGCCTCCGACCAGCGCTCCGTCGACGTCGGGCAGGTCGAGCAGATTCGCGGCGTTGGCGGCGTTCACGCTGCCGCCGTAGAGGATGCGCACCCGCGCCGCGAGGCCGGCATCGCGGTCGCGCACGAGCGCGCGCACGAACGCGATCGCGTCCTGCGCCTGCTCGGGCGTCGCCGTCTTGCCGGTGCCGATCGCCCAGATCGGCTCGTACGCGATCACCACGTCGGCCAGCTGCTCAGTCCCGACCGCGGCCAGATCGGCCTGCACCTGCTGGCGCAGCTTGCGCTGCGTCTCGCCCGCATCCCGCTCCTCTTCCGTCTCTCCCACGCACAGGATCGGCAGCAGGCCGGCAGCCAGCGCCCTGGGCACCTTCTTTGCGAGCGCCGCGTCCGTCTCGCCGAATTGCTGGCGCCGCTCCGAGTGGCCGAGCACGACCGCGGACACTCCGAGCTCGAGCAGCATCGGCGCCGACACCTCACCGGTGAAGGCGCCCGAGTCCTCCGCGTGGATGTTCTGGGCCGCGACCAGCACCGCCGATCCCGAGACTCCTTCGACCACCGTTCGCAGAGCCGTGTACGCCGGGCAGATCACGACGTCCGCGCTCGCCGGCAGATCGCGCACCCTGAAGTCGTTGCAGAACGCCACTGCCTCGGCGTTGGTCTTGTTCATCTTCCAGTTCGCCGCGATCAGCGGGCGCCGCTCACCGGTCATCGAGGACCTCCACACCGGGAAGCGGCTTGCCCTCGAGCAGCTCGAGAGAGGCGCCGCCGCCGGTCGAAAGATGGGTCACCTCGCCTGCCAGCCCGAATCGCTCGAGGGCGGCGGCCGAGTCGCCGCCACCGACGACGGTCGTCCCTTCGCAGCGCGCCATCGCCTCCGCCACGGCGCGCGTTCCCGCGGCGAAGGGCGCCAGTTCGAACGCCCCCATCGGGCCGTTCCAGAACACCGTGCGCGCCGCCGCGATCTCGCGCGCGTAGTCCTCACCCGTGCGCGGCCCGATGTCCAGTCCCATCCATCCGTCGGGCACGTCCGGCCCTCCCGAATCGCGGACCTCGGCGTCCGCCGCGAAGCGATCGCCGAGCACGAGGTCGCGGGGCAGCTCCAGCCGGCAGTCGGCGCCCTGCGCCTTTTCCAGGACACGCGCGGCAAGCTCCACTCCCTCCTCCTCCACGAGGGAGTCGCCGGTCGGCCGGCCCATCGCCCGGAAGAAGCTGAAGCACATGGCCCCGCCGATCAGGATCGCGTCGGCGACATCCAGGAAGCGCTCGATCACGCCGATCTTGTCGCTCACCTTCGCGCCGCCGAGGATCACCACGAACGGCTGCTCCGGATCGGCCAGGAGCGACGACAGGACGGTGACCTCCTTCTCCAGCAGGAGGCCCGCGACGGCGGGCCGCAGGCGGCGCGCCACGCCCTCCGTGGTGGCGTGGGCGCGGTGGGCAGCGCCGAAGGCGTCGTTCACGTACAGGTCTCCAAGCCGTGCCAGCGCATCCGCCAGCGCGGGGTCGTTCTTCGTCTCCCCGGGCTCGAAGCGGCTGTTCTCGAGCACGAGCACCTCGCCTTCGGCGAGCTCGCGTGCCATGTGCTCGATCTCTGCTCCGGTGACAGCCGGCGCCTGGCGGACGGGCCAGCCCGTCAGCTCTTCGAGGCGACGGGAGACCGGTGCCATGGAGAACTGTGGGTCGCGGCCCTCCGGGCGCCCCAGGTGCGACACCACGACGAGCTTCACGCCGTGCTCTCGGAGCTCGCCCAGGGTGGGCAGCGCAGCGCGAATCCGCCCGTCGTCGGCGACGGTACGGGCGTCGCCCTCGCCTTCGAGGGGGACGTTGAAGTCGACCCGCACCAGCGCACGGCGCCGCTCGAGCCTGATGTCGCGGATCGTCTTCTTCGGGAATGCCGCGACCACTAAGCAAGCGCAGGCTGCGACGCGCGGACCTTCTCCGCCAGCTCCACCAGCCGGCACGAGTAGCCCCACTCGTTGTCGTACCAGGCCACGACCTTCGCGAGCGTGCCGTCGGTGACCATCGTCAGCAGCGAGTCGAACACGGCGGAGAAAGGTGACTTGTTGATGTCCGTCGAGACGATGGGGTCGTCCGTGTAGTGGATGATCCCCTCGTAGCGCCCGGCGTCGCACTGGCCCGAGTAGAGCTGATTGATCTCGTCGACGGTCGTCTCGCGCGACAGCTCGCACACGAGGTCCACGACCGACCCGGTGGGAACGGGCGCGCGCACCGCAAACCCGTTGAGCCTGCCTTCGAGCTCGGGTACGACCACACCGAGCGCCTTCGCCGCGCCGGTGGACGTCGGGATGAGGTTGATCGCCGCCGCGCGCGCGCGGCGCAGGTCCTTGTGCGGCATGTCCTGCAGGCGCTGGTCGGCGGTGTACGCGTGGATGGTCGTCATCAGGCCGTGCTTGATGCCGACGCCGTCGTTCAGGATCTTGGCGAGCGGCGCGAGGCAGTTGGTCGTGCACGAGGCGTTGGAGATGATCTGGTGCGCCTTGGGGTCGTAGGCCTCGTCGAAGTTGACGCCGAGTGCGACGGTCACGTCGGGGTCCTTGGCCGGGGCGGAGATGATCACCTTGTCGGCTCCCGCCTCGAGGTGCTTCGAGGCGTTCTCGCGATCGACGAACAGGCCGGTGGACTCGACGACGACCTCCACCCCGAGGTCGCCCCACGGCAGCTTTGCCGGGTCGCGCTCGGCGAGGACACGAAGCTCCTTGCCGTCGTATGAGATGGAGCTCTCCCCCGCCGACACGGTCCCCGGGAACGGGCCCAGCGTCGAGTCGTACTTGAGCAGATGAGCGAGCGTGCCCGCGTCGGTGATGTCGTTGACCGCCACGAACTCGATGTCGGCCTGGCGCTCGTATGCCGCGCGGAAGAAGTTCCTCCCGATGCGACCGAAGCCGTTGATCCCGACCTTTACGGACATGCGTTCCTCCTGCAGAGCATTCGCTTGGTTGCTGGGGTTGAATACCCGAGAGCCAGCGAATCTATCAGCGCGGCTACGAGCAGACGATCGAGCTAGGGATTGGGCCGCGGGTCCTCGGCCACCTGCGGGTACTGCGTGGCCGGGCCGCCGGGGTTGCCGGACCGCGGAGCCGCCTGGCTGCACGCCGCCGCGGTCGTGACGCCGTTGTTCAGGACGTACGCCAGGATGCGGTTACGAAGCTCCTCGGGCATGGTCGCGGTCGGCGGCCCGAGCGTCGGGAAGCCGTTGCGGCCGCACTCGCTCGCGTTGAACACCGGCAGGCCGCTCCTCAGCTGGTCGTAGGAACCGGTCGGTAGATATGGGTTACCGCGGTGCCAGCCCTGGCGGCGGGAGTAGGTGGAGACCGCCTCAGGATTGACCGGGCTCTGGAGCCGCAGGTAATGCACGCGCCGCTCGCCGATCTGATCGGTTGCCTGTGTCGTCGCGGTGTCGTTCGCGACCATCGCCGCGAGCTCACGCTTGTACTGCCCCAGGAACCTGAAGAACGGGTTGACGTTGCGCAGGAACGGATCCAGCTGCGCAAACAGGTTGCGCGTGTCGTCGAGGAACCGCGAGGAGGCCGGCAGCCCGCGGCGCGACGCCGGTATTGCGCGGTTTAGACCGACGAAGAACTGCTCGAAGTCGGGTCCCAGGGCGCTCAGCTGGACGAGCAGGTTGGAGAGCTGGGTCCCCACGGGCTTGAGGTCGCGCAGCAGTGGCTCGGTGTTCTCCGCATAGCCCTCGAGGCGACGCAGCGTCGAGGACGACTCGTCGATGAAGCTGGGGAAGGCCTGGAACAGCGCCCGCAACCGGTCGTCGCGCCGGCCGGTGGTCTGCAGCAGGTTGTTGGAGTTGTCGATCCACTGCGAGAGCTGGTCGCCGCGCTCGCTGAGCGCGTCGAACACGACGCCGGTGTTCTTGATCCCCTCGCGCACCGCGCGCTCCTGGGAGTTGAGGATCTTCAGCACCTCGTTGGTGTCCTGCGCGAACTCCGGCAGCACGCCGAGGAAGTCGGAGAACCCGGCGCCGTTGCCCGCGATGCCCTTGCCGAGGTCCTGCTGCCAGACCTGGAAGGCCTCGCGCGTCGGCTTGTCGAAGGCACGGAAGATCTCGTCGAGCTCCACTGTCGGTGCGACCTGCGTTGCCTCGAGGCGGCCTCCCTCCGGGATTTTCGGCGCGGTCTTGGTCCCCGGCGTCAGCTCCACATAGGTCTCGCCGAGCAGCGTCTTCTGTCTCAGGATCGCGCGGCTGTCCTGCGGGATCGGCGCGTACTCGTCCTTCAACTCGATCTCGGTGTCGGTGCGCCCGTTGCCGAGGTCGAGCTTCTTGACCCGGCCCACGTTCACGCCCGAGATCCGGACGTCGGCCTCCTGCGCCAGCTGCGTCGCCTCCGCGAATGACGTCTCGAAGCGATAGCCGTGCGGCTTCAGGGGCACCGGCCCGCCGAATGCCGACCACAGGTACAGCAGCAATCCGAAGCACGACAGCGTGAAGATCGCCATCACGAGGATGCGGCCGAGTGTCGGGGCCTGTTTTTGCATCTAGCCGCAGGCCTCCTGCTTCGTTGCGAAGTTCGAGAGGTCGATCAGGGTGCCCAGCTGCGCATCGAGCTTCCGGGTCGCCTCGAGCGCACCCAGCGCGATGCAGTCGGTGAAGATGATGCCGCGCCTGATCAGGCCGTGCGCGTCCTGCGTGGAGTACACGGACGCGCCGATGTGGTTCAGCCAGTAGGCCCAGAAGAGGTAGCCCTCCTCGGGGCCCTTGGGGTTGTAGCCGAGCGCGTTCAGCAGCTCGTTCAGGACGTTGAAGGTCGTCGCCAGCTTCGGCGTGACCTTGGAGAAGTCGCGCAGCGCCGGGCGCAGTGCCGCGACGGTGGGCTGGGCATCGCGCGCGAACGGGCGGATCTGAGTGCGAACGGAGTCGATCGTCTGGCGCCCGAACGCCTGCGTCGCCTTCTGCGCGCCCTCGAACGCCCGCGCGCCGGGGCGCAGCTCGGCGAGCGCGGGACCGAGGTCGTCGGTGAGGCGGGTGGACTTCGACAGCGCGCGGTTCGTCGTGTCGAGTGCGCCCGGCAGCTGCCGCAGGAACGAGCGCAGGTTGGCCTCTTGGTCGGCGAATGCCTGGAACACTGCGTTCTGGGACACCACCAGCTGCGACAGCTCCTTGTCCTTGGTACCGACCTCGGTGATCAGGAGCTGGAGGTTGTGGATCAGGCGTGCGAGGTTCTTGCGCCGGTATTGAAGCTGGCCCGTGAGCTTTGCCACGTCGCGGTTGAGGGGCTCGAACCGGCGGAACGCGTTCGCGAACTCGCGTCCGTTGCCCTTCAGACCCTCACCGCCGCCCGCGATCAGGAGGCGCAGGTAATCACGCGTGTCGCGGTCGAGGTTGGAGAGGATCTCGTCCAGGTTCACGTCGGGCTCGGTCTGGGAAACCGGGATCGTGAAGCCCTCGTCGACCGCCGCCAGCCCTGGAGTGCCGGGATTCATCTGTATGACCATGTCCTTGAGGCCCGTCTTGGGCCGCAGCAGCGCGGTCGCGTCGCGCTTGACCATGTCCGCGTACTTGCGCCGGATCGCCATCGTCACGACCGCGCGCCCGTCTTCGAGGTCGACGCGCTTGATCTCGCCCACCGACACGCCTGCGATCTGCACGGTCTGGCCCTGGCCGGGCGTGACGGACTGGGCGGTCGCGAACTGCGCCTTGACCTCGAAGAAGTCCGTCCCGAGCACCGGCACCCAGTTGGGGAGGTAGAACCGCTGGTTGGACAGGATGTAGCCCCCGACGAACAGCGCGAGGAACACCATCACGATCACCGCGATGAACTCGCGCAGGTTCTTTTGGATCGCCAGCCTCATGTCAGTCTCACTTGCCCTGCTTGTCCGGAGGCCCGACGGCTGCGGCCGGCCCGTTGAGGTTTGGAAGCGCGTTCTTGTAGCAGTCGCGGTTGGTCTTGTAGGGCGGCGCCTTCGGCGGGCGCGTGGGCCGTGTGCCCTGCGGCCGCACCAGCGCGTGTCCGTAGAGGACGTCGCGCAGCTTGGGACGGTTGGAGAGCTTCTCGGTGCGGACCAGCAGGTCACCGCCGCCGGTCGCGGTGCGCGTGTAGGAGCCGTTGCCGTCGAAGCCCTGGGCGTCGCTCGCGAACCCGACCATCGTGTACCAGAACTCCTTGATCGCAGCGACGCCGGTGGTGCTGGTGCCGTCCTGCAGCACGGTCTGGCCGGCGGGCAGGATCACCTCGTTGAAGCAGCGGCTGGTGAGGTTCGTCTCGTGGAACAGGTCGAACGAGTCGTCGACCACCGACGCGAGGTACCGCATGGCGGGCTGCAGCTCGTTCAGCAGTCCCCCGGCCTCCGCCTTCGAGAACAGGCTGGTTGCCTGCGAGACCCACGGGGAGAAGGCCGCGATCGTGCGCTGCGTCTGCGCCACGCCGGGTGTCAGGTCGCGCGCGAAGCCGGACAGTGGCGGGATCGCCCTGTTGAGGCTGATGAGCGCGGCGCGGGCGTTCTCGAGCGTCGGGCCCAGCAGGGCGACCGCCTCGGTGACGCTGTCCTGCTCTGCGGCGAAAACGGCGAAGAAGCGGTTGAAGTTGGTGATGAAGTCCTTCAGCTGCTCCTCGTTGGTCGAGAGCGCGGTTACCACCTTGTCGAGGCCTGCGATCAGCTTGGAGAGGTCGTGCGGCTCGGTGCCGAGCAGACCCTCGTTGACGGCCGCCGAGCCCTTCAGCGAGGCGGGTGCGTCGTTCAGCGAGTCGTTCAGCGACTTGGCCGTCGTCTCGCCGCGCACGTCCGGGTCCTGGTTGCGATCCTCGGCTGCCGTCGGTTTGCTCATGAGGCCCGAGCCGAGTCCCTTGAGCAGGTCCTGCAACGACTCGCGGTCGTTGCTCTGCAGCGCGGTCAGGACCTGGTCGAGCTGCACGGGTGTCGAGGTCTGGGTGACCGGGATCGTGTCGCCGTCGCCGACTTTCTCGGTACTCGGCGTCCCGGGGGTCAGCTCGACGAAGAAGTTGCCCTCGAGGAAGATGCGCGAGCGGATCTTGGCCGTCGCGTCGTCGTGAATCGGCAGGCCTTTCTCGTCCATCTCCATCGTGACCTTGACCAGGTCCGAGTCGTTCATCCGCTCGACCTCCACGACCTTGCCCACGTTCACGCCGGCGATGCGCACGGGAGAGTCCAGGCGCAGGTTGTTGGATGTCTGGAAGACGGCGTGGAACTGGAATGGGTCGTGCCACGGCAGCGACTTCGTGAACGCCAGCCACGTCGCAATAATGATCACCAGCAGCGCGATCGCGCCGGCGCGCAGGGGATTCATCCGGCCGCGGAGCCGCCGCGGGATGATGCGCACTGGCTGGCCGCCGGCTGCCATTACTCCTCGCCCGCCTGCTTTTTGCCCTGCTCGTCGGTCTCGGTGCCCTGGTTGCCCGGCACGTTGCCGATCGCCTGCTTGTTGCGCGCGTAGGTCTCGTTGCCCGCCTCACACTCGCGCTCCTGGCCCGGTGCGGCCGTGTTCGGATACGCGTTGACGTGCAGGTAGTTGGGGTCGAAGCCGGTGATCAGGCGGCCGCCGCCGTTCGCCGGCGCCGCGGACGGGCCGCCCTCGCCGTTCGGCGCGGGGCCGCCGTCTGGCCCGACGGGAGTCGTGATCACCATGAAGCGCAGCCACGTGCCGTTCCCGTCGCCGTCGCTGAGGATGCTGGCGGCGTTGCGGAAGAACAGCGAGATGTAGTTGCAGACGGTCTGCGCCGGGGTGATGTGGCTGATCGTCGGGTCGAGCGCCCTCACCAGCTCGCTGAGGTCGCGGAAGCCGATCGGGACGATCGGGTCGCTGGCGAAGTCCTCGAAGTCACCGAGGAACGTCGACAGGCGCCGGTTGAAGGCCGGCGACCCGGCAAGTCCCTTCACGCCCTGTTCGAACCCGCGGGCCAGCTCCGGTGCGGCCTTGCTGAGAGCGCGGGTGCCGGGCTGCAGCGTGGCGAAGAACTCTCCGTTCGCGTCGAAGAACGGGCGCAGCTTCGGGAAGGTCTCGATCGCCTGCTCCTGGCCACCCACGCCCTTCGTGATCGTGTCCTGCAGAAACGGCCGGGCGACGTCGGCGAATGCCGCGAGCGTGAGGCTCAGGTTGGCCCACAGCGACCCCAGCTGCGCCGCCACGGGCTCCGTGATGATCGCCGCGCGGGACTGCGAGGCGAAGAAGCGGCGGAAGTTGGTCTGCGGGTTGGCGATGTTGGACAGGACGGGCACCGCGTTCTGGACCAGCGGTACGAGCTCCTGGATGGCGCGGTTGAGGTCCACGCCGCGGCCCGCGAACGCGTCGCCGAACCCGCGCAGGTTCTGCTGGTTGCCGATCCGGGTCGGACGGTCCCACATGCCGAAGAACTCGTCGAACTCGACCGGCTGGGGCGTTGCGTTCTTCAGCGGGATCGTGCCGCCCTCAGGGAAGCCGCTCGACGAACGGCCGCGGGTGAGCTCTACGTATTTGAGGCCCAGCGCAGAGCGCGGTCTGACGATGATCGTGGAGTCCACGGGCAGCGGCTTGATCCGTGTCTCGAGCTTCAGGTCCAGCTTCGCCATCACGGAGCCGTTGTCGAGCTGCACCGGCGCGATCTTGTCCACCACGCCGGCGCGCAGGCCCCCGATGCGCACCTCGTTGCCCTTCACGAGGCTGCTCGCGACCGGGACCTCGGCCTGCAGGCGGTACGACGGCACCCATGGCAGGCCCTGGTTCGCGTTGTAGGCGAGGAACACCGCGACCACGATCACGAGGGTCGTGGCGACGCCCACCAGCACCGGGTTGGATGCGATCGCCGTCGCGCCTCTGCGCCGCGTCACTTTTCCGCTCCCAGCAGGTAGTCGAGCACTTTCGCGTCGGGGTCGGCGGGGGCGCTGGCCGGCGGGGGCGCCGGAGCCGCCGGCTGCTTGACCTCGTCCTTGGCCGCCGGGGCGCTGGCCGGCGGCTGCTGCGACTGCGTCTCATGCCGCTTCTCGACGCGCTGCTGGCGCTCGTAGCCGCGCAGCACCTTCTCGGGGTCCTCGCCCGCCAGGATCTTCTCGAGCGCGGTGCGCGGCTTCGGCGCCCGCTTCGAGGCGCTCGCCCCGCTCGCGCCCTTGATGAAGTTCCCGGTGCAGGCCGGGTTGATGACGGTCGCCAGCGAGTTGCACCCTGCCAGCAGCGTCGTGCGCAGGTAGTGGCCGAGCTCATCGAACCCGTTCGAGGAGAGCGTCACGTTGTAGATCAGCGTCATCAGCCGCTGGATGCCGTCCTCGTCGCGCAGGCTGGTGAGCAGCTTCGCCAGGTTCGTGGAGAGGCTGCGCGCGCGGCCCGTGAAGTCGCCGAGCAGCTCGATCGTCGGCCGCGCGACATCGAGGGCGCGCTGGCCGACGTCGGCGGTGTCGCCGAGCGAGTTGAGCGCCGGGATGCCGTTGCGCGAGAACGGCCCGAGCGCCTGGAGGATGCGGCTCACCTCGGGGCCCACCGCGTTCAGGTCGCGCGCCACGGGCTGCATCTGGCCGGCCATCGCGCCGAGCCGCGCCATCGTCGGCTTCAGCTCCTTGATGAAGCGGGGGAAGAGCTCGAAGTTGCGCTCCAGCTCCACCCGCCGCTCGGCCGTGGCCTGCGCTGCGATGTTGCCCTTGACGATCGCGTTGGAGACCGCCTTGCGCTCCTTCGCCCACGACGCGAGGACGCGGTCGCCCGACTTCGCTCCCTGGGCCAGCAGGCGGTTCTGACGGGCCAGGATCGCGAGGACGCGGTCGAGCTGGTGCAGTGCCGGGTCCGCGCCGCGGATCGCCTTGCGCAGGTCCTGCCCGCGGCCGGCAAGCCCCGCGCCGAACTCGTTCAGGATGATCCCGAGGCGCTCCCGGTACGGGCGGCGCATGACGCTGCGGATCAGGTCCTCGCCGACCGGCGTGTGCGTCTGCTCGACGGGCAGCAGGTACTGGCCGGCCCCCTTTTGCCCGTCGGGGACCTTGCGCAGCGCAGGCGGCGGCGGCTCACCCTCCTGGCGCGGCTGGGTCGGCTCGCACTCCACGAGCTTCTCGCCGATCACCGACTGCAGGCGGACGCTGCACTCCGCGTCCTGCCGGAAGTCCTGGAACCCCTTCTCGTCGATCTTCAGCACCAGGGCGGCGTGCAGGTCGTCGGTGACCTCGAGGCCGTCGACGACGCCGACCTTTGCGCCCGCCACCATCACGTCCTCGCCGGGGATCGCGAACGCGGCGTTGTTGAAGATCGCCCGCACCTTGTAGGAGCCGTCGTCCCCGTCACCCGCGCCCACTCCAACCACGAGCGCGACCAGCACACCGACCACGGCCAGGGCGATCAACAGGCGTTGTGCGAGAGCACCGCTCATGGGCCGACCGGCCTTATGTTCGGGTCACAGTCGTCGGCCTGGAGCTTGCCGCCGTCGGTGTACGGGTTCGAGCCGTCGGCGGCCGGCTGCGTGGCGGCGCCGGGACAGAACCGGGAGCCACGGAAGCTCTGTGCGAGGCGCCGCTCCGCGGGGCTCAGCGAGTTCAGCTGGTTGGCAGTGTCGTCGTAGGCGAAGGCGTTGAAGATCGGGAGCACGCGGGCCCAGTGGCCGTTGGCGTCGTAGTAGGCCGGCACCTGCGCGAAGTGGGTGATCCAGGCCGAGATCTCGGGCGCGTAGGGGCGCAGGAACTCGACCTCGTCCTGGCTCGACTTGAGCGCCGCGACCGAGTTCTTGGTGTTCTCGCGCGACAGCACCTGGAGGGCGGGGAAACGCCGCAGGATGTCGGTGGAGTCGTTGTTGGCCCCCGGCCGGTTGACCAGGTAGTGCAGGTCCTTGAACGCGGGGCGCAGGGTCCGCACCAGGCCCGTCAGATTCCGCAAGAAGGGCGCCAGCCCCTTGATCTGTGGCTTGGAGACGTCGGTCAGCCGATCCAGGTCGTCGAGCGCCGAACGCAGGTTCTTGAAGGTGGTGGAGCCCTGCTCGAGCACGTCCGGGAATGCCGCCAGCGCCCGATCGAACGACTCGTTCTCAGAGCTGATCGCGCGCGCGAAGATGTTCCCGTTCTGCACCAGCGCCGACAGATCGTCGCGGCGCTCGGCGATCGCGCTCACGGCCCGGGCGCCGTTCACGACGAAGTCCGTGAAGGTCTTCTGATCGCGCGACAGCTCCTGCATCACCTTCGTCAGGTTCCCGAGCGACGGGCCGAGGTACTTGAACGTCTGCTTGAGGTTCGCGCTCTGCCCCACGTACCAGGTCGAGAATCCCTGCAGGACGTCCTGCAGCCCCTTGCGCGTGGGCGGGTCGAGCGCGTTGAAGAGCTGGTCGAGGTCGACGGCGTTGGTCGTCTCGTCACTCTCGAGCACGCCGCCCTCCGGGATCTCCGGGCCGTTGTTGGGGCCCGGGCGCAGCGAGATGAACCGGTTCGCGACCGACGGCAGCGAGGTCACGCGGATGGTCGCCTCGGTGCCGCGTCGCAACGGAGCGAAGTCGTCGTTGATCGTGACCTTGACGTCGGCCTGGTTGTCCTCGGCCAGCTTTATGTCGGTGATCTCGCCGACCGCGAGGCCGCCGACCTTCACCTCGTTGCCCTTCACGAGCTGGTTCGCGCTCTGCAGGTGGACCGTGTACTCGGTCCCGCCGCCGGATCCGAACATCAGGACGCCGACAGCAAGGATCGCCACGATGAGCGATCCAATGGCCGCGGCCCTAGCGATCGTCATTCCTGCCCGTCCCTATCGAATCCGTTGGGAGAAACTCATCCTCTCCCATGACCTCTCCCCTTGAACCCTCCCGACATGGAGAAGCGGCCCAGATGGAAGCCGCTCCTCACGAGTCGAGACTCCTGAGCCGCTTAAGTCCGTAGTTGCCTCACCTGTGAGGGCGATCGCAGAAGAGGCGAGGCACTCGCCGCTGCTGCACGCTTCCGCATGAATCTTCTCTCCTCCGTCGTCCGAACCGCCGCGCATTTCCCTCTGGTACTGGGTTTCGCGCCCAGTGGAGCGGCAGTCTAACGCAGAAGCTTTTTACCGGCGGAAGTGAGCAGTTAAGTATGGATTAAGCGTTTCAGCAGGCGAAAAAGGTCGCCGTCCGGCCCCGGCTGTTCTAGTTTGGTAAGCAGGACGGAAAGCCAGGATGGCTGACCGCGATTCACCCTCGGAATGGACTCCCCCACTCAAGCTGCGTCGCTGCCTTCGCGCACCGCCTCGCCGGGCTCGCTCGAGAGCGGCCAACGCAATGCGTTGATGGCCCGCACGCTGGCACTGCTGTTCGCGGCCGGCGCCTCGCTTTCGTTGATGCTGTTCCTGGTTCTGCCTCACCCGGAAGCGAACGTGACCGGCATGCTCGCGACCATCGGCGTCACGTTCGTGGTCACGGCATGGGTGGTCGCACGTGGGGAGCGGATCCCGGCCGGCGCGTACCCGTGGCTGGTCGCGTTGGGGACGGTGCTGATCACGGTCGGCATCTTCTTCCGCGGAGAGCCGACCGCGCCGCACGCCCTCTTCTACCTGTGGATCGTGTTCTACTCGTGCTACTTCCTCGGCCGCGTGACGGCCGTGATCCAGCTGGTGCTCGCCGTCGTCGGCTACGGCATCGTCCTGGTGCTGGCCGACGAGCCCCGCGGCGAAGCCCTCGAGCTGTGGCTGGTCGCCGCCAGCGGGCTGGTCGTCTCGGGCGCGTTGATCACGATGCTCAAGTCGCAGGTCGACGGAATGGTCTTGCAACTGGCCGATGCCGCCCGGACCGACCCGCTCACCGGCCTGCTCAACCGGCGCGGCCTGGAGGAGGCGTTCGAGCTGGAGGTGGAGCGATCGCGACGCGGCGAGCAAACGCTGAGCCTGCTGATCGGCGACCTCGACTGCTTCAAGAAGGTCAACGACGTGTTCGGACACCACGCGGGGGACCAGGCGCTCGCGCGGGCCGGCGAGGTGCTGGGCCGCGAGAAGCGCCGCATCGACACGCTCGCGCGCTTCGGCGGCGAAGAGTTTGCGTTGATCGCTCCCGACACCGACGGCCAGGAGGCATTCATGCTGGCCGAGCGCCTGCGCATCGCGCTGCGCGAAGAGTTTGCCGACGACGACATCCCGCTGACGATCAGCTTCGGCCTGGCCAGCTGCCCGCAGCACGGCAGGTCGCGGTATGAGCTCGTGGGGGTGGCGGACGATGCGCTGTACGCGGCGAAGGAACTCGGACGCGACCGCACCGTCATCTACAGCAAGGAGGTCGTGGGGGTGCTGACGCCCACGAACGGTCGCAACAGCAGGCGCAACGAGCAGCTCGCCACGGTGCTCGCGCTGACGCAGGCAATCGACGAGAGCGAGACCGGCACGGCAAACCATTCGCAGACGGTCGGCCGCTACTGCGAGCTGATTGCAAGGGAGATGAATCTCGATGCGACGACCGTGGAGCGCGTGCGCCTCGCCGGGCTGCTGCACGACGTCGGCAACGTCGCGATATCGAACATGGTGCTGAGCAAGCCCGAGCCGCTCAGCGCCGAGGAGTGGATCGAGATCCGCCGGCACTCCGAGATCGGCGCGCGCATCCTTGCGAACGCGCGGCTCGCCGACATCGGCGAATGGGTCCTGGCGCACCACGAGCGCGTCGACGGCGAAGGCTTTCCCTTCGGTCTCACGCACGGATCGATCCCGCTCGAAGCAAGGATCCTGGCCGTCGCAGACGCCTTCGAGGCAATGACGAGCAACCGCCCGTATCGCGCAGCGTTCAGCGTCGTGCAAGCGTTGGAGGAATTGCAGCGCAATGCGGGGACGCAATTTGACGCCGACGTGGTCGAAGCCATGTTGCGTGCGCTTGAACAGAGTTCGCCGTTCGCCGTTCGCCGATCGCCGTTCGGCGTAACGGCGTAACGGCGCAACGGCGCACGGCGCTACCCGGTCTTGTTCAACTGCTCATGGATCTGCCGCGCCACTTTCCCCGGTAACCCTGGAACCGCTTCCAACTCCTCGCGCGTCGCTCCGAGGAACCGCTCCGGCGAGCCGAAGTGGCGCAGGAGCGTGCGCTTGCGCACCGGCCCCACTCCCGGCAGCTCATCGAGGACGGACTTCTTCATCGACTGCGTGCGCCGCTGGCGGTGGTGGTCCCCCGCGAAGCGGTGTGCTTCGTCGCGGATGCGCTGCAGGAGCTGAAGCGCGCGCGAATCACGCGGGAGGAGAATCGGCTGCTGGCGGCCGGGTAGATATATCTCCTCGAGGCGCTTCGCCAGGCTCACGACCACGACGCCGGCCTCCAGGAACGCGTCGAGCGCGCGCACGCCGCTCGAGAGCTGGCCCTTGCCGCCGTCGATCACGATCAGCGCCGGCAGTGACGCGAAGCTGCGGTCGCGCTCGGGGTCGTGCGGTGAGAGGTCACGCTGCTCCACCCAGCGCGCCATTCGCCGTGACAGGACCTCCTGCATCGCGGCGAAGTCGTCCTGGCGACCCGCCAGCGCGCGGACCTTGAAGCGCCGGTAGTCCGCCTTGCGCGGGGCCCCGCCCTCGAACACCACCATCGAGGCGACGGTGTGGCTCGAGCCCAGGTTCGAGATGTCGTAGCCCTCGACCCGGACCGGGAGCGCGTCCATTCCCAGCGCCTCGCGCAGGTCGTTGAGCGCATCCACCCGCTGCTGGCGGCTGCGCTCGCTGCGCAGCTTGTCCTGCTCGATCGCCAGTCGCGCGTTGCGCTCCGCGAGCTCGTACAGCCGGCGCTTCTCCCCGCGCTGGGCGTGGCGCAGCTCGACGGGCGCGTCACGCCGCTCCTCGAGCGCCTGCTTCACGACCGCGGCCGCGGCCAGCGAGGCCGGCCCGACGATCTCCGCCGGGATCGACAGCGAGGTCGAGTAGTACTGGATCGCGAACTCCTCGGCGACCTCGTCCTCGTGCCGGCCGGCCCGGTTCTCCAGATAGAAGCTGCGCCGGTCGGCGAGGATCCCGTCGCGGACCTGGAACACCTGCGCGTTCGCATGAGTCTCCTCCACCGCCACGGCGATCGCGTCCAGGGTCCCGACCGCCTCGTGTGCCACGCGCTGGCGCTCGAACAGCGAGCGGACCGCTCGCAGCCGGTTTCGCAGGACGGCGGCCTGCTCGAACTCCTGGCTCTCCGAGGCCGCGGCCATCCGTTCCACGAGGTCACGCTCCACCTCGCGGTAGCGGCCGGAGAGGAAGCGCACGATCGCGTCGATGTTCTCGCGGTACTCCTCGCGTGACACATACCCGACGCAGGGCGCCTGGCAGCGCTTGATGTAGTAGTCGAGGCACGGGCTGCCCGAGGCCCT
>JBBRDT010000002.1:0-97614 GCA_038203635.1 Solirubrobacterales bacterium
GGGACGAGTGGCGCCTCCTGAACCCCTAGATAAAGACCGAGTTTCGGATAGCCGAAACTCGGGTGGCCCAGGGTCCGGGCCGTTAACGGGTATCGGGCAGCGGAGCGCCCCGCGGGGACAGCTCCACCGGCGTCGCGGCGAGTGCGCGCATCCGCACGTCGCGCCACGACACGCCCTCGCGGATCAGCGCGGGTAGGCCGAACAGCACCGCGGTCACCACCTCGACCGCCTGCAGGATCAGGCCGTAGCCGAGCGCCGAGGCGGCCGGCACCCCGTACGCCCCCGTCAGCACCGTGATCACGGCCAGCTGGAAGACACCGACGTTCGACGGTGTGGCCGGCAGCACCGCGGTCACGTTGACCGCGAACAGCACCGCGGCGGCCGCGCCGATGCCGGCCCGGTGATCGAGGTTCATCGCCATCAGCAACGCGAACGCACCGAGCAGCTGCAGACCCCAGGCGGCGAGCTGTGCGCTGATCGCCCATGCCGCGCGGCGTGGCCTGCGGAACACCTGTAGTCCCTTGCGCAACCGCACGAGGGCCGCTGCCGACTCGCGCATCAGGCGCGCGATCGCTCCCTGGCCGCCACCGAACCCGAACCTGCGACCGGCCTCCATCAGAGAGGGGAGCACCAGCACCGCGAGCGCGAGGCCGACCGGCAGCAGGCTGACGAGCACCAGCACGCCCTCGTGCCCGCGCAGGATGTCGTTGCTGCCGACCACGACGACCGCGAGCAGGAAGAGCGCGAGCAGGTTCAGCAAGGTCTGCGAGACGAGCGTCCCCGCGACGACGGGGAGCGATTCGCGCATCCGGCCGATCCGCCGCGCCACGATCAGCGCACGCGAAGGCTCACCGAGTCGCGCCGGGAGCGTGGCGGACATCAACACTCCGATGGACGTGGCGCTCAGGATCGTGCGTCTCTTCACCGGGCGGTCCGGTAACGCCGCCCGCACGATGTGGAACCAGGACACCGCTCTGAGGACCATCGAGGTGGAGAACAACCCGAGCGCGATCAGCACCCAGATCGGGCTCGAGCGCAGGACCGTCGTCGCCACGTTGTCGAAGCCGACGCGGCGCAGGGCGAGAAAGGCGAGCAAGACGCCGGCGATCGCGGACAGCCCCAGTGCACCACGCCGCAACCCGGCAAGTGCGCGCGAGCCGCGCGGCGCCTTGGGCGGAGGTGGCTCGATCGAAGGCAGGCGGCGCGCGCGGGGGCTGGGAGTGAGGTCGCGCTGCACGAGCCCCGCCCTGACGCGGGCGGTCTGCACCGCGCCGACGGGGGCGGGAGCCTCGACGGCGCGCTCGTATACCGAGGCGACCCTGCGCGCGACCTGAGGCCACGCGAAGTCCTCGGCGCGCTGCCGGGCAGCGAGGCTCATCTGACCGCGGCGCACGGGGTCGAGCCAAACGGAGCGCAGCACCTCGGCAAGCTCCAGGGGGTCGCCCGGTGTCGTGAGCAGACCGTCGCGGCCGTGCGTCACGACCTGGCGGTAGCCCGCGATGTCCGAGGCGATCACCGGAGTACCGGCGGCGAATGCCTCCGTCAGCACCATTCCAAAGCTCTCTCCGCCGAGCGAAGGGGCGCACAGCACGTCCGCGTCGCGCAGCTGCCGCCACAGTTCCGCGTCATCCACGCGGCCGAGAACCTGTATGCCGTCCATGCCACCCTCGACCTGTGCGAGCACCGGTTCGACGCCGTCGGCGTCCGCGCCGATGATCTGCAGTTGAACGGGGATGTGCTGGCGCAGTCCCGCGAACGCGGACAGCAGGACGGGCAGGCCCTTGCGCTCCTCCTCGCGACCGACGAAGACGACGCGCAGCGCGTCCGCCGCGGGTTTCGGTGCATGCGCGGCAAGGCTCGTGTGAACCCCGTTGGGGATCACGTCGTAGGTGCCTCCGAAGTACCGCTCGCCGGTCCACCGCGCAGCTTCCGACACGGCGATGCGAGCAGTGAGCCGGTTCAACACGCGGCGCGCGCCGATCGCGCGGGCGATCGTGTTTGGGAGCCAGCTCGCCGAATAAGCATGGAACGTCCCGACCACCGGCGTGCCTGCGTCGAACGTGCAGGCGTCCCAGCCGACGACCGGTGCGATGGGCTCGTGCACGTGGATCACGTCGAAGTCGCCCGTGCGCAATTCCCTGCGCAGGCGAATGACGCTCTCGCCGTTGTAGGCCAGCCGCGACTTCGCACCGTTCATCGGCAGCGAAAAGGTGCGGCCGAGCGGCACGACATAGTCGGGCAGGGCAGCCGACTCGGGCGGCTGACGGTGCAATACACGCGTCAACCGGTCGTCCGGGTCAACCGGACTGAAGACCTTTACGTGGTGACCTTCGGCGAGGAACTCACGCGCCAGCGCATCGATGTGGCGCGTCACGCCTCCGGGAAATGTCCACGAATAAGGCGAGACCAGAGCGATCCGCATCCGGGCGATGCTATCAATGGCGGTCGGCGGCACTGAGTCGCTGCTCCTTTGTCGCAGGGGTCCGTGCGGCCCGGGCGGCCACTGCGGCCAGGTACACCGCCGTGAATGCCAGGTAACTGCTGCCGATCAGCAGGATGATCGGTCCTGAGTCGTTGGTCAGCGCGCCTGCCAGGACAGCGGCCAGCAGGCCGTAGACCCCGGCGCGGACCCCGGGCGCGGCCTCCGTGGCGGCCAGGACGGCACGGCGGTACCTGAAGCCCACCGCGAGACCCAGCAGGGCGAACACCACCAGGAATGGGATCGCGCCGCGACCGAGAGAGCGGTAGCTGAGCCGCACGCGACGCTCTGCGATGTCCGCGATCTCATCCAGGCCGCCCGCCTCGAGCACGGAGCGGCTGAAGTGGGCATCCCCGCCCGTCGTGAGATCGAGCAGGGCAAGCGCGGCGAGTCCCGCGATCGGGGTCACGATCAGGATCGCGATCCGGGTGCGCCAGGCGACGTCGCCGGCCGCGACGAGCGCCGCGACAGTCGCCCCGGCCACGACGGTCGGCACCGCGCCGACGTCGGCGCCCAGCCGACCCGACGCCATCGAGAACGCCAGCACGGCTCCTCCGATCGCGAACCCCCAGACCTGCGCCCGGGTGGAAGCAATCGCAAGCGCACCACCCAGCCCCAGCAGCCCGACCGCGGCGAGCGCGATCTCCAGCTCGTTGCCGGCTCCGAAGAAGCGCGAGCCCAGCACCGGGTTCGGTCCCAGCAGCGAGCGTTGCACGAGGCCGGAGGCGAGCGCCATGTCGGCGACGTGCAGCGCCACGGCCACGGCGGCGGGCAGCGCCAGCGCGCGCGGCCAGGGCCGGAGCCGGTCCGTCGCCAACGCGAGCGCCGCGGACCCGCCCGCCACGACCAGGCCCTCGACGGGGGCGGTGGGAGCAAGCGCGGCCGTCAGCAGGAGCACGCTCGGAAGCCACATCGCGGCGAGCAGCAGCGCGCGTCCCGGCAGTGCCCGGTCTCCGCGCGCCAGGCCCCCGACGCCTGCGATCAGCACCACGCCGATCAGGCCGAGCCAGATCACAACCCAGCGGCGGGGCCCGAGGTCGGTGAGCCGGTTGCGCAGCTCCGACAACTCGGCCGGCGTGGCATCGCCGCGCGCCTCGATCACCTTGCCCGACATGTCCTTCGGGACGTCGATGCCGAGCCGCTCGAGCGCGGTCGGCGCGACGTCGGTGGAGCTGACGATCCCCTCGGTCCGCGTCGAGTCGGAGTAGAGCGTCGTGCCTCCCTCCAACCCCGCGGCACCCGTTGCCACAAGCCTGCGCGTGATGTGGCTGGGATCTTGGATCACGAGTACGAGGTCGCCGGCCCGCCGCGCGGCCAGGACTTTGCGCAGCTGTCCGATGCCCGGCGGGCCGGGCGCGAGCTTCGCCACGAGCAGATCCGCGTTACGCCACAGGTCGAGCGCCGCGGCGGCGACCTTCGCCGGTTCGGCAAGCGCGACCCGCTCGACGCGCCCTGTGCGGTCGGCGGCGAGCGCCGCCTCGCGGTTGCGCGACGCACGCGGCCCGGCGTACCCGACGTGACCGCCCGCGGCGCGCACGGCCGACGCCAGCAGACCGGGCACCACGTCGGCGGGTGCCCCGCGAGCACGATGCGCGATCAGGTTCCACGAGGTGATGCTGCCGTCGGCGCCGAGCTGCATGTCTGCCGGCACCTCGTCGTCGTACAGCGAGGTCGTCGTGCGCGCGCCGGCGCTCATGTCGAGGAAGGCCTGCTCAGGGGTGTACGAGCCCTGGATCGCCGACAGGAAACCGAGCGCGTCGATCCCGGGCGCCTGGGCAAGCCGCTCGAGCGCGGGCGGCTCAGCGAGCGGCTTTGGCCCGGGCCAGAAGACGATCGCGACGCGGGAGCGTTCCTGCGCCTGCGCTGCGGGCGCCGCGAGCAGCGCCAGCGCCAAGAAGGCGATCAGCGCCGCGTATATTGATGTGCGTGCCATGAACCGCAATGTCGTCAAGTTCACGTTTCTGAAGGTGGACCCTGCCTGGCGGCGCCTGCCGCCCGCCGAGCGCGAGGCGCACAAGCGCGAGTTCGAGGCAGCCTGCGACAACTTCGCCGGCGACCGTTTTCTGCGCGCATACTCGCTGGTCGGCACGCGGGGTGACACCGACCTCATGCTGTGGACCGCCGCCCCGGGGCTTCCCGACATCCACGAGTTCCACGTCGTGCTGGGGCAGAGCGGGCTGATGGGATGGGCCACCACGCCCTACTCCTACCTCGCGATGACCAAGGAATCGGAGTACTCCGAGGAGGACCGGCTCGAGGTCCGCGCCGGCAAGCACAAGTACCTGTTCGTGTACCCCTTCGAGAAGAAGCGGGAGTGGTACCGGCTACCGGCCGAGGAGCGCATGCGGATCATGCGCGAGCACATCGAGATCGGCCGCCGCTACCCCCAGATCAGCATCAACACGACCTACTCGTTCGGGCTCGACGACCAGGAGTTCGTGGTCTCGTTCGAGTGCGACGAGCCGGGGGATTTCCTCGATCTGGTGCACGAGCTGCGACCCAGCGAGTCGAGCGCCTACACTTTGCGCGACACGCCGATCTTCACCTGTATCGCGAGCAGCGTCCGGCATGCCCTCGACGCGCTCGACGGAGAGGCGCCGATGGCCGCGACGAGCACCGATGGCAACGGGCTCGCAACGGCCACGGTTCTCGATCCTCCCTGACCAACTGTCAGCTTTGCACTCCGATCAAGAGCTCCGCGTCGCAATCGTCGGCGCAGGACCGGCCGGCTTCTATGCCGCCGGGGCCCTGCTCGCCACCGAGCGGCCAGTCCGCGTCGACCTGTTCGATCGCCTGCCGACGCCGTTCGGGCTGGTGCGCGCGGGCGTCGCGCCGGACCACCCGAAGATCAAGTCCGTCGTGCGGGTCTACGAGAAGACCGCCGCAAAGGAGGGCTTCCGTTTCTTCGGGGGCGTCGAGCTCGGGCGCGACCTGCATCGCGCGGATCTCCTCGAGCGCTACCACGCGGTGATCTACGCGATCGGCGCGGCGACCGACCGGCGCCTGGGGATCCCCGGAGAGGACCTGCAGGGGTCCGAGGCAGCCACGACCTTCGTGGGCTGGTACAACGGCCACCCCGACCACCCGGACCGCGAGTTCGACCTCGGCGACTGCGAGCGAGTGGTTGTGATCGGCAACGGCAATGTCGCAATCGACTGCGCGCGGATGCTGGCGCTGAGCGCCGATGAGCTGCGGAAGACCGATACGGCCGATCACGCGATCGACCTGCTGGCGTCCGATGCGGTCAAGGAGATCGTGATCCTGGGCCGCCGCGGTCCGGTGCAGGCGGCCTTCACCAACCCCGAGCTGCTGGAGCTGGGTGAGCTCGAGCAGGCGGACGTGATCGTCGACCCGGCGGACCTCGAACTGGACGAGGCGTCGCAGGCCTGGCTCGACTCCGACGAGTGCAACAAGACCACGCGCGAGAACGTACGGATCCTGCGCGAGTACGCCGCGCGCGAGCCCGCCGGGAAGCCGAAGCGGATCATCTTGAGGTTCCTCACCTCCCCGGTCGAGCTGCAGGGGGATGGGCGGGTCGAGCGCATCGTGGTGGAGCGCAACCGCCTCGAGCCGCGTGACGACGGTTCACTGGCGGCACGGCCGACCGGCGACCGGGACACGCTCGACTGCAGCTTGGTGCTGCGCTCGATCGGCTACAAGGGCATCGCGATTCCAGAGGTTCCGTTCGACGAGCGCCGCGGCACGATCCCCAACGTCGCAGGCCGTGTCGTCGACGGGGAGCACCACGTGACAGGGGAGTACGTGACGGGCTGGATCCGCCGCGGCCCCAGCGGCGTGATCGGCACGAACAAGAAGGACGGGCAGGAGGCCGCGACCAGCCTGCTCGAGGACGCCGAGGCCGGTCTGCTGAACACGCCGGTGACCGACGGCGACATCGCTGACCTGCTCGCCGAGCGCGGTGTCGAGCCCATCAGCTGGCAGGGATGGGAGCGCATCGACACGCACGAGCAGGACCTCGGCGCCGGCACCCGCCCACGTGTGAAGCTCACCCGCTACGAGCTATTGCACGGCGCCGCGCGAGAGAAGTAGGCCGTCATTTCCTTAGCCGGAAATGACGGGAGCTCCGAAGGCTCGGGACAGGGAGCTCCCGGCTTTCTGCGCTTGCAGAAAGACGGAATTCCTGTTTAGAACGGCTTAGTTCCTAAGCCGTTCTAAACGACTGGCCGCAGCCGCAGGCTGCGATGACCTTCGGGTTGTTCACCGCGAAGCCGGCGCCCTGCAGGCCCTCGACGTAGTCCACCTCGGACCCGTCGACGAACTCGAGACTCTCGGAGTCGACCAGCAGGCGGATGTCGCTGTGCTCGAAGACCTGGTCGCCGTCGCGCTTCTCGTCAAACGCAAGCGCGTACTGGAAGCCCGAACAGCCACCGCCACGGACCGCGACGCGCAGACCGGCCTCGGGACTGTCGGCCTGGCCGTTCATGAGCTCCTTGACCTTTGTGGCGGCGATGTCGGTAAGCGTGACCAAGTGAATGAAACCTCCGTTATTACTTCGGTGCCCTTCCGCACCGCCTTTAGCTGACGACAGCCGGAATACAGCCATTGTAGCGGTGCCCCGGCGCGACGCCCAACGTGGTAGAAGGGGCCGGTGCAGCGCGTCGCCCTCGTCTCCGATACGACCGCCTACCTGCCGGCGGAGCTGGTCGAGCGCCACGGCATACAGCTGGTGAGCCTCTACGTGAACTGGGAGGACGCCAGCGAGCGCGAGGCGGACATGCCGAACTTCGACGACTTCTACGCCCGCCTGCGGCAGGCGGATCGGCTGCCCACGACCTCCCAGCCCTCGATCGGCGACTTCATCGAGGTGTATGAGCCGCTCGTACGTGACGGTCTCGACGTGGTCTCGGTCCACATCTCAGGAGGCATCTCGGGCACGGTGGAGTCGGCCCGCCAGGCCAAGGAGCAGCTCGCGGCCGGCACGGGAGTGGACCGCATCACGATCGTCGACTCGGAGACCGCAGCCGGAGGCATGGCCTTCGCGGTGCTGGCCGGGGCCCGCGCCGCGCAGGCGGGAGCTTCAGCGGAGGAGGTCGTCCAGCGCATCCGCACGACGCGCGAGCACCTGAAGATGTGGTTCGCGGTGGACACGCTCGAGTACCTGCGCCGCGGCGGGAGGATCGGCGCCGCGTCGGCGTGGCTCGGCTCGGCGCTCAAGATCAAGCCGATCCTCACGCTCGAGCAGGAGATCACGCCGATCGAGCGGGTGCGCACAGGCGCCAAGGCGCTGCGGCGGTTGGTCGAGTACGCCGAGCAGCGGCATGTCGACGGTGCCGACGCGTGGGTCGTGCAGCACATCCGGGCGCCCGACGAGGCCGCCCAGCTGGTCGCGGAGGTCGAGAAGTTCATGGGCCACCCGCCATTGTTCGTGTCCGAGGTCGGGCCGGTGCTCGGGACGCACGTCGGGCCGGGTCTGCTGGGCATCGGCGGCGTGCCGCCGAGCGATCTCGAGTAAATCGCGCCCTGAGCTAGCGGCGGCGGCGGAACGCGGCCAACCCGCCGCCCACTACGAACCCGAGCACGGCGGCGCCTGCGATCGCGGCGTTGCGGTGCTCGTTGATCTGGCGGCGCCAGTCGGTGAGCACCTTGACCTTGGTGCGCAGCTCCTCCACCGACGTCGCCAGCTCGCGCCGGGTCCGTTCGATGGAGTGCTGGATCTCTTCGGGTGAGCGGGTGGGCATGGCTACTTCTTCTTGACCTCTTCGGCCGGTGCGACGTAGGTCTCCAGCTCCGGGTGCTCGATGGCCTCCTTCGTGCGCTTCGCCTCCTCGATCGCCTTGTCGGGCGTCGGCGGCGCACCGGCCTTGAAGCTCCGGTAGGCGATGAAGCCGGCCAGGGCGGCGAGCACGAAGAGCAGGCCGGTGGTGATCAGGAAGCCGACCCAAAGCGAATCGAACAGGTCGTTGATCCCCCACGCAAGCGCGTGGAAGGCGAAGATCAGGCCGAGGAATACGAAGAACCCGGCCGCCGCCCCCACCGCCGCGCCGCGCGCGAGCTTCTGGATCTTGAGCTCGATCTCGGTCTTGGCGAGCTCGATCTCCTCGCGCACCAGCGTCGACGCGTTCTCGGAAATGCGGTTGACGACCTCCCCGAGGGAGCGGTCGACATCCTGCACGCCGTTTGTGCCGTCAGCCGGCAAGGCGCCTCAGGATCTTCGCCAGCAGGAAGCCACCTGCGAACGCCGCGCCCAGCAACACCTCGGGCTTGTCGGTCGCCGCGATCTGCGGTGTCGTGGCATGGGACCCGTTCACCGAGGCGGCATGCTCGTCGGCCGCGCTGATGATCTCGGGACTCACCTGCGTGCGGTCGTACTCGTTCATTTCGCGCTGTCCGCTTTCAATCGGGGGGGTCTTCGTCGAACACCCGGCGCCAGATCGCCGCCGCCACGCGGTTGGCCGCAATCGCGGCCAGTGCCCCGATGCCGGCGATCAGCCCGCTCCATATGAGGCGCTTGGCGAGGTCGTTGTCGCCCACGGCGCCGAAGTAAAGCAGAGGCCTGGGTCGGTCATTCGTCCAATTCCGTCTGCCCGGAGGCACGATGGGGGAAACAAATGTCAGGAGAAGCAAGCCCGGCGCGGACACGGAAGTCCGCTTCGGGCCCACCCGCGCGGGCAGGGAAGCCCTGCGCGGGGGTTACGAGGAGAGAACCGAGGAATGAAGCGCCCATGCGTCAGACGATCCGTCGTCCCCTGATCCCCTTTCTGCTGTGCGTCGCGGCACTCGTGGCCTGGCCGGCTCACGCGGCCGCCAACCACACCATCGTGGCAACCGACTTCAAGCTGACGGCATCCGACCACTCGGCCGGTGCAAGCCCGGACGCCTCGAGCTGGACGACGCTCACCTATCCCGGCGTCGCGAACACGGATGACGTGAAGCACACCATCGGCCATTTCGCGCCGGAATGGTGGCAAACCCCGAGGCCGTCCCGAAGTGCCCGCGCGACGTGTACCTCGCCGACAACTGCCCGCCCGAGACGCTGATCGGGTCCAGCGAGGCGGATGTGCACACGCTGCCGCCGGTCGGCCCGATCCTGACCGAGCCCGGGCGCATCTACAACGTGGTGCAGCAGGGCAGCGAGGCCGGGCGCCTGGGCATCGTCGTCGACGCTGTCTCCAAGGTGTTCCTCGAGGCGGCGTTCTACGTGCGCAACACAGGCGACTACGGGCTGGACGGTGACCTCGACAATCTGCCGCGTACGATCGGCGGCATCGGCGACATTCAGATCCGCCGCCTGAAGTTCACGCTCTTCGGCACCGTGCAAGGACGGAAGTTCACGCGCGGTCCGACGTCGTGCTCGCTGAAGGTCTCCACCGGTGAGGGCGAGGCCTACGACCACCCCGGGTTCGTTGCGGGCCCGGTCGACTCCTACACGCCGACGAACTGCGACAAGCTCCCGTTCGCACCGACGTTCGCAATGTCGGTCGGTGACAAGGGCAGCACCGGCGAGCGCGACAAGCCTCCCCTCAACGTGACCGTCACACAAGAACCGGGTGAGGCGGGCATCCTCGGCAACGGTGTAACGCTGCCGTTCGAGATCGGCCCGAACCTGCCCGCCTTCACGACCATCTGCACTCTCGCGCAGAGCGCCGCGAGCGCTTGCCCGCCCGGAGCCAAGATGGGCACCGCCATCGCTACCTCCGCGTTCGTCGACAAGCCGCTGACCGGAAACGTCTACGCCGTGGAGCAGGCCGGCGTACCGTACCTGCCGGGGCTCGTCGCGGATCTGCGCGGCCGCGTCAACGCGCAGATCAAGATCGCGACTCAGATCATCAACGGCAGGTACATCCGCTCAACGGTCACCGATGTGCCCGACCTGCCGGTGAGCAGCTTCTCGATGTCGCTGATCGGCGGCGACAAGGGACCGCTCGAATCCAAGTTCGACCTGTGCTTCAAGGACGCAAACAAGTTCCGGACCATGAACCCGGAGGTCACCTTCACGGCGCACAGCGGCAAGCGCACCACCTCGAAGCCGCGGCTCGCCGTCATCGGTTGCCCGCCTGCCGCCACGGCTTCGCTGCGAGGCGCCGCCGGGCGCAGGGCGACGCTGAGGCTGACGGTGGAGCGGCACCCGGACGCAGACAACATCGAAGGACTGAGCGTCACGCTGCCGCGCGGCGTGACCCTCGTCGCGAAGCGCATGAAGGGCAAGGCGGTCGGCGTGAAGGGATCGGGAGCGAGCGGCGCCTCGGCCCGCGCGGCCGGCAAGCGCACTCTTCAGATCTCGAAGCTGACCGGCAAGGGATCCCGCAAGGTGACCGTCACTCTGCGACGCGGAGCGGTGCGGCTGTCAGGCAAGGTGCGGAGGCTGGCCCGCAAGGGCAAGCGGCCGAAGGTGCGCATCAAGGTGCGTTCGCGGGACACGAAGGGAGTGCACCACGTGTCCCGGGTGAGCGTGAGCGCTAGGTGTAGTTCCTCACCACGTTTGTCATCCGGGCCCCCTTGGAGGCTGGGAGCTGCCAAAGCCACCCAGTCCCAAGGAGGACCCAGATGAAGCTTCACGCTAACGCCAAGACCTGTCCGAACAGTCGACGGTTGCTGGTCGATCGGATCCTGCTCGAGCATTGGCCGGTGAGGGCGGCGGCCATGGCCGCCGCCCTCACCGAGCGAACCGCCTTCCGGTGGCTTGCGCGGTGGCGTGCCGAAGGACAGCGCGGGTTGCTCGACCGCCCGTCGACGCCCAAGCGGATCCCCCACCGCACCGCCCCTGACCGGGTGCTGGCAATCACGCGCCTGCGCCGGCTGCGCATGACCGCGGCCGAGATCGCGGAGGTGCTTGGGATGGCGCTCTCGACTGTGTCTGCGGCGCTCAAGCGGATCGGCCTGGGCAAGCGCTCGCGGCTTGAGCCAGTCGAGCCCCCGAACCGCTACGAGCGGCAGCGCCCAGGCGAGCTCGTGCACCTGGACATCAAAAAGCTCGGTCGTATCCTGAGCGCCGGGCACCGCATGATCGGCTCGCGCAAGAGCCAGAAGAAAGTCGGGCCCAAGCGCCTCGGTGCGGCCGGCTGGGAGTTCGTGCATGTCTGCGTCGATGACGCCACGCGGCTCGCCTACGCGGAAGTGCTGCCGAACGAGCGCGGCGCCAGCGCGGCGGCCTTCCTGCAGCGCGCGGTGGCCTGGTTCGCCGGCTTCGGGATCGAGGTCGAGCTGGTCATGAGCGACAACGGCGCTTGCTATCGCTCGCACGTCCACGCAGCGGCCTGTCGCGAGCTGGGGGTTCGCCGCCACCTGTTCACAAGGCCCTACCGCCCACGCACCAACGGCAAGGCAGAGCGCTTCATCAAGACGCTCACGGAGCGCTGGGCCTATGGCGCCATCTACGGCTCATCGGCCGAGCGAAGCACAGCGCTGCCCGGCTGGCTGACCCACTACAACTTCAATCGCAGGCACGGCTCCCTCGGCCACAAGCCGCCCGCAGCTCGGCTCGCCGAGCTGTACAACCTGGCTGGGAACTACAGCTAGGCGCTGACTCACTGGCAGTTGGGGTCGTCCCCGTCGATCAGCCCCGGCACACCCTCGTTGTCCTGGCCGTCGTTGCAGATGCCGGGCGCCGGTTCGGGCTCGGGCGCGGGCGTCGGCTCCGGGACGGGCGTGTTCTGCGGGGCCTCGCCCCGCTGTTCTGCGCATTGCTCGGCCTCGAGCTGTGAGCGCGGGGGATCGCACTGCAGGCCGGTCTGGGGCGCCGGCGCCGGCGTGGTCACCGTGGGAGGCCGTTCGGGCTCCGGGGGCGGTGGCTGGAACACGCGCACGATCGTCACGGTGGGAGGGTCCGGATATGCCTCGTAGCAGTTGCTGTAACGCCCGCGTCGGGTGCGCCTGATGAAGACCTCGTCGTAGTCACCGTTGCTGTAGTAGTCGCGGCGGTAATAGGTCTCGTCGTAGTCGCCCTTGTGCCGGTACTTGCACTGCCTCGGCGGTTTGTATGCCGGCGGACAGCTGCTGCACTTGGCACTCGGCGTGAACACCGCGGGCCCGAGCGGGTTCCCGCAGAAGCAGCGCACCACGGGCGTGCCGTATTTGTCGACGAGCACGGCGGTACCCGCCTGCAGGATGGCCTGGAACGGCACCGCCTGACCGTTCTTGTAGGCGTGGTTCGTGACCTGCGTGTCGCGGGTGAGGGTCACGGGATGCAGCTTCGCGATGTACTTGCGCACCGCGCGGAACGTGGGTCTCACTCCCAACACCCGGGCCCACTCCCGCATCACCCTGGGGTTCCGCTTCAGGAACCGGATCAGCTTGTCGCGGTCGCAGACCCGGTTTGACCCGCTGCCGCCGAAGGGCTGCTTGCTGCCGCTTCCGGCGGCCGGTAGTTCGACCTCCTCGTTGCCCTCGACATCGGCCGGCTTCGTGAACGGGTCGGGCCCCGGGTCCTCAGGTTGCTGGAAGCTGACTGTCTGGAGGTCTGCCTTGTCGCCCGTGGCCGAATCGTCCGAGCCGCCGCAGCCCACGACCACCATCGCCACAGCGGTCAAGAGGAGCGCTGCGACAAGTCCTGCCCTGGCCAGGGTGATTTTCGGACGGGACATCTCGACGCACGGCGCAAACTAACCCGAAAGGGGGACAGAGTCGAGGAAGCGCCCCGAGAGCGCGCGGCCGAGGTCGTTCCATCGGAGGATCGCCGCACGGGTCTCGTGTCGCAGCGCCTCCGGATCGACCCCGATGCGCACCGCGTCCTCGTCCGAGCGGTAGTCGTCGATCCAGGCCTCGGCGTCCCCGGCGCTGACCTCCGCATGAAACTGGATCCCCACGGCGTTCCCCGCCCGGTATGCCTGCAGGCATACGGCGCTGCGGGCGAGAGGAGTCGCCCCCGGTGGCAACGGGAACTCGTAGCTGTGCCATTGAAAGGCCTCGAATCGCCCCGGCAGCGAGCCGAGCACCGGGTCGGCCACCCCCTCGGCGGTCAGCTCGACCTCGTGCCAGCCGATCTCCGGGCGGCTCGCGCGCCGGGGCTGGGCGCCCGCGGCCTCCGCGAGCAGCTGCGCGCCGAGACAGACCCCGAGAGTGGGGACGCCGCGCTCCAGCAGGCCGCGCAACAGCGCCTTCACGTCTCGGAGCCATGCATGGCGTTCTTCGTGATCGGCGTGCATCGCGCCGCCGAACACCATCACCGCGTCGTAGGCCGAATGGTCGGCCGGAGGCGCACCGGTCTCGGCCGGCAGCCAGGTGTCGAGTGATATTCCACGCGCGCTTGCGGCGTCGGCGAACACACCGGGCCCGGCATCGCGCTGGTGGACGACATTCAGGACTCGCACCGATCGCAGTTTGGCAATACGCTCCGCTCGTGGCGAGCGCGGATCGATCACCGGCCCTGACCGTCGCGATCACCGGCCCGACGGGTGACATCGGGCGCTCGGTGGTACGGGCGCTCGAACGGAGCCGGGAGGTCGGCCGGATCATCGGTATGGCGCGCCGCCCGTTCGATCCCGCCGACCACGGGTGGAAGCGCACGGAGTACCGGCAGGGGGACGTGCTCGATCGCGCCTCGGTGGATGAGCTGGTCGCAGAGGCCGACGTGGTGGTGCACCTCGCATTCCTGATCTTCGGCGGCCACGACGAGACCCGGGAGGTGAACCTGCGGGGCTCCCGGAACGTCTTCGAGGCAACGGTCGCGGCCCGCGCTAAGCGCCTGGTCTACACGTCATCGGTCGCCGCCTACGGGTTCCACCGCGACAACCCGGACGTGTTGACCGAGGACACCCCGCCGCTCGGGACGCCCGGCTTCTATTACTCCGCACAGAAGGCTGAGCTGGAGCGGCTGCTGCAGGAGATCGCGGCGGACGCCCCGACCGACGTCTATGTGTTCCGGCCGTGCATCGTGGCCGGGTCGGACGCGCCCACGCTGATCGAGGGCTTCACCGGCCAGAAGGTCTTCGGCCGGACGGTGCGGCACGTGTGGCGGCTGCTCGAGGCGCTGCCCATCATCAGCCCCGTGTTGCCCGACGCCGGCGTCGCGTTCCAGCTGGTGCACCACGACGACGTCGCGAGCGCGGTGCGGGCCGCGGTGCTGGGCCGGGGCACCCCCGGCACGTACAACCTTGCTGCCGATGACGCGATCAGGGTCCGCGACGTCGCCAGCGCCCTCGGCTGGCAGTCCGTGCCGGTTCCCGGCGTCGCGCTCGAGGCCCTCGGCGAGGTCGTCTCACGCGTGCCCATGGCGCCTGCCGAAGCGGGATGGGTGGACGCCTTGCGCAAGCCCGTGCTGATGGACACCGCCAAGGCGCGGCGCGAGCTGCGCTGGCGAGTGCGACACGACGCTCGGGAAACGCTCGCGGAGACCGTCGCGGCGGCCCGTGAGGCCAGCATCATCTAGCTCGTTAACGGGGATTTAACCGCCACCTGAGCCGTTTTGCGCGGGATACTGGCAGCAAATGCCGGAGCAGAATCTCGAGGTACTCGGCAAGGTCTACGACGCCTTCAACAGGCGGGACATGCCGGGGATGCTGGACTGCTTCGACTCCGGAATCGAGGTATCCGCGCCCGACGGTCTCGAGTACGCGGCGGTGATGATGCGCCTGCTCGGGCCGCGCGGAGTGGTGCTGCTCGACAGGTACCGCGGAAAAGACGAGGTCCGCCGCCTGTACGAAGCCCTGTGGACCATCTCGGCCCAATTCACGGTCGATGTCAAGGAATTCGTCGAGCATGAGGGAGCTGTGGTGGTCCCGGCCGTATTGCACGCGGTGACCGCGGACGCGGGTACCGAGGGCGAGGTGCACGTCGCGCATTTGTGGACTCTGGCCGCCGGCAAGGTCACCAGCCTGCGCATCTATGTTGATGTTGACCGTGCAAAGGCGGCGATTGGTCTGGGCGAGGGGGGACAGGAGGAGTAGCATTGGCTGGCCTCCCCTAAATGGGTAAGGCCTCCCTAAATGGGCACGGGCGAGTTGGATGATCGTGAGCCCTTTGAAGCGCCCGGCGCATTTGCCGGGCGCTTCTTTAATATCGAGCGGGCTGCGCCCGCGCCTGCTGGAGCGCCGGCCTACGGCCGTCGCCTGATGTTTTCAGTGGAGGGCTACGACCTCGGGCCTGCGGCCCAGCATTGCGAGCCCCCGTGCCTCCAGGCGGCGCACGCGGTCGCGGGAGATCTCCAGGCAGCCGGCGACGTCGTCGAGCGTGCGGGGGGTGCACCCGATCCCGTAGCGCAGCCTCAGGACGCGCCGCTCGGCTCGGGGCAGCTTCGCGAGCGCTCCGCGGACGGCCTCGTCGCGCAACAGGGACTCGACCTCTTCGTCGGGCTCCGAGGCGTCGCTTTCGAGCAGCTCACCGAATGGCGTGTGGCCGTCCTCTCCGACCGGCTTGTCGAGGCTTGCGACGGTGCGGGCGTACCCGCGCACGTCGTTCACCTGCGCGACCGGCATCTTTGCCACGGCGGCGACCTCGTATTCCGTGGGGGCGCGTCCGAGCTCGGCGGTCAGCGCGCGCTCGATCCGCGTGACCGCGCGCTCGCGCTCGACCATGTACACCGGCATCCTGATGATCCGTGCGCGGTTCGCGATTCCTCGCTCGATGGACTCTCGCACCCACCAGCTCGCGTAGGTCGAGAACCTGCAGCCCTTCCGCCAGTCGAACTTCTCTGCAGCGCGGATCAGGCCGATGATCCCCTCCTGGATCAGGTCGAGGATCGGCAGGTCCCGTCCCTGGTGCTTCTTCGCGATCGAGACCACGAGTCGCAGGTTCGAGTTGATCAGGCGCTCTCTGGCGGCGCGGTCTCCGTTCTCGATTCGCTTGGAGAGGTCGACCTCCTCATCCGGCGTGAGCAGTCTGAAGCGCGCGATCTCGTTGAAGAACAGCTGGAGCGCGTCTGTGCCGCCGGTGCCGTGGGTCGATGCAGTGCGATCGGGGCCGCCTGAAGCACCGAGGCCCTCGAGCTCCTCCGACGCAATCCCGATCATGTCCTCCGAGCAGACCGTCATTTTGCCGCCTTTTTGAAGCGTGCATCATGGACCGGCTAGGACAGCGAGAGCCTACTCCTCGCAGGCCCCGGAATCAAAGGTTGGGTGAGCAGTCCTCAAACGGCCCTGTGGGATCGAGCGTGGAAGGGGCGGCGTCAGCTCAGCTACGCGAGGGCCAGCGAATCCGCCGGCTCGCCCTCGGCGCCGGCGTGCGCGCGCGGAGTGAACGTCAAGGCGGTGTAGATCGGGCGGCCGCCGGGGATGTCGGTGCCGTCGAGCTCCCGCGGCCGGTTGACGATTCGCGACTCGCACAGCTGGGTCGCAGACCCGCCTCCGTCGAGGTTGATCGCGTCATGAGCACCAAGCGCCGCCATCAGCTCGGCCATCTCGCCGAGAGTGAGTCCGGCGTCGGCGGCGTTGCGGCCGTCGCAGGTAAAGGACAGGGCGATGCCCTCCCTCACCCCGAGTGCCGCCCGGGGATGGCGCTCCGCGGTGATGTCCGAGTCGAACTGCTCGGAGCCGGCAGAAAAACCCTCCGGGTCGACGCCGTCGCGCACGACCGCCTGCCCCTGCTCCACCAGCAGCGGGCCGGCCTGCAGCAGGTCGCCGCGCGGTACCGGCGGCAGGCTCTGCCGGCGGGCGATCCGCAGCGTCCCGCCCTCGATGTGCACGCACGAGCGGACGGTGTTCCAGGGCGCGATGAAAGGAACGGAGGCCCATGGGATCCCGCCCAGGCGCAGCTCGCCGAGTGGCAGCGCGCTCTCGCGCACGAAAAACCCGCCCACCAGCGCCTCCGTCACGCCCGAGCGCGCGCACCAGGACGCGAGCGGCTCGGCGTGCGGTAGCGCCACGACGCGCACCTCGGTCTCGCGCAGGTCGTAGACAGCCAGGTGCACCGTCGTGCCGAGACCGTCGCACAGCTCCACACGAAAGGTGGCGGAAACCGAGGAGCTCTGGCGCAGCTCGCCCGGGAGGGAGTTGGGCATGATCGCGGCCACCACTCCAAAGTAAGGAAATAGCGGGACTTTCGCCGCAAAAATCTCGGGAACATCCCGTGAACATCCGGTGACGCCCTACCGGTGCGCGATCGGTTGGCCGCGGGCCAGCACCTCTTCGTAGAGGGCCTCGAAGGCCCGGGCTGTCGACTCCCACGAGTGAGACGCGCGGATCTGGCGATACCCGTTCTCGCCCCGCACGGTGCGGGCCTGCTCGCCGTTCACCGCCTCCACCAGCGCTTCCGTGAGGGCGCCGATCTCGTCGGGCGGGATCAGCCAGCCGTTGGGGCGGGCCGGATCGGTGTTGACGAAGGACACCGGCCCACCGCTGCGGGTCGCGATCACGGGAACCCCACACGACATCGCCTCGATCAGCATCTGGCCGAACCCCTCACGCGCGGACGGTGCCACCATCACGTCGGCGCAGGTCAGGCCCTCCGGCAGCTCCGTGTGCCCGCGCCACCCGACGAAGAAGATGCCGGCCTCGCCGACCTCGCGGGCAACCGCGTACGGATGCTCGCCCTCCCACTCCCCGGGGAAGCCCCCCCACAGCACGAGCGGCGCCGGGGTCGTGAACCTGTCTCTCGCGCGCGCGTAGGCGCGCAGCAGGAGCGGGACGCGCTTCACCTCGGTGAACCGCCCCACGAACAGGAGCACGGGCGCATGGTCGCCAGGCGGCTCGACCTCGAACCAGCGCAGGTCTTCGTCGCGGTAGCGGATGGTGCCCGGCGTGCCCGACTCATCCCAACCCTGAGGTTCCTCCACCAGCCAGTGGCGCCAGCGCCGCAGGCGCTCGGAGCGGTCGAGTACCTGGCGGTCGAAGCGCTCGATGTCGACCCCGTTGGGGATCGACTCCACGGTCTCGGGGGGCACGTCGAGCAACTCGCGCGCCGCGTCCCGCAGGTGAGGAGAGATCGCAACGATGCGACTCGACATGCGCGCCGCGTGGCGCAGGCGGCGGGCCCAGTGGTCGCCGAAGCGCCACTGCTCCCAGCGGGTCTCGCGCAGCACCCGGCGCTCCTCCGCGTCGAGGTCCGCCGAGGACACCGGGCGATCGCCCGACTCCGCCATCCCGGCGAGGTCGGTGCCGAGGATCCCGGCCAATCCCCGCAGCCGGTCGATGTGCTCCAGCAGCAGGATCTCCGTCCCATGCAGGTGTGTGACGATCGGTAGTCCCGCAAACCGGCGTGTGACCGCCTCGTGGATCGGCGTCAGATGATGGAGGTGCGCGACGGCCGGCGGTTGCGACCATGCCCGTTCCAGGACCTGTTCCCACGCCGCCGCGAGGAGGTCCCCCGCCGCGGGCGTCACCGCGGCGATCACCGGGTCGGGTGCGCCGGGCCGGTCTTCGAAGGAAGGGTGCATCGGCATGGCTGCCTCGACCGGATCATGGCCCCGTTCGTGTGCGGCCAGCGCGGGTCCGTAGTCGACCGGCGTCAGGCGGGGATGCTTGAAGAAGCTCTCCGCGTGGGTGCGGTCTCCCGGTATCCCGAGCGAACCGGCGACGAGTGCGACCGGCCACCCCGTGGCTTCGATCGCCGGCACGAGATAGCGCACCACCTGCGACGACCCGCCCCGTGGATAGAACAGCAGGGTCATCCCGACCCCTCCCTCCGGCGCGTCGTGACCGCGAACTGCGGCCCGGCTCGTCGCAGCGATTTCCCTTCCTCCTTTCCTACTGACCGGTAAGTCCGTTACAGATTTCTAGACTCCCTTTACACGTTTGGGGGGGAATGTTAGGGTCAGCCCTCTGACGCGATGTGCGCGCTGGGGGAGTCGCGCTGAGGGGAGCTATGGCAAAGAAAGGCTTGACGGTGTCATTCGCTGCGATCGCCTTCGCTGTCGGCACAGCGCCGGCCACACTCTTCGGAGCCCGGGGAACCTCGGTTCCCTAGGCACGGAGGCGATCCGCCCACGCGATCCTCCCCTACTACAGCGCCGGCGGGTCAAAGAAGCAGAGCAGCGAGGGCCGGGCTTGTCCCGGCCCTCGTGCTTCCGCGCCGCTGACGCGTCGCACGGCCCTACTGCGTGACGGCTTCGACCCAGTCGAGCGCCCTGTCGCACAGACTGTCTGCACGTGCCGGAGACAACCGCTCCACCTGCTGCGCGGACCGGGGAGCGAAGAACAGCGGGCCGAGGCTCGGCGCCGGGCCGCCGCTGCCCGGATGGAGTAAGCCGGTCTCGTAGTCGACGTCCAATTTGTGGCGGCCGGCTGTCAGCCGCACCGTGCCGAGCGGCTCGTACTGGCCGGTGTGGCTGAGCTGGTGGCGTTCCGACGCGATCCGCCGGCCGTCCACGCTGACCCTCAGGCGCCCGCGGAACGAGCCGCGGACGTACACGTCGTATTGCGTGGGCGCGGGCACGGTCAACTCGGCCGCCTGCCTGGCGCTCCCGTCCGGGATCACGGCTCCCAGCTCAGCGGGGTCCGAGCGCCACTGCGATCCGGCCGGCGCCGCCAGGCCCACCCTCACGGGCGCGGGCCGTGTCGCCACCGCGAGCCGGCCGCCCTGAGCGCGGGCGAGGCTCGCCAGCTGCTTGACGCTTTCGCACTGCACCGGAGCGGATGCGTGCGGACCGTAACCCAGCGGCAGGTGCTGGAGCACCGTGCGCTCGGTGCCCGGAGCGCGCTGCCAGACGTCGTAGTAGCGGCCGCTGCGCACCCTCGAGAAGATCGAGGGTGGCCGGCTTGCCACGGGGGAGCGGCGCAGCACCAGCGTGCGATAGACGAGCAGGCTCGCGTCGGCGAGCTCGTCGACGTCCGCAGCCTCCAGCTTTTCCAGCTGGCGTCCGCTGCGAAGCAGCACCGGCCTGCGGCGCAGCTCGGAGGCCCCCTCGGGGTCGCCTTTCCGGAGGAAGTGGCGCACGCCGTAGGGCTCGTACTCGGTCATCAGGATCGGGCCCTCCCCCGCGATCTCCTTGCCGATCTCCTCCAGCTCCTGGTGTCTGTCGCGCGGTGCGAGGTTCACCTCGTGGTAGGCGAGCGCGTTCGACCACACCACACCGGCGGCGATGACCGCGGCCAGCGTGGTTGCCTCGACCCGTCTTCCCCGGGCGGCAAGCGCGGCCGCTCCGGCCATTCCCGCGAGGAGGATCGCCGGCGAACCTGTGGCCAGCGCCTTGGCGCCGACCCACGGCGAGCCCAGGATGCTGATGCCGAGCGCCCCTCCGACCGCGGCGATCACGTAGAGCAGGAGTTCCCATGCACGGCGGCGCCATGCCCACCACATGCCGGTGACGGCGGCGGCGAGCAGCAGCGCGATCAGGATGTAGGTGGGCGCGAGGTGGGCCGGCTCGAAGCGGAAGTCCCCGACCGGCCAGATACCGGCGAGCTGCAGGCGGCTGAGCGGTTCGACCAGGTTTCCGAGCTCGGTCCCCCTGGTGAGCGTGCTGCGCGCAGCGGGTTCCAGGAAAGACTCCGCCTGCAACAGCGTGGGGGCCGCGAGCACAGCGGTCACGACCACGAACACGAGGCCGGCCGCGATCGCGGTCTTGCCGTCTCGTACCCGTGCGAGCACGATCGCGGCGGGGATCAGCACGGGCGCAAGCCAGACGATGCCGCCAAAGCTGAGCACCGCGAGCAACGCGGCGCTCGTGACTGCGAGCGGCAACACCGAATACGCGCTGACCCGCTCCCGGAACAGGGGCACGAGGAGCGCCGCGAGCAGCGCGACGGCCCACGCTGCGGCGAGCTCCTTGACACCACCCCACAGCGAGTAGGCGAACAACAGGGCCGGCTGGCTCGCCACCGTCGCGGCCAGCGCGCGCAACGGCCGCGAGTCGATCACACGGCTCGCGAGGACATAGAGCGCGAGGCCCGTGTAGGCGGCCAGCAGGGCCATGTAGGGCTGGAACACCCAGGCCACGTCCTGCCCGACCAGCTTGGCCCCGATCCCGAGTGGGGGAAACGCGCCCACCGGATATCCGATGCTGAGGTTGACGTCGAGCGCGGCCTCGTACGACGAGGGCGCCAATCCGTTCAAGTCCCGGCCGTGCTCCATCAGGCGGTCGGTCATGGCCAGCCACGTGGCGGTGTCGTCGAGCTTTATGTACCCGGCGAACGTGGCGTCCCCCGAGAGCACCACGGGTGCCGCGAGGAATCCGTACACGGCGCACCCCGCTGCCACCGCCCACCATTCGATGCCGCGATCGCGCCCCGGCAGGGACAGCGCGATGCCCGCGAGCGCCAGCGCCAGCACGACGGGCAGGGCGAGCTCGGCCGTGGCGTCCCAAGCCGTCGCGATGTGACTCGCCACGAGCAGCACGGCAAAGCCGGCCGCCGGCAACAGCCCGGCCGGCAGCCGGACGCCCGTCGCCTGCTCGAGCAGCAGCGCGCAGCCGACCGACACCGCCGTCACCGCGAGCGGGAACGCAACCCAGCAGATCAAGAGAGAGGTCATCGTGAGCCTCGCGCCTTGTATCAGGGCGCGGGGCCGGCGGCTCCGCTATCCGATCGGTCGCACGCGCCCGCTGCGGGCAAGGCGGCGTGCTTTCCGCGGCGAGGGGTCGTACACCTCGACCTGCACGTCCTCCCCGGGGAACGCGAGGTACACGCTGCTCGGCCGGTCGCGGCCGTACAGACCGATACCGCCGTTCGCCAGGCGGAAGGTCACCGCATCGGGTCGCCGCGCCAGCCTGCGCAGGCTCTGCAGGGCGCGGGGCCGGGGGTACGTGCCGATCGTCGTGTAGTCAGGCTGCCGATCGCCGATACGTATGCCTGGCGGGAGGTAGCGGAGGTAGACGTTTCCATCCGTGGGGCGGGTCAGCTCGTACGTGTGGTTCTCCAGCTCCCCGGCCCAATAGACCGGGTGACCTGTCCGATCCGGAAGCGTGCGGAGCTCGGCGATCGACGCGGCGGACGACACCGGGCCATCCGGCCCTGAGCTGTCGCCCCCGGCTTGCAGGACGAGCCAAACGCCGAAAACGAGGGCCAGGGTGACCGCGACGACGGCACCCAGGCGGATCCGGCGGGCCGGTGTAGACCTCTCGGCGGGTACCCCGGCCGGCTGGGATCCGGGCGCGAGCTGGGAAGGGGAGTCCACTACGCGACGTATCGGCGTGGGGCGGGGACCGCATGAGGTCCCCGAAACGAGACTGGGCATCGTCACATGACAATAGGTTCAGGATTCGGTACGGTCGGGTACTAAAGGCGCATTCACCCTCAGCAGGCCGTTTCGCTATGGCGGCCGGGAGGGGTTCTCGGAAATGCGTTGTCAAAGGGAGGAGGCGCTAAATGGCGCTCAGGTTGCGTACGGTTGTGCCGCTTTTGCTTGCGGTAGGTGTCGTTTTCATGATCGTCGTCGCGGAGCTCGCTTCTGCAGGTCATGTCCGACCGAAGGCTGCCAGTCCAATCCGGGTGTCGCTCGTTCCGGCGTTCGCCCCGTGTACTTCGCCGAACCGGACCCATGGGACGCCCTTGGCGGTCCCGTCCTGTAACCCGCCGGTCCAGGCATCGGACTCGATCACGGTCGGTGAGCCGTCCGCCAACGGCGCCGTGGCGAACAGCGTCGGGTTCGTGAAGCTAAAGGTCCTGGTCGGCGCGCCCGGCCCGCCGGACGACTCCGACGTCCTCATCACCGCGAGTGGCACCGACATCCGGTGCAGGGCGGGCACGACCGCCTGCGGCAGCGTAAACACCGTTGACGGAGCCGACTACACCGGCCAGCTGCAGGGCACCGCCACGATCCGGATCTCGGACCACTACAACGGTGTCGCGTCCACCAACGGGTCCGACCCCGGCACGGCGGTCGACCTACCGTTCCCCGTCTTGACGGGTTGTACGGCGACCCCCGATGCCGGGATCGGTGCGACCTGTCTCGCCAACACGTCCGCCAACGCAACCGTGCCGGGTGTCGTCAAGGACGGCAAGCGGTCGGTAGTCGAGATCGGCCAGCTGCAGGTCTTCGACGGCGGACCCGACGGTCTCGCCTCCACCGGCCCGAACAAGCTGTTCACGATTCAGGGCCTCTTCATCCCGTAACGCACGACCACAGACTGATCGGCGAACCGGGAGCGGGCACTGCCCGCTCCCGGCCGCTGCTCCTGGCCCGTCTCGGGCGCACGCGCGAGATCCTGTCGCTGCACGAGACCGTCTAGCTCCCAGCACCTCTATATAGAGAGGTCAGTACAGAGGTCAGCGCCGCGGCTCGCGACTGCCGCCCTGCTCGCTGCCGAATGTGCGCCCTGTGTGGGCGGCCGCGGTGCCCAGCTCCATCTGCCGCACCGACGGATTCCCGGCGACACGTCCGATTACGTCACCGGTACGCGAGATGAAGAATGTCTCGGGGAGGCTCGTCACCCCATAGGCGTCCGCCACTCGGCCGGCGGCGTCCCGCACGAGGGGGTAGCTCAGGTCGTACTCGCGCGCGAACTTCAGGGCCGCCGCCGCCGGCTCGCCGACGCTGAGTCCCACGAACGCGACGCCGCGCCGGCCCCACCGCCGCCAGGTCGTCTCGATCAGGCGCGCCGCGGAGCGACACGGGCCGCAGCCGGAGGACCACACGTGGAGCACGACTGGAGATCCGCGCAGCCTGGTGAGAGCCAGAGACCCCCCGGCGACGGCCTGCTTGAGCGGGCGCGCCTGCGCAGGAGGCGATCCGTCATCGATCACTTCGACGGCGAAGCCCGGCGCCCGCACGGGGCGGCGCTGCTCGACGGCTTTCGACAACGATTTGCCGCGCGCGTTCGCGGCCGGGGGGTTTCCCCCCTCCTGCTTCGGCGGCGCAGACGGCTGTTCGCCCGTTGCAGGCTTTTCCGGGGTCGGCCGCGCGGATTCGCTGCCCCCGTCCTCCCCTCCCGAGATCGTCAGCGCGATCACGATCAGCGCGATGCCCACGGCGATCGCCGCGCCGCCCATCAGATAGGTATTTCGCTTGGACATGGTGTTGTTTGGCAGGGCCCGGGGAGGGCCGCGCCACGAGTCGCGCTCGCCGAAAATACCCGAGCGCCGTCCCGGCCGTGCGGGTCGCCGTCGCCGTGCATGGTCGCGGCTCTCGGCATCTTTCGTGTCCCGCCAGGCGCTATCCTTCGCCAACCGCGCTCGGCGCGCGGTCTTTTTTCGTCTACCCCGGCCCGACCGGCCCTCCTGAGATATGGCACGCGGAGAAGTTCGAATCGCGGTAACCCTCGCTTGCGAGGAGTGCAAACGCCGCAACTACCAGACCAACAAGAACCGGCGTAACGACCCGGATCGAATCGAGATGCGCAAGTTCTGTCGCTGGTGTGGTCACCACACCGCGCACAAGGAAACGCGCTAGGCCCCTGGAAGGGCACCCGGATGGCGAGAACACGGCAGAAGCGCAAGGCGAAGCAGCGCCAGCAGCAGCAACAGCAGCAGGCGACCCGTCGCGACGCGACCGTCAAGCAGCAGCCGGCGAATCCCGCCGAGGAGGCGGCGATCCAGACGGCAGATGCACTGGAGGCGGCCGACGAGCTGGAGGAGATCGCGGCCGGCCAGGAGCCGGTTGCCGAGGTCGCTCCTCAGGAGGAAACCAAGGAACCCGAGGAGCGCAAGCCGCGCCGCGCTGCCGTCGAGCGCAAGGAGCCCCGCCGCGAGCGGAAGCCCGCCCCGGAGAAGCGCAAGGAGGGGCGCCGGCGCGGCCGGGTCGCCAACTTCCTGGTCCAGGTGTGGGCGGAGCTGAGGCGTGTTCAGTGGCCGGACCGCAACCAGGTGACACAGGCCACGGGCGTGGTCGTCGTCTTCTGCTTCCTCGCCGGTGCGTTCCTTGCGTTCTGGGACTTCGTCTTCGGCGAGCTCGTCACATCAATACTCTGATCCGCTGAGAACATGTTTCGCTGGTACGTCATAAACACATATTCCGGCCACGAGAACAAGGTCAAGCACAACATCGAGCACCGTGTGTCGACCATGGAGCAGCAGTCGAACATCCGCCAGGTGGTCGTCCCGACCGAGCAGGTCTCGGAGATGAAGAACGGCCAGAAGGTGCAGACGGAGCGCCGCACGATGCCCGGCTACGTGCTCGTCAACATGGAGATGAACGACGACACGTGGACCCTGGTCAAGAACACGCCCGGAGTGACGGGGTTCGTGGGCTCTCGCGACAAGCCGCTGCCGCTCAGCAAGCCCGAGGTCGACCGGCTCATGCACCGCGAGACGGCCGAGCGCCCCCGCACGCGCGCCCAGTTCTCCATCGGTGAGTCCGTGAAGGTGATCTCCGGCCCGCTCTCGGACTTCTCCGGCGAGATCGCCGAGATCAACGAGGACGCCGCGAAGCTGAAGGTCCTGGTATCCATCTTCGGCCGCGAGACGCCGGTCGAGGTCGGCTACGACCAGGTGAAGAAGATATGAGCCGGATTTCGCTTAGCCGCGAAATCCGGGAGCTCCGAGGGTTCTAAGACCGATGGCCAGAAAAGTTCTCACCATGATCAAGCTCCAGATCCCCGCCGGTGCGGCGAACCCTGCACCGCCCGTCGGCCCTGCGCTGGGTCAGCACGGGGTCAACATCATGGAGTTCTGCAAGGCCTTCAATGCCCAGACCCAGGCCGACGCCGGCACCATCATCCCGGTCGAGATCACGGTCTTCGAGGACCGCTCGTTCACGTTCATCACCAAGACGCCCCCGGCGGCCGTGCTGATCAAGCAGGCGATCGGCCTCGAGAAGGGCTCCGCCGAGCCGCACCGTGACAAGGTCGGGACGATCAGCCGCGACCAGGTCCGCCAGATCGCCGAGACCAAGCTTCCGGACCTGAACGCGCACGACGTCGACCAGGCGATGAAGATCATCGAGGGCACGGCCCGCTCGATGGGTGTGGACGTCAGAGCATGAGCAAGCACGGGAAGCGCTATCGGCAACTGCGTGAGCTCATCGACCGCACTCAGCACTACGAGCCCTCCGAGGCCGTCTCGCTCGTCAGGCAGATGCAGACCGCGAAGTTCCCGGAGTCGGTGGAGGCCCACATCCGCCTCGGCGTCAACGTGCGCCATGCCGATCAGCAGGTGCGCGGCACGATGACTCTGCCCCACGGTCTCGGCCGTGACGTGACGGTGGCCGTGTTCGCCCAGGGCGACAAGGCGCGTGAAGCCGAGGCAGCCGGCGCAGACGTCGTGGGGGCCGATGACCTCGCCGAGCGCGTGCAGGGCGGCTGGACGGACTTCGACGTGGCGATCGCGACGCCGGACATGATGCCCGTCGTTGGGAAGCTCGGCCGGGTGCTTGGTCCTCAGGGCAAGATGCCGAACCCGAAGGTCGGGACCGTGACGGACGATGTCGGCCGCGCGGTCGAGCAGGCCAAGGCAGGGCGTGTCGAGTACCGCACCGATCGCACCGGGATCATCCACATGGTGATCGGCAAGGCCGACTTCGACGACCGCCGGCTGCTCGAGAACTACGCGGCGCTGATCGACGAGGTCGTGCGGGCCAAGCCGGCCGCCGCAAAGGGGCGCTACATCCGTACGGTCACACTGAGCACCACGATGGGCCCCGGCGTACACGTCGATCCCACCAGAACTCGAGACCTGTTGGAGGAAGCGGCCGCGTAGTACCATCGCACGCCCCACAGCGAGAGCTTGCTCGCCCGAGACGGTCGGCTGCCACGCGGCATGAGTCCGGCCCAGGCGGAGGCAACGGAGAGTTGGTCCGTTTTCCTACCCGCCTGCGTGCGGGTTTTTGTGTCCCCGGGACCCGAAAGCGACGATGAGAAAAGAACAGAAGGCCCAGAAGATCGATGAGATCGCCGCCCACCTCGGGGAGGCGCAGGCCGTGTACGCCGTCGACTACCGGGGCCTGAGCGTCCCGCAGGCGGCTGAGCTGCGGGCGAGCCTGCGCGAGCACGATGCCACGTTCCGAGTGGTGAAGAACACGCTCACGCTGCGGGCCGCCGACAAGGCCGGCATGGACCAGCTCAAGGAGCTGGTCGCCGAGGGACCGACCGCGCTCACATTCGTGCGGGGGGACGTCGCCCTCGCGGCGAAAGTCCTGGACACCTTCTCGCGCCAGGCCGATGTCCTGCAGTTCAAGGGCGGCCTGATGGACGGCCGCGCGCTGGAAGCGGACGAGATCCGCCAGCTCGCGCGCCTGCCGAGCCGCGACGTGCTCGTCGCCCAGTTCGCCGGAGTGGTCGCGTCTCCGATCACCGGTCTCGTGCGCGGCCTCGGGTCGCTGCTCGGGGGGCTGGCGGTGGCCCTGGGGCAGATCCAGTTGCAGCGGGCATCCGAGGCGCCGGCGGCAGAGGCGCCCGCAACCGAGGTAGCCCCGGTAGCCGAAGAGGCTCCGGCAGCCGAGGAGACCCCAGAGGCAGCAGCCGAGGAGCCGGCGGCAGACGCTCAGCAGGAGCCAGATTCAGATTCAGAGTCAGATTCAAATTCGGATCCAGAGGATGCCGAGAAGGAGGCGCAATAGCAGTGGCTACCAGTACGCAGGAATGGATCGAGGAGCTCAAGGCGATCTCCGTGATGGAGCTCGCCGAGCGGATCAAGGCACTTGAGGAGGAGTTCGGCGTCTCGGCGACCGCCGTTGCGGCGGCAGCGCCCGCGGCGGGAGGCGCCGCGGATGGCGACGGCGCGGGCGAGGAGGAGAAGACCTCCTTCGATGTCGTCCTGACGTCCCCGGGCGACAAGAAGATCCAGGTGATCAAGGTCGTCCGGGCCGCAACAGGCCTGGGGCTCAAGGAGGCCAAGGCGCTCGTCGACGAGGCGCCCAAGGCCGTCAAGGAGGGTCTCGACAAGGACGAGGCCGAGAAGCTCAAGGGCGAGCTCGAGGAGGCCGGCGGGCAGGTCGAGGTCAAATAAAACCGGAATTTGCCAAGCGGCAAATTCCGGGAGCTCGAAGGGTCCGTCTTCAGGCGAGGCGCGGCCGTCTCGTTTGACCCTTCGGAAACGCAGAACCCTTTGGTACTATGTGCGGTCGCGCCGTAGTTTTGCCTGCCCTTTCGCCCAAACGCAATTGCCCGTTTGAGCCGGACTTAGAGGAGCCGCCAGTTGGCACGTCTGGACGTTGCACGCCAGCGTAGAAGTTTCGCGTCCCTTGAAAATGCACTAGAGCTTCCCAACCTGATCGACATACAGCGCAGTTCCTTCGAGTGGCTCACCGACCCACAGAAGGGCGGGCTGCGCGAGACGATCGACGACATCTCGCCGATCACCGACTACACCGGCAACCTCGGAATCGTCTTCGGTGAGCTGTGGTTCGACGATCCCCCGGCCTCCATCGAGGAGTGCCGTGAGAAGGACATGATTTATTCGCGGCCGCTGAACATGAAGGTCGCGTTCCAGAACCGTGACACGGGCGAGATCCGTGAACAGACCGTTTTCATGGGCGACTTCCCGTGGATGACGGACTGGGGCACGTTCATCATCAACGGCACCGAGCGCGTGGTCGTCACGCAGCTCGTGCGCTCACCCGGCGCCTACGTGATGGAGCCCAAGGACCGTGAGAAGCAGGTCCTGATCGCCAACCTGATGCCGGCGCGTGGCTCCTGGCTCGAGCTCGAGATCGACAAGAAGGGCCGGGTCTACGTCCGCGTCGACCGCAAGCGCAAGCTGCCCGTGACCGTGCTGCTGCGCGCGATCGGGATGGAGAAGGACGGCAAGAAGCTCGAGAGCGACGAGGAGATCCTCTCCATCTTCGACAACTCGATCTACATCAGGAACACCCTCGACTCCGACCCGGAGACCATCAAGTCGGAGGAGGGCGCGCTGATCGAGCTGTTCAAGAAGCAGCGCCCCGGCGAGCCACCCTCGCTGGACGCTGCCAAGAACCTGCTCAACCAGCTGTTCTTCGACCCGAAGCGCTATGACCTCACGCGGGTCGGCCGCTACAAGCTGAACTCCCGCCTCGGTCTCGACGTGGACCTCGACACGCGGGTCCTCACACGTGAGGACATCATCGCGCTGGTGCGCGAGCTGGTAACCGTGCCCCGGCTGCTGAAGGGCCGTCGTGGTGAGCCCGCCATCTCCGAGGAGGTGGAGGCGATCAAGGACTACGCCGCCGAGGCACAGGACGCTTCGTGGGTGTCGATCATGGACCACCTCGACGAGTACGAGCACTTCGGCAACCGGCGGCTGCGTACGGTCGGCGAGCTGATCCAGGAGGCATTCCGGATCGGGCTGTACCGCATGGAGCGGGTCGTGCGCGAGCGCCTCACCACCGAGGACGCCGACACGATCACGCCGCAGACGATCATCAACATCCGCCCGGTGGTGGCAGCCCTGAAGGAGTTCTTCGGCTCCTCGCAGCTGTCTCAGTTCATGGACCAGACGAACTCCCTGGCCGGCCTCACCCACCGCCGGCGCCTGTCGGCGCTGGGCGCGGGCGGCCTGACCCGGGAGCGTGCCCCGATCGAGGTGCGCGACGTGCACCCGACCCACTACGGGCGCATGTGCCCGATCGAGACCCCGGAGGGGCCGAACATCGGCCTGATCGGGTCACTCTCCTCGTACGCGACCGTCTCGGAGCACGGCTTCGTCCAGACGCCCTACCGGGTGGTCAAGGACGGTGTCGTCACGAGCAAGATCGTGTGGCTCGACGCCACCCAGGAGGAGCAGAGCATCATCGCCCAGGCGAATGCCGAGGTGGACGCGAAGACGAACAAGCTCAAGGGTCCGCAGGTGATCTGCCGCTCGGGCGAGGAAGAGGTCGTGACCGCGGCTCCCAAGCAGGTCGGTTTGATGGACGTCTCGCCGACGCAGATCTGGTCCGTGGCGACTGCTCTGATCCCGTTCCTCGAGCACGACGACGCGAACCGGGCCCTGATGGGCTCGAACATGCAGCGCCAGGCCGTGCCGCTGCTGCGCCCCGAGGCGCCGCTGATCGGCACCGGCATGGAGGCACGTGCCGCGATCGACACGGGTGACGTGGTCATCGCCGCCGAGACCGGCGAGGTGTCCTACGTGGACGCGGAGCGGATCGTGGTCGGCAAGAGCGACCACGAGCTCGCCAAGTTCATGCGCTCGAACCAGGGCACGCTGATCGACCAGCGGCCGCTGGTTCGCGTCGGCGACAAGGTGAAGCAGGGCGAGGTGCTCGCCGACGGCTCCTCCACCAACGCCGGCGAGCTGGCGCTGGGCAAGAACGTGACAGTCGCATTCATGTCGTGGCAGGGCTACAACTTCGAGGACGCGATCGTGATCTCGGAGCGACTCGTCAAGGACGACGTCCTCACCTCGATCCACATCGAGGAGTACGAGATCGACGCGCGCACCACGAAGCTGGGCGACGAGGAGATCACCCGCGACATCCCGAACCGCTCGGAGGAGTCGCTGCGCAACCTCGACGAGCGTGGTGTCGTGCGGGTCGGGGCCGAGGTGGCCTCCGGCGATCTGCTGGTGGGCAAGGTCACACCGAAGGGCGAGACCGAGCTGACCGCGGAGGAGAAGCTGATCCGCGCGATCTTCAAGGAGAAGGCACGCGAGGTCCGCGACACGTCATTGAAGGTCCCGCACGGTGAGGGCGGCGTGGTGATCGACGTAAAGATCTTCTCCCGCGACGGAGGGGACGACCTCCCCCCGGGAGTGAACGACCTCGTGCGTGTGTACGTGGCCAGCAAGCGCAAGATCGCCGAGGGCGACAAGCTCGCCGGCCGCCACGGCAACAAGGGCGTGATCTCCAAGATCGTGCCCGAGGAGGACATGCCGTTCCTCGAGGACGGCTCCCCTGTCGACGTGATCCTGAATCCGCTGGGCGTGCCGAGCCGCATGAACGTCGGCCAGATCCTGGAGACGCACCTCGGGTGGGTCGCAGCCAACGGCTGGTACGACGACGGCTCGGAGGCCTACAAGCAATCGAAGTCCAACGGCGGCAAGGTGTTCGTCGCCACGCCGGTATTCGACGGCGCAACCGTCGAGCAGGTGGATGAGGCTCTCGTGCGCTGGCAGCAGGAGTCGGGATCGAAGATCCAGTTCGAAGTGGACGACAACGCGCGGACAGGCGCCCGCTGTTCAGGCAAGGTCACGCTGTACGACGGACGGTCGGGCGAGCCCTACGAGTCGCAGGTGACCGTGGGCCAGATGTACATCCTGAAGCTGCTCCACCTCGTGGACGACAAGATCCACGCGCGCTCGACCGGCCCGTACTCGCTCGTCACCCAGCAGCCGCTGGGCGGTAAGGCGCAGTTCGGGGGACAGCGCTTCGGCGAGATGGAGGTATGGGCGCTCGAGGCCTACGGCGCCGCCTACACGCTCCAGGAGATGCTGACTGTGAAGTCCGACGACACGGTGGGCCGCGTGAAGGCGTACGAGGCGATCGTGAAGGGCGAAAACATCCCCGAGCCCTCCATCCCGGAGTCGTTCAAGGTGCTGCTGAAGGAGATGCAGAGCCTTTCGCTGGACGTGAACGTCGTGTCCGAAGAGGGCACCGACATCGAGATCCGCGAGGAGGAGGACGACCTGCTGCGGGCTGCTGAGGAGCTCGGCATCGACCTGTCGGGCGTGCGGGCGACCGACAAGGACGGCAAGCAGCCGAAGAACACCCCCGCCGACGAGGCGGAGGAGGCAGAGGTCACCGAGGACGACCTGGCGGCGGAAGAGATCGAGGCGAAGCCGGTGTCCGAGGCGGCGCCGGAGGTGGTGGAAGAGGAATAGGCCGTTACGCCGTTACGCCGTGCGCCGGAAAAAGCGGCGAACGGCGAACGGCGCACGGCGCACTTGGGGCGAAATCAGCGACTGACCAAAGGAACACACTTGATTGACATAAACAATTTCGATGCGATCGAAATCAGCCTCGCTTCTTCCAAGCAGATCAGGAGCTGGAGTTCTGGCGAGGTCACGAAGCCGGAGACGATCAACTACCGGACGCTGAAGCCGGAGAAGGACGGCCTGTTCTGCGAGCGCATCTTCGGTCCGACGAAGGACTGGGAGTGCTACTGCGGCAAGTACAAGCGCGTCCGCTACAAGGGCATCGTGTGCGAGCGCTGCGGCGTGGAGGTGACCCGCTCGAAGGTACGCCGTGAGCGCATGGGCCACATCGACCTCGCCGCTCCGGTCTCCCACATCTGGTTCTTCAAGGGCGTCCCCAGCCGGATCGGGTACCTGCTCGACATCGCTCCCAAGGAGCTGGAGAAGGTCCTCTATTTCGCAGCGTCCATGGTTACGTGGATCGACGAGGAGGCGCGCGCCGCCGATCTCGGAAAGCTCGAGAAGGAGGTCGACAAGGTCCTCGACGCGTACGAGGGCGAGAAGCAGGAGCGCACGCAGGAGCTGCGCGAGTCGCTGGACCGTCGACTGGAGTTCCTTAAGAACGGCAAGCAGACCGGGTTCAACGACGAGGACCATCTGTGGGCGGACGCGCTCGAGATCAACGTCAAGAAGCTGTCGGACTCCGATCGCGAGAAGCTCGAGAAGGACGTCCGCAAGGCGTTCGACCAGGACATCAACGACACCGAGGCCTACATCGAGGACGCGGCCGAGCGCATGCGCCAGGCGTGGGAGAAGTTCCAGGACCTCTCAGTCAAGGAGGTCATCGCGGACGAGGCACTGTTCCGTGAGCTGAAGGACCGCTTCGGGTCGCCGTTCGGCTGGGGCGAGTACTTCCGCGGCGGCATGGGCGCCGAGCATCTGCGCGACCTGCTCGAGCAGGTGAACCTCGACGCCGAGGCGGAGGAGCTGGAGCTCACGATCAAGAGCTCGAAGGGACAGAAGCAGAACAAGGCGATCAAGCGGCTGAAGGTCGTGTCCGCCTTCCGCAACTCGAAGAACCGGCCCGATTGGATGATCCTCGAGGCGGTGCCGGTGATCCCGCCGGAGCTGCGCCCGATGGTCCAGCTCGACGGCGGCCGCTTCGCCACGTCCGACCTGAATGACCTGTACCGGCGCGTGATCAACCGCAACAACCGCCTGAAGCGCCTGCTCGACCTCGGTGCCCCCGAGATCATCGTCAACAACGAGAAGCGCATGCTCCAGGAGGCCGTCGACGCGCTGTTCGACAACGGACGCCGCGGCCGGCCGGTGACGGGCCCCGGCAACCGCGCGCTGAAGTCGCTGTCCGACATGCTGAAGGGGAAGCAGGGCCGCTTCCGCCAGAACCTGCTCGGTAAGCGCGTGGACTACTCGGGCCGCTCGGTGATCGTGGCGGGACCGTCGCTGAAGCTGCACCAGTGCGGCCTCCCCAAGCTGATGGCGCTCGAGCTGTTCAAGCCGTTCATCATGGCGCGGCTCGTCGAGCGGAAGGCGGTGCAGAACATCAAGGCCGCCAAGAAGATGGTCGAGTCGATGATCCCCGAGGTGTGGGACGTGCTCGAGGAGGTCATCTCCGAGCACCCGGTGCTCCTGAACCGCGCCCCGACGCTTCACAGGCTCGGCATCCAGGCGTTCGAGCCGGTGCTGGTCGAGGGCAAGGCGATCCAGATCCACCCGCTGGTCTGCCACGCCTTCAACGCCGACTTCGACGGCGACCAGATGGCCGTGCACGTCCCCCTGAGCGCTGAGGCCCAGGCGGAGGCGCGCATCCTGATGCTGTCTGCAAACAACATCCTGTCGCCGGCACACGGCGGCCCGCTGGCCACCCCGTCGCAGGACATGGTGCTGGGGGTCTACTACCTCACCTACGGCCCCGAGCCGGAGGAACTGGACGCGATGGACCTCTCGAAGCTGGACCGCCACCCGCCGATGTTCCGCACCGCCCAGGAGGCGGAGCTTTCCTACGACGACAAGCGGTACCGGCTCCAGGACATCGCCGTGTGGCGGCCGCCGTCGGGCCACCACGTCACGACGACGGTGGGCCGGATCCTGTTCAACGACCGCATCCAGCGGGCGCTGGCGGGGACGCTCGACGACAAGGCCGAGCCCGAGGACCACGAGTTCATCAACCGGACCCTGACCAAGCGCGAGATCAGCACGCTGGTCTCCGATCTTGTGGTGCGCCACGGTGCGCCCCGGGTGTCGCTGGTGCTCGACGCGTTCAAGGAGCTCGGCTTCCACTACGCCAGCAAGGCCGGGATCACGATCTCGAAGAACGACATCGACACCCCGCCTGAGAAGGAGGCGATCCTCGAACAGACCGAGAAGGATGTCGAAGAGGTTCAGTCTCAGTACGAGATGGGCCTGATCACCAACGAGGAGCGCCGCGAGAAGGTCATCGACAAGTGGACCGCGGCCTCGGACCAGGTTGCAAAGGCCGTCGAGACCAACCTCGACCGCCTCAACCCGATCTACATGATGGCCAACTCCGGTGCGCGTGGCTCGTTCACGCAGATCCGCCAGCTCGCCGGTATGCGCGGTCTGATGGCAAACCCGAAGGGCGAGATCATCGAGGAACCGATCAAGGCGAGCTTCATGGAGGGGCTGACCGTGCTCGAGTACTTCATCTCGACGCACGGCGCGCGGAAGGGACTTGCCGACACGGCACTGCGCACGGCCGACTCCGGGTACCTCACCCGGCGCCTGGTGGACGTCGCGCAGGACGTGATCGTGCGCCTGCACGACTGCAAGACCCGCGGTCACATCGACATGCCGTTGAACAGCGAGGACGGCCGTACGAATGACAATCTGATCGGGCGTGCGTCGGCCGGGAAGCTCACGACCAAGCGCGGCCGTGAGCTGCTGAAGAAGAACGACGTGATCGACCGCGAATCGCTGCGGGAGATCGTCGAGGCCTATGCCGACGAGAAGGACGCGGTGATCCCGGTGCGCTCCGTGCTGAAGTGCGAGGCCGAGACCGGGGTGTGCTGCCTCTGTTACGGCGTCGCGCTCGCAAAGGGCGACCTGTGCGACCTCGGCGACGCGGTCGGCATCGTGGCGGCGCAGTCGATCGGTGAGCCGGGCACCCAGCTCACGATGCGCACGTTCCACACCGGTGGCGTGGCCGGCGCGGACATCACGCACGGTCTACCGCGTGTCGTCGAGCTGTTCGAGGCGCGCAAGCCGAAGGGCGTCGCGGAGATGGCCCGCGAGTCCGGCACGGTTGCGATCGAGGAGGACGAGAAGTCGCGCAAGGTGATCGTCCTCGACGACAAGGGCGAGGAGCACGCCTACACGTTGCCGCGCCGTACCCAACTCCTGGTCAGCCACGGCGAGAAGATCGAGAAGGGCCACCAGCTCAACGAGGGCTCGCTGTACCCGGCCGAGCTGCTCGAGATCCGCGGCCGCGATGCGATCGAGCAGTACCTCGTCGACGAGGTGCAGAAGGTCTACAAGTCGCAGGGCGTCGACATCAACGACAAGCACATCGAGCTGATCGCGCGCCAGATGCTCAAGCGCGTGCGGATCGACCGCAAGGGCGACACGGGCAACCTGCCCGGTGCGCTCGTGGACCGGCATCGGTTGAAGCGGCGCAACGACGAGCTCAAGAAGGCGGGCGGCGAGACCGCCGTCGGGGAGCAGGTGATCCTCGGGATCACGAAGGCCTCGCTCGCGACGGACTCGTTCCTGTCAGCCGCGTCGTTCCAGGAGACCACCAAGGTGCTGACCGATGCGGCGCTCGAGGGCAAGGTGGACCGCCTGCTGGGCCTGAAGGAGAACGTGATCATCGGGAAGCTGATCCCGGCGGCCACCGGCCTCAAGCACTACCGCTCACTCGAGATCGAGCCCGCTCAACCGGTCCAGCGCCCGACCGCGGACGAGGTCGGTCTGCTCGACGAGGACCAGCTCGCGGCCGAGCTGGGTCTGGAGGCCGAGGGGTTGGAGGGCCTCGGGGCCGAGCTGTCGGGCGAGTTCGGGGACAACTTCGGCGCCGACTTCGACCTCGCCGAGGGCAGCGGGGACGGACGCGCGCCGGCTCCCACCGACACCGCAGACGAGCTCTAGAAGAAAACCCGGCCGCCGGTAAGCCGGCGGCCGGGTAGCGCTAGGGACGAGCTGGCTTACTACAGCCCGCTCGTCCCGTTCTGCAAGCCGTCCGCCCAATGAAAGAGCCGTTCGACGTGCTCTTCGGTCATGCCCTCATGCCTGACCGTCTCGATGATCAACGTCGGGGCGGGGCGCCCCTCGGCCCAGGCATGGCACGCGTCGTCGACGTTGTCGTCGATCCATGCGAGTGGCCTGGTGTCGCCGGCGTGCGCCGCGATCGCATCGATCTTCCAGTGCGCGGCACCAGCGGCGATGCGGCCGTCGAAGGTCAGGTAGGGAAGGTGCCCGGGCAGCTCGAGCAGGTGGGGGAGGTAGTCGTTGGCGGTCTCCTCCCAGCCCGTGGCCCAGATCAGCTCGTAGCGCTCCGCAAGCCTGCGCAGGTGGCGGCTGCAGGCCGCCGATATGTAGTGCATCACCCCGTTGATCGAGTGCAGCCGACCAGGAGGGCAGTTCGCAAAAGGGGCATTTCCGGGGGCCAATCCATAGCCTTCGCGAAATCCGAAAAGACTGATGACCCCGTCGACATCGACGAACAGCAGGGGTTTTTGTGAAATGTGTGTATCCATCGTCACATGCACACGGTTGCGCGGCGAGCAAACTGTGTGAGACTGTGGTGCAGGGGGTATCCCTTCCCCCATCTGGACGCTTGTCTAGTCTCCGGCGGATCTCGTCAAGCGCGAAGGGTACGACGCCGAGATCTAGAACAACGTCCCAGACGGCTTTGGGCGCGAATGCCGTCAGGCCGAATCCTCTTACCATTTAGATGACCGTACAAATCGGACTCCTGCTCGCGCTCGTTTGCGCCCTCGCCACGAACCTCGCGTTCCTGTGGAAGCACAAGGGCGCGACTCAGGCGCCGGACGTCGACATCCGCCACCCGCTGGGCAGCATCACCGGCCTGTTCTCGTCCAAGTGGTGGACGATCGGCTTCGCGGTGGCCCTCGGTGCGTGGGCACTGCACGTTGCCGCGCTGGCCCTGGCTCCCATCTCCCTGGTCCAGGCCGTGATCTCCGGCGGACTCGTGTTCCTGGCAGTGCTCGCGGACCGCTGGTTCGGCTTCCACCTGGGCAAGCGGGAGTGGATGGGCGTCGCGCTGACCGCCATCGGCCTCGCGTTCCTGGGCCTCACGGTTCAGACCGGGGCGGAGGGGACGCACTCGAGCTACTCGATCTCCGGGATGATCGCCTTCGAGGGCGCCATGGTATTTCTCGGTGCGCTGCTTCTGCTCACGCACCGTGTGCAGCCTCACCATCACCACCGCGGCCTGATGCTCGGCGCCGCCGCGGGAATCCTGTTCGGGGTGTCCGACATCTCGATCAAGGCGCTCACCGGCACGGTGCCGGGCGACTTCATGTCCATCTTGAGCCCGTGGACGATGGTCGCCGTCATGGCCTCGATCGCGGCCTTCTACGCATCGGCCCGCGCCCTTCAGGTGGGTGAGGGCGTGGCCGTGATCGCGCTCACCTCGGTCGCGGCGAATCTCAGCGCCATCCTCGGCGGCATCTTCGTGTTCGGCGACCCGATGGGTAGCGACGCGTTCGAGATCGTCGCCCGCGGCATGGCCTTCGCGATGGTGCTCGTCGCGACCGCGCTGATGCCTGCGCCCATGCGCGCAGCTTCCCGCACGGCATAGCCGCTACAGGGCGGTCGACAAGCGCCCTGCTGCTACCCTTCCCGCCGCATGCCAAGCATCAGTCAGCTGGTCCGCAAGGGCCGCAAGCCTCCGCGCAAAAAGGTCTCGACGCCCGGTCTGAAGTCCAGCCAGGGCGGCAAGCGCCGGCTCGCGGCGCCCCAGCGCAGGGGCGTGTGCACACGTGTGTACACGGCCACGCCCAAGAAACCGAACTCGGCGCTGCGCAAGGTCGCGCGAGTGCGGCTCACGAACGGGATGGAGGTGACCGCCTACATCCCGGGCGAGGGACACAACCTTCAGGAGCACTCGGTCGTGCTCGTGCGTGGCGGCCGTGTGAAGGACCTGCCGGGCGTGCGCTACAAGGTGGTGCGCGGCACGCTCGACGCGGCCGGCGTCTCGGACCGCAAGAAGGCGCGCTCGCAGTACGGCGTGAAGGCCGCTTAGACCCAAGTGCCGCGCCGCGGAGACATCGCCCCCCGGACCCTCGAGCCGGACAAGGTCTACAACAGCCGCCTGGTCCAGCAGGTGATCAACAAGGTGATGATGGGCGGGAAGAAGTCGACGGCGGAGAAGATCACCTACGAGGCGCTCGACATTCTCGCCAAGCGCACCGGCAAGGAGCCGGTGGAGGCGCTCGAGCAGTCGATCAAGACCCTGACCCCGGTACTCGAGGTCCGCTCGCGCCGGGTCGGCGGCGCCACCTACCAGGTTCCCGTCGAGGTTCCGGCCCGTCGGGCGCGCACGCTGGCGGTGCGGTGGCTGGTCGAGTTCTCACGCAGGCGCCGCGAAAAGACGATGGCCCAGCGGCTGGCCAACGAGCTTGCCGACGCGGGCGAGCAGCAGGGCGATGCTTACAAGCGGAAGGACGACATCTACCGCATGGCGCAGGCCAACAAGGCCTTCGCGCACTATCGCTGGTAGTCCGTTGGGCCGGTCGCCCGGGGACCCTCCTCGGAGACCGGGAAACCGTTTTTAGTCTCCGATGAGGGTCCCCGGCCGCCCGGCTACGCCCCGGCGCCTCGTCGAACTTTCCCTCGTTGCACCCACCCCCCGGGTGTGAAGAGGGGAAGTTCGGGCCGTTCCGTAGCACCGCCTCCTTACCCACTTGGTTTACGTCTGCTCGAGTGCCGCGGGCGCCGGCCCCCCGCCTCCTCCGCAAGCTCCGCAGCGAGCGTTTCCAGATCCCGTCCGTGTGGTTCTAGCTTCACTACGGTGAAAGCGATGCCGACCAGCAGTGCGGAGGCTGCCAGGAACAGGAATGACGGCGCCAAGGCGTCGAGGGTTGCTTCGGGGTCCACCAGGTCGCCGGTGCCCGCCACCAGTGCGATGACCAGCGGGCCGATGATGCGACCGAGGCCGCTGACAGCCCAGGCGAGCCCCATCCCGTGTGTGCGGAGGCTCGTGGGGAACACCTCGGGCGTATAGGGCGCGAGGTTGGCGAAGCCCCCGTCCACGAAGAACGCGGCCGGGATCAGGGCGAGCAGGAACAGCGGCGCTCCGGCCACCTCCGTGTCGCTGCTGAACGCGGCGAGCACGAGGGGCGGCACCGCGCCGAAGCCCATTAACAGGCCGCACGTCCGGCGGCCGACCCGCTGTGGCACGAACGAGAAGAAAAGGCGCCCGGCAAACGAGCCCAGCGCGACGAGCAGGAACAGGAGCGCGGCCGTGTCGCTGCTGATGTCCAGTATGCGCTCGAGGAACGTCGGCCCCCAGAGCACCAGCCCGGAGACGGCGATCGACGCGCCCAACCACGCGAGCACGGTGACCAAGACGCTGCGGCGGTATCGCCACAGGTCCGAGTAGGCATCGCCCGCCGACGGCGGCGTGGGCGTCTCGAGCGTGAGCTCCTCCTCGGGGCGCTCGGTCAGCCACGCGACGACCCGGCGCGCTTCTCGCAGGCGTCCCCGGTCCGCCAGCCAGCGCGGGGACTCCGGCACGTATGAGGCGATGAAGAAGACCAGCAGTATGGGCAGCAGCCCGATCGCGAACGCGATCCGCCATGGCAGCAGCGCCGCCACGATGGCGGCCACCATGATGCCCACGGGGACCATCGCGGTGGTAACGAACCCGACCACCCGGGTGCGCAGGCGTGTGGGGGTGAACTCGAGCGCTAGCGGGACGGCGATCACCGCGACGCCCGCGACTCCGGCCCCGACCACCAAGCGCAGCACAGCGATGTACCACCAGCCGCCCTCGGGAGCGAGCGCGAGCGCGCCTGTCGCCAGCGAGAAGGTGACGATGCCGGCCATCAGCGGAACCCGCCGGCCCACACGGTCCCCGAGGCGGCCCCAGACGATGCTGCCGCCGATCGCGCCGACTCCGGCACCCAGCAGCATCGCGGCGGCCTGCCCGAACGTCAGGTCCCAATCGTCGGCGAGGTCCGGGACGACGAACGCGATCAGGAAGAAGTCGAACAGGTCCAGCACCGCGCCGACCATCACGGCTCCCGCGAGCACGTAGAAACGACGCGTCAGCGGAGCCTCGTCGAGCGCCTGCAGAAAGGGCGTGCCCGCGGGCGTCAGGAGTCCCTTCGGCGCCGCCCCGCGCCGTGCGAGAGCTGCCAGGCGACCGCCGCCGCCCCGGCGAGGGCCAAGACCGCGCCGATCAGCTCCACCCAGAAGCCGGCCTGCGCCTCGGCCTCACCGGTCTCGATCTCGCTGGTGAGGCCCGAAGAGGTCACGTCGGGGACGTCGCCGACCAGCACGATGCCCAACGCGATCACGGCCAGCGCCACGGCGGCCCAGGCCGGCAGTCGCTGCCGCGTCGAGCGCGCGAGCAGCGCGCCGCCCGCGATCACGACGCCGATCACCCCCAGCGCCCAGGTGTGCTGGTCGGCCCCGGACTGGATCGAGCCGGCGGCGTTCGAGGTCGCGCCTCCGGGAGTCACGATCCGATAGAGGTCCAGCGTCTCGGCGTACAGGAGCAGCAGGCCGCCCACCACGGCCAGCACGGTGGCGGCTTCCAGCGAGTGTCGGCTCAGCAAGCGGAAGGGCGCGCCCGCGGCTCGTTCGAGCGCCGCCTCCGCGGTCCGCAGGAAACCCCCGCGCGGGGATGTCGCCGGGGGCTCTGAGCCGCTCTGGGCCTGGTTTTTTGGCATCAGGCCTCTGCTATCCTTTTCGGACCTCACGGGCGCACCGGTTGCGCGTCCGAAGCGCTGCAGGGGAGCCGCTTCGGGGGGAATTGCCCGGGAGTCCCCGAAATGGATTCCGACCGCACATAGGTCCGCCTGCCGGCCTTCTGCAAGTCGGGGCCCGCGAGGGCTCCTTTTTTGCCTAGAACCAGCCGATTCATTAGGAAGTCATGCCTCGAACCATCCCGCTCAACAAGCTACGCAACATCGGCATCATGGCCCACATCGATGCCGGGAAGACGACTACGACCGAACGCATCCTGTACTACACCGGCCGCAGCCACAAGATGGGCGAGGTCCACGAGGGCGCTGCCGTCATGGACTGGATGGAGCAGGAGCAGGAGCGCGGCATCACCATCACCTCGGCCGCGACGACGTGCGAGTGGCAGGACCACCGCATCAACATCATCGACACGCCGGGGCACGTCGACTTCACCGTCGAGGTGGAGCGCTCGCTGCGCGTGCTCGACGGCGCGGTCGCGCTGTTCGACTCGGTCGCCGGAGTAGAGCCCCAATCGGAGACCGTCTGGCGCCAGGCTGACAAGTACCGCGTTCCCCGCATCGCCTACATCAACAAGATGGACCGCACCGGCTCGGACTTCGACGCCGCCGTGCAGACCATGAAGGAGCGCCTCGGTGCCCATCCCCTCCCGATCCAGCTGCCGATCGGCGTCGAGGGCGGCTTCAAAGGCGTGATCGACCTGGTGACCGAGAAGGCCCTGGTCTGGAACGACGAGCTCGGCACGGACTGGGAGGAAGAGGACATCCCGGCGGACCTGGCGGATGCCGCGCACGAGGCGCGGACCCATCTGATCGAGGCCTGTGCCGACTACGACGACGAGCTGATGGAGGCCTATCTGGCCGAGGAGGACATCTCTCCCGAGCGGATCAACACCGCCCTGCGCCAGGCGACCCTCGACATCAAGGTGACGCCGGTGCTCTGCGGCTCGAGCTTCAAGAACAAGGGCGTGCAGCCGCTGCTGGACGCCGTGATCGACTATCTGCCGTCACCGCTCGACGTGCCACCGCTGATCGGCATCGAGCCGGTCAAGGGCGACAGCGAGGGCCGCGAGGCCGAGCGCCCGGCGGACGACAACGCACCTTTTGCGGCGCTCGCCTTCAAGGTGATGGCGGACCCCTACGTCGGCAAGCTCACCTATTTCCGCGTGTACTCGGGCAAGCTTGGCACCGGCTCGAAGGTCGTGAACGCAAGCACGGGGCGGCAGGAGCGAATCGGCCGCATCCTCGAGATGCACGCGAACCACCGCGAGGAGCGCGAGGAGATCTTTGCCGGTGACATCGTCGCGGGCGTCGGCCTCAAGCAGACCTCAACGGGCGACACGCTGTGTGACCCGGCAGCGCCGATCAAGCTCGAGACGATCGTGTTCCCGGAACCGGTGATCGCCGTCTCGATCGAGCCGAAGACGAAGGCTGACCAGGAAAAGCTCAGCACCGCGCTCGCGCGCCTTGCCGAGGAGGACCCGACCTTCCAGGTGCGTTCCGACGAGGAGACCGGGGAGACCCTGATCTCCGGCATGGGCGAGCTGCACCTCGAGGTGATCGTCGACCGCATGATGCGTGAGTTCAAGGTCGACGCCAATGTCGGGCGGCCGCAGGTCGCCTATCGCGAGACGGTACGCCAGCCCGTGGAGAAGATCCAGGGGCGCTTCGTGCGCCAGACCGGCGGCCGCGGCCAGTACGGCCACGCCGTGATCAACCTGGAGCCGGCGCCGGGCGAGGGCTTCGACTTCGTCAACAAGATCAGGGGCGGCTCGATTCCCTCGGAGTTCATCCCGGCCGTCGAGCAGGGGGTCGAGGAGGCGCTCGAGACCGGCGTCAAGGCGGGCTACCCGATGGTGGACGTGCGGGTCACGCTCACCGACGGGTCGTTCCACGACGTCGACTCCTCCGAGATGGCATTCAAGATCGCGGGGTCGATGGCCCTGAAGGAGGCCGCCCGCAGGGCGAAGCCCGTCCTGCTGGAGCCGGTCATGGCCGTCGAGGTGGTCACCCCCGAGGAGTTCATGGGAGACGTGATCGGCGACCTCAACCGCCGCCGCGGGCGGATCGAAGGCATGGAGCCGCGCGGTAATGCACAGGTGATCCGGGCGCATGTCCCGCTGGCCGAGATGTTCGGCTATGCGACAGACCTGCGGTCCGCCACCCAGGGACGCGCCACCTACACGATGCAGTTCGACCGCTACAGCGAGGTTCCCTCGGCCCTGTCCGAGGAGATCAGCGAGAGCCGCAGCGGCACGCTCGTGGGCGCTGCTACCTAAAGAAACGCCGGATATAGGGCCGGTTGCCCGGTTCGGCACCCGAATACAGCTATATTTTCGCGGTTGGCCCGCGTGCTGCCTCAGCGGCCACACGCCTGCCCTTGCCGTGAACCAAGCCCGTCTATCGAGACCAAGGAGCTAGACAGTGTCGAAGCAGAAGTTCGAGCGCGACAAGCCCCATGTGAATGTGGGCACGATCGGTCACATCGACCACGGCAAGACGACGCTAACGGCCGCCCTCACAAAGGTGCTGGCCGAGAAGGGCATGGCCGAAGAGACCAAGTTCGACGACATCGACAAGGCTCCGGAGGAGCGCGCGCGCGGCATCACGATTGCGACGGCGCATGTGGAGTACTCGACCGACAAGCGCCACTACGCGCACGTCGACTGTCCCGGCCACCACGACTACATCAAGAACATGATCACCGGCGCCGCGCAGATGGACGGCGCGATCCTGGTGGTCTCGGCTGCGGACGGCCCGATGCCGCAGACCCGCGAGCACGTGCTGCTTGCCCGCCAGGTCAACGTTCCCTACATCGTGGTCTTCCTGAACAAGGTCGACATGGTCGATGACCCCGAGCTGCTCGAGCTGGTAGAGGTCGAGGTCAGGGAGCTGCTTTCCAACTACGACTTTCCCGGCGACGACGTGCCCGTGATCAAGGGTTCCGCCCTGAAGGCGCTCGAGGGCGACGAAGAGGCGAAGAACGGGATCATGGAGCTGACGGCGGCGCTCGACGACTACATCCCCGAGCCGCAGCGGGATCTGGACAAGCCGTTCCTGATGCCGGTCGAGGACGTGTTCACGATCACGGGTCGCGGCACCGTCGCAACCGGGCGCATCGAGCAGGGCAAGGTCAACGTCGGCGACGAGACCGAGCTGGTGGGCATCCACCCGGAGACCTCCAAGACGGTCGTGACCGGCGTGGAGATGTTCCGCAAGCTGCTCGACTACGGCCAGGCGGGCGACAACGTCGGATGTCTGCTGCGAGGCATGAAGCGCGAGGAGATCGAGCGCGGTCAGGTGCTGGCCAAGCCCGGCTCGATCACGCCGCACACCAAGTTCAAGGCCGAGGTGTACTGCCTCACGAAGGAGGAGGGCGGCCGCCACACCCCCTTCTTCAACGGCTACCGGCCGCAGTTCTACTTCCGTACCACGGACGTGACGGGTGTCTGTCAGCTCCCGGAGGGCACCGAGATGGTGATGCCCGGGGACAACACACAGATGGAGATCGAGCTGATCCAGCCGATCGCGATGGACGAGCAGCTTCGCTTCGCCATCCGCGAGGGAGGCCGGACCGTCGGCTCGGGAGTGGTAACCGAGATCCTGGAGTAGTTCTGAGAGGCCGCTGGAAAGCGGCCTCTCCTGGTTTTCAGAAGCACGTCGGCAAGGAATTGATTGATACGACCGGGGCGGGGCCCTGACAGGGCCCCGCCCCTAGTACGACCGGAACACAGAGAAAAGAGACAGCCGAACACATTGGCCGCAATACCTCAGAACAAAATCCGCATCAGGTTGAAGGCGTATGACCACGACGCCATCGACCGCGCGGCCGCCGAGATCGTCGAGACGGCCGAACGCACCGGCGCGACGGTTGCCGGTCCCGTGCCGCTGCCCACGGAGAAGAACGTGTACGTCGTGATCCGCAGCCCCTTCAAGGACAAGGACTCGCGGGAGCACTTCGAGATCCGCACGCACAAGCGGCTGATCGACATCCATCAGCCCAGTCCGAAGACGGTGGATTCGCTTCAGCGGCTGGACCACCTCCCCGCCGGAGTGGACATCGAGATCAGGCTTTGATGTCTGGGCTGCTGGGCAAGAAGCTGGGCATGACGCAGATCTTCACCGAAGAGGGTGAGCGGATCTCCGTGACGGTGATCGAGGCCGGACCCTGCGCCGTGACGGCGGTGCGCGATGTCGAGCGCGATGGCTACCGCGCGGTGCAGATGGCGTTCGGTGAGACGAAGGAGGCGCGGCTGACCAAGCCGCAGCGCGGTCACCTCAAGCGCGCCGGCGTCGGCCCCCTGCGACATCTCGCCGAGTTCCGGGTCTCGAACAGCGACGATCGCGCCTACGAGATCGGTCAGAGCCTCGGCGTCGCGGACCTCTTCGAGAAGGGGCAGCGGGTGAAGGTCAGCGGCCGGTCCAAGGGCAAGGGCTTTCAGGGCACGATCCGGCGCCACGGCTTCTCGCGTGGTCCGGTGAGCCACGGGTCGCACAACGTACGCGCGCCCGGCTCGATCGGAGCGAGTGCCACCCCGTCACACGTCATGAAGGGCACTCGGCTGCCCGGCCAGATGGGCAACAGCCGCGTCACTCAGCCGGGCCTGATGGTCGTCGACGTCGACGCCGATCGAAATCTCCTACTTCTCAAGGGCGCGGTCCCGGGGCCCGAAGGTGCCGTCGTCGAGGTACGCGATGCCTGAGACCGCACTCAGCGCCGCGCGCCTGGGCGGACAGGGCTCGGTCGAGCTCCCCGCCGACATCTTCTCCGAGCCCTTCCACAATGCAGTGGTGTACGAGGCGGTACGTGCGGAGCAGCTCGCGCGCCGCCGCGGTACCGCTTCGGCCAAGACACGCTCCGAGGTGCGCGGCGGCGGTGCCAAGCCGTGGCGCCAGAAGGGAACCGGCCGCGCACGCGCGGGGTCGACCCGGATGCCGCACTGGACCGGCGGGGGAGTGGCGTTCGGCCCCAGCCCGCGCGGCTACACGGTGAAGGTCAATCGCCGGGCACGCAGGCGTGCCCTGCGGGCGGCGCTCAGCGTGCACGCGCGGCGCGGGAGCATCGCGGTGGTCGACGCCTCCTCATATACGGAGCCGTCGACGAGCACGGCCGTAAAGGCGCTGGACACCCTCGAGGGACCACGCAAGGTCCTCGTGCTGCTGGGCGAGGACGAGGCCGCGTGCGCGAAGTCGTTTCGCAACATCTCGCGCGTCGTGGTCCTGGAAGCGCGTGACGCCGGCGTGGCCGACGTCGTAGGGGCGCGCACGCTCGTGCTGTCCGAGGCGGCGCTTGCCGACCTCGCAAAGGTCGCGGCCGAGCCGCAGCAACGCGTCGCAGTCCAGCAGGAGGCCGCGTAGATGGATTCCCGCCAAGTGCTTCGCAGTCCGGTGATCTCCGAGAAGAGCTACGCGCTGATCGCGGACAACAAGTACACCTTCCGAGTCCACTCCGACGCGCACAAGACGGCGATCCGCGCCGCCGTGGAGGAGATCTTCGGCGTACGCGTGACCCAGGTGCGCACGATGAAGATGAAGTCCAAGCCAAAGCGGCGGGGATGGACCAAGGGCCGCACGCGCCAGTGGAAGAAGGCGATCGTCGAGCTCGCGCCCGGCGACCGCATCGAGCTGTTCGAAGGAGCGGCGGCCTCGGCCGAGTAGCGCATGGCGATCAAGAAGCACAAGCCGACAAGTCCCGCGCGCCGTTTTGCCACCTGGCTGGTGCGCGAGGAGCTGACCCGCTCGGAACCCGAGAAGTCACTCGTGAAAGGGAAGGCCAAGAGTGGGGGGCGCAACACGCACGGCCGCATCACGAGCCGGCACCGCGGTGGCGGCGCGAAGCGCCGGTACCGCCGGATCGACTTCAAGCGCCGCAAGGACGGCGTGCCCGCGAAGGTCGCGGCGATCGAGTACGACCCCAACCGTACGGCTCACATCGCGCTGCTCCATTACAGAGACGGCGAGAAGCGCTACATCCTCGCGCCGCAGCGTCTTACGGTGGGCATGGAGGTGAGCTCCGGCGATACGGCCGAGATCCAGGTCGGCAACTCGCTCCCGCTGGGCCGGATCCCGACGGGGACTGTGGTCCACAACGTCGAGTTGACGCCCGGCCGGGGCGGGCAACTCGGGCGTTCTGCCGGTGCTGCGATCCAGCTTGTGGCCAAGGAGGGACGTACGGCGACCCTGAGGCTGCCCTCGACTGAGATGCGCATCGTGTCGGCCGACTGCCGCGCGACGATCGGCACCATCGGCAACGCCGACCACGAGAACGTCACGATCGGCAAGGCCGGCCGCAGCCGTCACAAAGGCATCCGCCCCCAGACCCGCGGCACGGCGATGAACCCGGTCGACCACCCGCACGGTGGTGGCGAGGGGAAGACCACGGCCGGCCGCCATCCTGTGACGCCGTGGGGCGTTCCGACGCTCGGCTACCGCACGCGCAAGAAGGGCAAGCAGTCCGACAAGTACATCGTGCGCGGCCGGCGCAGAGGGAAGAGGCGATAGTGGTGGCCCCCCCCCGGACGTCCCGCGCGAAATGGCGGCCGTCGGATGCCGCCATGCGGCGTCCTCGGTCGGCGCAATGGCACCGCCATTGCACCCTCCAGGCGCCGCCAGGCGCCGTGCGAGCGCGAAGCGCGAGATCCTTGCGTGGCGACCCCGACGCCGCGCCATTTCACGCGCGACGCCCGGATGAGGACCACTAGATGGGAAGGTCGACAAAGAAAGGCCCGTGGGTCGAGGAGCGGTTGATGGGCCGCATCCAGAAGATGAACGAGAGTGGCGACAAGCGGATGGTCAAGACGTGGTCGCGCGCCTCGACGATCTTCCCCGAGATGGTCGGTCACACCATCGCCGTGCACGACGGGCGCAAGCACGTGCCGGTGTTCGTGAGCGAGTCCATGGTCGGTCACAAGCTGGGCGAGTTCGCCCCGACACGGATTTTCCGCGGCCATGCCGGCTCCGACAGAACGGCACGCGTGCGTTAGCGATGGCGGACGAGAAAGACAAGCAGGACAAGGAGCCGCCGGCGGCCAAGAAGCCCGCCGCGAAAAAGCCCGCCGCCGAAAAGAAGCCGGCCGCCGCAAAGAAACCGGCTGCGAAGCCGAGGGCGCGCAAGGCCGCTGCCGCGAAGGCCGAGCCGGCCGAGCAGAAGACGACGGCCGAGGCCAAGGAGACGACGACCGAGCCCAAGCCTGCCCGCAAGCCTGCCGCGCGCCGGTCCGCTGCGAAGAAACCTGCTCCGAAGGACAAGGCTCCGGCGAAGGCCGAGTCGCCGAAGGCGGAACCCGCGCGCAAGCCCGCGCTGCCCCAACGTCCGCTGGTGCGCGCACAGGCGAAGTACGTGCGGTCCTCGGCGCGCAAGGCACGGCTGGTCATGGATCACGTGCGCGGACGCCCGGTCGCCGACGCACGCGCCCTGCTGCGTCACAGCCCGCGTGGCGTCGCGCGCGACGTGGAGCGGCTGCTGAACTCGGCGATCGCCAACGCGGAGAACAACCATGACCTCGTGGGCGACGATCTTTACGTCAAGGAGATCTACGCTGATGAGGGCCCGACGCTGCGCCGCTTCCGCCCGCGGGCGCAGGGGCGCGCGACGCGTATTCGCAAGCGCACGAGCCATCTGACCGTCGGGCTATCGACGAAGGAGACTTAAGTGGGACAGAAGGTTCATCCAGAGGGATTCCGGGTCGGCTACATTCACGATTGGAAGTCGAACTGGTTCAACGAGCGCGAGTTCGCCGACTACCTGCTCGAGGACATCAAGATCCGCGAGCACATCGAGGGGAAGCTCGGGCATGCCGGCCTGTCCGACATCCGCATCCGCAAGGACAAGAACGAGGTCACCGTGGACATTCACACGGCCCGGCCCGGAATCGTGATCGGCAAGTCCGGCAGCGAGGTCGACGCGCTGCGCCGCGACCTCCACAAGATGACGTCGAAGCAGGTGCGGGTGAACATCCTCGAGGTCAAGCGCCCGGAGCTGGACGCGAAGCTCGTGGCCCAGTCGATCGCCGAGCAGCTCCAGAACAGGGTGGCGTTCCGACGCGCGATGAAGCGCGCCCTGACGTCCGCAATGCGCTCCGGCGCCACCGGTGTGCGGGTACAGGTGTCCGGGCGGCTCGGCGGTGCGGAGATGGCACGCACGGAGGGCTACTCGGACGGCCGGGTCCCGTTGCACACGCTGCGTGCGGACATCGACTACGGGCTGTACGAGGCGAAGACCACTCACGGGCGCATCGGCGTCAAGTGCTGGATCAACAAGGGCGAGGTCATGCCCGAGGGCTACCTCACGACCGACGGCGTCGACTCGCCGCTACCCCAGCGTGGACGCGGGTCGCGTGCGCGTGGCGCCGGCGACGGGCAGTCCGGCCAGGGCGGCGGGGATTCCAGGCGCGGCGGCGGCGGGCGGAGAGGCCGTTAGATGCTGAGCCCCAAGCGCGTCAAGCACCGCAAGCAGCACCGCGGGCGACGAGCCGGCATGTCGAAGGGCGGCACCACCGTGCAGTTCGGCGAGTACGGCTTGAAGTCGCTGGACGCCGCCTGGATCACGGACCGGCAGATCGAAGCGGCTCGTATCGCGATGACCCGCAAGATCAAGCGCGGTGGGAAGGTCTGGATCAACATGTTTCCGGACAAGCCGGTGACCAAGAAGCCGGCCGAGACCAGGATGGGGTCCGGCAAGGGGTCGCCCGAGTTCTGGGTGGCGGTGGTGAAGCCCGGCCGCGTGATGTTCGAGCTGGCCGGCGTCCCGGAGGACCTGGCCCGTGAGGCGATGCGCCTGGCCGGCCACAAGCTCCCCGTACACACCAAGTTCGTGATGCGCGAGGACCAATAATTTGAAGACGAAGGAAGTGAGAAACCTCGACAACGAGCAGTTGGTCGACAAGGTGCGCGAGTTCCGCGAGGAGCTGTTCAACCTGCAGTTCCGCAACTCCACGGGCGAGCTGGAGAACACCGCCCGCCTGCGGGAGGCCAAGCGCACGCTCGCTCGCACGCTGACGATTGCCCGCGAGCGCAACCTGGACATCGAAATCGAGCTTCGGAAGGCATAGGCAACACGTGATGGCGGAAGACGAAAAGGACCAGCAGCCCACAGAGGCAGAGGCCCCGGCTGAGGCAGAGGCCCCGGCTCCGGAAGAGCCCGTGGCGGAGACTCCCGCCCCGGAGCCGGAGCCGGAAGCGCCCGCCGCCGCGCCGGCTCCCGCCGCCGAGGCCGAGCCCCCCGCACCGCAGCTGTCTCCGAAGGAGCGCCGCCGCCTTGCACGCTCCACCGCCACCGGCCCCGGCGGCCCGCCCAGATCTCTGGAGGACCGCCTGCGCGAGCGCGCCGAGGGGCGCGCGCGGAAGGCAAAGGAGCGCACGCGCTGGCGCGCGAAGCGGAAGGCCCGTGATTCTGAAAAAAACCGTGATTCTGTAAGCAGAATCACGGGTGGGCAGCAGGACAGCCCTTCGGCCCCGCAGGAGAGTGTCGCGCGCAAGACGCGCCAGGGCGTGGTCGTGTCGAACAAGGCGGACAAGACGATCACCGTCCGCATCGACCGCGTCGCCCGGCACCGGGTCTATGGAAAGGTCATGCGGGAGACCGGCACGCTGCACGCCCACGACGAGCGCAACGAGGCGAACGAGGGCGATGTCGTGCGGGTCGGCGAATCGCGCCCGCTGTCGCGTACCAAGCGCTGGCGGCTGCTCGAAGTCCTCGAGAAGGCCCGCTAGGGGGGCGTCACGTGATCCAGGCTGAGACAAGGCTGAAGGTGGCCGACAACACCGGCGCGCGAGAGCTGCTTTGCATTCGCGTGAAGGGTGGTTCGCGGCGCCGCTACGCAGGCGTCGGCGACGTGATCGTCGGCACCGTCAAGAGCGCTACTCCACAGGGTGCGGTCAAGAAGGGCGAGGTCGTGCAGGCCGTCGTGGTCCGCACGCGCCGTCAGCTGGGTCGCAAGGACGGGACCTACATCGCGTTCGACGAGAACGCCGCCGTGCTGATCGACGCCGCGAACAATCCCCGCGGCACCCGCATCTTCGGACCTGTGGCGCGCGAGCTGCGCGAGCGTAACTTCATGAAGATCGTCTCCCTCGCCCCGGAGGTCCTGTAACGATGGCCGCCAAGGTGCGACGTGGCGACACGGTCGCGGTGGTCGCCGGCAAGGACTCCGGCAAGCAGGGACGTGTCCTGCGTGTGGACCCGAAGAAGGAAAGGGTCTTCGTCGAGGGCCTCAACATGGTCAAGCGTCACCAGCGCCCACGCTCGCTGAAGGACACGCAGCGCGGAGGCAAGGTGGGCGGCGTGATCGAGAAGGAGGGCCCGATCCACATCTCGAACGTGATGCTCGTGGATCCGCGCGACAACAAGCCCACACGTGTGCGCATCGAGCGAACCGACGAAGGCAGACGCGAGCGCGTCACCGTCCTGTCCGGCCAGAAGCTCCCGGAGTCGAGCTAGGTCTGATGCCGGCCCGACTCAGCGAGCGATATGAGAGCGAGATCAAGCCGCAGCTGATGGAGCGGTTCGGGTACTCGAGCGTCATGCAGGCGCCCCGCGTGCTGAAGATCACGGTCAACATGGGTGTGGGCGAGGCGAAGCAGGACAGCAAGATGCTGGATGCGGCCGCCGAGCAGCTCGCCACGATCGTGGGACAGAAACCTGCGGTGCGGCGGGCGAAGAAGTCCATCGCCGGGTTCAAGCTGCGTGAGGGAATGCCCGTCGGGGTGGTGACGACGCTGCGGCGGGACCGCATGTGGGAGATGCTCGACCGGCTGCAGTCGATCGCGATCCCGCGGATCCGAGACTTCCGGGGCCTCAACCCGCGCTCGTTCGACGGCCGCGGCAACTACACGCTCGGCCTCCGCGAGCAGATCATCTTTCCCGAGATCGACTACGACTCGATCGACCAGGTCCGTGGCCTGAACGTCACGATCACGACTTCGGCCGAGACCGACGACGAGGCCCGCGAGCTCCTGCGGCTGCTGGGGATGCCGTTCCGCGCCGAGGAGCGCGGCCCGACCGCCGCGGAGGTCCGCCAGGCCCAGCAGCTTGCGGACGAGAAGCGCGCGGCCGAGCAGCAGGCGACCGAGCAGCTCAAGGCCGAGCGCGGCGAGACTGAGGAAGACGAAGGCGCAGAGACTGATTCAGGTGACGGGGCCGCGGGGGGAGGCTCCGAAGGAGCCGATGGGGGCCAAGCCCCCTTAGGGAACGAATAGGAGACCATGGCAAAGACATCACAGAGAGTCCGCCAGCAACGCGGGAGCAAGTTCAAGACACGCAACTACAATCGCTGTCGCCGGTGTGGGCGCGCGCGGGCGTATTACCGGAAGTTCGGCCTGTGCCGCATCTGCCTGCGGGAGATCGCCCACCAGGGCATGATCCCCGGCATGACCAAGTCCTCCTGGTAAGTCGGAGAAAGCTTTGACCGATTCAGTCGCAGACTTCCTGACGCGCCTTCGAAACGCGATCCACGCGGACCATGACGACGTCGTGGTCCCGGCCTCGCGGATGAACCAGGAGCTCGCCCGCGTGCTGCAGCAGGAGGGCTACGTCCTCGGGTTCGCGGTCGAGACGACGGATCGCCCGCCCGGGTCGAGCAGTCACAAGACCACCGCGGAGTTCCAGGCGCTGCGAATCCGGCTCAAGTACACCGAGGACCGCGAGCCGGTGATCAGCGGCCTGCGGCGCATCTCGACTCCCGGCCGCCGCCAGTACACGAACGCCGACCAGCTTCCCCGCGTGCAGGGCGGCATGGGCACCGCGATCCTGACCACCTCGAAAGGCGTGATGACCGCCTACCAGGCACGTGACGCGCGTGTCGGGGGCGAAGTTCTCGCCCACATCTGGTGAGCATGTGAGCAGGATCGGCAGACTTCCAATCCAGATCCCCGACGGCGTCGAGGTCCAGCTCGAGACCGGGTTGGTGCGCGTGGCGGGTCCCAGGGGCAGGCTCGAGCAGGTGGTGTCGCCGGAGCTGTCGTTCGAGCGCGAGGACTCCACGCTCGTGGTGAAGCGCCCAACGGATCGCGGGGAGCATCGTGCCCTGCACGGACTCACGCGCAGTCTCGTCAACAACATGGTCGAGGGCGTCACCAACGGCTTCGAGAAGCGGCTCGAGATCCAGGGCGTCGGGTATCGCGCGCAGCTAAAGGGCAACACCCTGGAGCTGGCGCTCGGCTTCTCCCATCCCGTGCGCTTCGACGCGCCCGACGGGATCGAGTTCGACGTCCCGGCGCCCACGCAAGTCATCGTGCGCGGCATCGACAAGCAGGCGGTGGGCGAGGTCGCCGCGCGAATCCGCAAGTTCAGGCCGCCCGAGCCCTACAAGGGCAAGGGTGTGCGATACGTGGGTGAGCATGTCGCGCGGAAGGTGGGCAAGCGCGCATGACGACTGCGACCATCGAGAAGCGCGCGCGCCGCGACCGCAGGCGCCGGCGCATCCGCGCACGGGCGATCGGCACCGCTGAGCGCCCGCGGCTGTCGGTCTTCCGCTCGAATCGCGGGTTGGTTGCCCAGCTGGTCGACGACGACCGCGGGCACACGGTCGCCTCGGTCCGGTGGTTCGAGCAGGAGCTGCGCGATCTCAAGGCGATGGAGCAGGCCAAGCGCGTCGGGGAGTTGCTGGCGCAGCGGGCCGGCGAGGCCGGGATCGAAGCGTGCATCTTCGATCGCGGCGGTTACAAGTACCACGGTCGTGTGAAGGCGCTGGCCGACGGCGCCCGCGAAGGCGGCCTCAAGTTTTGACCTTTTTTCTAGACGGACCCCTTTAGTACCCTCAGCAAATGGCTCGAGACGATCGCATCAACCCACAGGGACTCGATCTCCAGGAGCGGGTCGTGGCCATCAACCGTGTCGCGAAGGTGGTCAAGGGCGGCCGGCGCTTCTCTTTCACGGCGCTGGTCGTGGTCGGCGACGAGGATCAGATCGTGGGCGTCGGCTACGGCAAGGCCAACGAGGTCCCGCTCGCGATCCAGAAGGCCGTCGAGCGCGGGAAGAAGAGCCTGTTCCGGGTGCCCAAGCACCATCAGACGATCACGCATCAGATCATCGGCCGCTACGGCTCCGGAAAGGTCCTCTTGAAGCCTGCCTCGGAGGGAACCGGCGTGATCGCGGGTGGCCCTGTACGAGCCGTGCTCGAGCTCGCGGGGATCAAGGACGTGCTTTCGAAGAGCCTCGGCACCCAGAACCCGATCAACCTCGTGAAGGCGACGGTCGAAGGACTCCGCTCCCTGAAGCGCCCGGAGGAGATCGCTGCGCTGCGCGGCAAGACCGTCGCACAGGTGCTCGGCCTGCAGGAGCGGCCCGCTGCGACGACGGAGAGCACCGTGACTGCCGCGGCACCTGCAGCGGCGGCGGCGGAGTAGCTGATCGTGTCCGCGAAGCTGTTGATCAGCCAGCGCCGCAGCTCCGCGGGTGCAAACCGGCCGCAGCGTGAGACGCTGCGCACGCTCGGCCTGCACGGCATCGGTACCTCGACGGAGCGACCCGACGGGCCCGCGCTGCGTGGCATGCTGCGGCGCGTGGCACACCTCGTGGAGGTGCAGGAGAACAAGGGGGCGGCGAATGCCTGACGACGCGGACATCGGCCTTCACACCCTGGCACCGCCACGCGGCGCACACAAAGCCCGCAAGCGCGTTGGCAGGGGCGAGGGCTCGGGTTACGGCAAGACCTCGGGACGCGGCCAGGGGGGCGCGGGATCGCGCTCCGGCAGCAAGCGCAAGGCCGGGTACGAGGGCGGCCAGATCCCCCTGCACATGCGGATGCGCAAGCTGCGCGGCCCGCACATGAAGAAGTCGATGCCCTTCGAGCCGTTCCGGACTCACAACCAGCCCGTCAACCTCGAGGACCTGAACCGCTTCGAGGACGGCGCAGAGGTCACTCCCGCGACGCTCCGTGCCCGCGGCCTGGCCACGCACAAGGACACCCCGGTGAAGATCCTCGCTCGTGGTGAGGTGACGCGCAAGAACCTCGTCGTGTCGGCCCACTCCTTCAGCGCGAAGGCGCGTGAGGCGATCGAGGCTGCCGGCGGCACGTGCACCGTCATCGAGAAGAAGCAGCCTTGGAGGCGCAGCAAATCATGATCGCCACGATCGCCAACTCGTTCAGCGTTCCCGAGATCCGGCGAAAGATCCTGTTCACGGCTGCGATCCTGACGCTCTACCGCCTGGGCGCGGTGGTCCCGGTCCCGGGCGTCGACATCGACGCGGTGAAGAACGTCGGGGACAGCTTCAACGGGTCCAACATCCTCGGGTTCCTGAATCTCTTCTCCGGCGGCGGCCTGCAGAACTTCGCGGTCTTCTCGCTGGGCATCATGCCCTACATCACCGCATCGATCATCCTGCAGCTGTTGACGGTTGCGGTGCCCTCGCTCGAGAAGCTCCAGAAAGAGGGCGAGGTCGGACAGCAGAAGATCACCCAGTACACGCGCTACCTGACCGTGGCCCTGGCGGCGGCGCAGTCGCTCGGCTTCGTGTTCCTGTTCCGCACGATCGGCGACCAGTCGGGCGAGAGCATCGTGGGCACGCTCACCTTCGGCAAGCTCTTCATGATCATGGTGACGCTCACCGCCGGCTGCACGCTCCTGATGTGGATGGGCGAGCTGATCACCCAGCGCGGCATCGGGAACGGGATCTCGCTGATGATCTTCGCCTCGATCATCTCCGGGCTCCTGCCCGGCATCCAGGCCTGGTGGACCAACCCGGACCAGGTGTTCGTGGTGATGATGCCGTTCATCGCGCTCGCCGTGATCGTGGGCATCGTGTTCATCCAGGAAGGACAGCGGCGGATTCCCGTGCAGTACGCGAAGCGGGTCGTCGGGCGCCGCATGACGAGCGGCGGCTCGACCTACCTGCCCCTGCGCGTCAACATGGCCGGCGTGATCCCCGTGATCTTCGCGGCCTCGATCATGGCCTTCCCGCCGACCATCGGAGAGCTGACGCAGGCGAACTGGGCGCAGGACATCTCGGCGTTCTTCAGTCCCAACGGATGGGCGTTCATCGTCGGGGAGTGCTTCTTCATCTTCATCTTCACGTACTTCTATACGGCCGTGACGTTCAACCCGGTGGACCAGGCCGACAACCTGAAGAAGTACGGGGGCTTCATCCCTGGCGTACGTCCCGGGCGCCCGACGGCCGAGTACCTGGATCGCATCCTGGCCCGCCTCACGTTCCCTGGCGCGATTTTCCTTGCCGCCGTGGCGGCCTTCCCCACGCTGCTTTTCAACCAGACCGGCGCCAACTTCTATTTCGGCGGCACCTCGCTGCTGATCGCGATCGGCGTCGCGCTGGACACGGTGAAGCAGCTGGAGGCGCAGCTCATGATGCGCAACTACGAGGGCTTCTTGAAATAGCCCGGCTGTGCCCGAGCTGAACCTCATACTGCTCGGTCCGCCCGGTGCCGGGAAGGGGACCCAGGCGGAGCGTCTCGTGGAGGACTTCGGCCTTCCGTACGTTGCCACGGGCAACCTCCTGCGCACGGCCGTGACCGATCAGACCGAGCTCGGTCTGAAAGCCAAGGAGTACATGGACCGCGGCGACCTCGTGCCCGACGACCTGATCATCAAGATGATCCTGCAGTACCTGGAGGACCAGGACACGACCAACGGCTTCATCCTGGACGGCTTTCCGCGCACGGGGGGACAGGCCGAGGCGCTCGAGAAGGAGCTCGACAAGCGCAACCGCTCGCTGACGGCGGCACTGCTGATGGAGGTCGACGAGGACACCGTCGTCGACCGGCTGTCGGGCCGCCGCATGTGCGTCAAGGGCCAGCACAACTTCCACATGAAGTTCGACCCTCCCAAGCACCCGGAGCGCTGCGACATGGACGGCAGCCGCCTGGTGCAGCGCGACGACGACAAGCCGGAGGTGATCCAGCACCGCCTCCAGCAATACCACGAGAAAACGGAACCCCTCATCGAGTATTACGACCGCAAGGGGATGCTCCGGCGCATCGACGCGTCGCGGGATCCCGAGAAGGTGAGCGACCAGATCCGCGCGACGCTGGCCAGCCTGAAGTTGGAAAACTCCGTCTAGGGATGATCGTTCACAAGACACCCGAGGAGATCGAGGTCGTGGCGGAGGCCGGCGAGATCGTCGCGGGTTGTCTGGCCATGCTGCGCACGATGTGCCGGCCGGGCACGACGACGGCGGAGCTCGACAAGGCGGCGGACAAGTTCATCCGGGCGCGTGGAGGCGAGCCGGCCTTCAAGGGCTATCGCGGCTTCCCGGCATCGATCTGCACCTCCCCGAACTCCATGGTGGTCCACGGCATCCCCGGGGACTACGAGCTCACGTCCGGAGACGTGCTCTCCATCGACGTCGGGGTCGAGTACGAGGGCTGGGTCGCCGACGCCGCCCTGACGGTGGCGCTGCGCCCGGTCAGCCCGATCGCTGCGCGCCTGCTGAAGGCGACGCGCGAATCGCTGGAGGCAGCGACCGAGCAGGCCGTGGCCGGGAACCGGCTGGGCGACGTGTCCCATGCGGTGCAGGAACGCGTCGAGCGCGACGGCCTGTCGGTGATCCGCTCGCTGGTCGGGCACGGGATCGGGCGCCAGATGCACGAGGACCCGCAGGTGCCCAACTTCGGCGAGCCGGGCCGGGGCATGGTGCTCGAGGAGGGCATGGTCTTCTGCGTCGAGCCGATGGTGTGCGCCGGCGGGCACGCGGTCCGGATGGGGGACGACAACTGGGCGATCTACTCCCAGGACGGGTCCCTCACGGCCCATTTCGAGCACACGATCGCGGTGACGGCGGAGGGGCCGCGGATCCTCACGCCGTGGCATCTGAAGGAGGATCGCGCCGCCGCCTGACATGGATGGCCCTCTGCTAGCATCTCCGGGTCGCGCTCGGCGTCATTTTGAGCCGCGATGTAGGGCTCGCCGGCCCAACTCCTGGGGTCGGCAGGGCTATCTCTCGAGAAACGGACGGTCGTGAAGGTACGCGCCTCGGTAAAGCCCATGTGCGAGAAATGCAAGGTGATCCGCCGCCGCGGGGTGGTGCTGATCATCTGCCAGAACCCGCGTCACAAACAGCGGCAAGGTTAGGTAGGAATGGCAAGAATCGCAGGGGTCAACATCCCTCTCAACAAGCGAATCGAGATTGGGCTCACCTCTATTTTCGGGGTGGGTCGCTCGCGTTCGCTCGAGGTGCTGGCCAAGACCGGGATCGAGCCCGACACCTACGTCAAGGATCTGACCGACGACGAGATCATCAAGCTGCGCGAAGCGATCGACGACGATCTCGTGGTCGAGGGCGATCTGCGGCGCGAGCGCTCGCAGGACATCAAGCGGCTCACCGAGACCGGGACGTACCGGGGCCAGCGTCACCGGCGCGGCCTGCCGGTGCGCGGCCAGCGCACGAAGACGAACGCACGCGGCCGCAAGGGCCCCCGCCGCGGCCAGGTCGCCCAGAAGAAGAAGGTCTCCAAGTGAGCCGGAAGGAGATCGCCTAACCCATGCCCCAGGCAAGACCGGGACGGCCACGCGGCCGGCGCCGTGTGCGCAAGAACATCCCCGTGGGCCAAGCCCACATCAAGACGTCTTTCAACAACACGATCGTCACCCTCACCGACCGCGAAGGCAATGTGATCGCGTGGGAGTCGGCCGGGGGCGCCGGGTTCAAGGGATCCCGCAAGTCCACCCCCTTCGCCGCGCAGGTGACCGCCGAGGCGGCCGCCAGGAAGGGCATGGAGCACGGATTGCAGAAGGTCGAGTGCCACGTCAAGGGCCCCGGCTCGGGACGCGAGACAGCTATCCGCTCGCTGCAGGCAGCGGGGCTCGAGGTGACCGGTGTGAAGGACGTGACCCCGCAGGCCCACAACGGCTGCCGCCCACGGAAGCGCCGCCGGGTTTAGCGACAGAGGCTTTTCAACCATGGCAAGAGACATCGGACCACAGTGCAAGCAGTGCCGCCGTGAGGGGCAGAAGCTGTTCCTCAAGGGCGAGCGCTGTCTCACGGACAAATGCGCTGTGGAGAAAAGGCCGTATCCGCCCGGCGATCACGGTCGTGGCCGCGTGCGGGCATCCGAGTACCGCCATCAGCTGCGCGAGAAGCAGAAGGCGCGCCGCTATTACCAGGTGCTCGAGAAGCAGTTCCGCAACTACTACTTCAAAGCCAGCCGTCAGGCGGGTGTGACAGGCGAGAACCTGCTGCGCCTGCTCGAGCGGCGACTCGACAACGTGCTCGTGCGGCTGGGCTTCGCGGCCTCGCGGCGTCAGGCGCGCCAGCTCGTCAACCACGGCCACTTCATGGTCAACGGGCGGCGTGTGAACGTGCCCTCTTACCAGGTCAAGCCGGGCGAAATCATCTCGGTGCGAGAGAGCTCGAGTGCGATCCCCCTGATTCGTGAGGCCACGGAGGGCACGGCGACTGTTCCGGCCTGGCTACAGGCCGACTACGACTCGCTGACGGCGAACGTGCTGCGGCTCCCCGAGCGGGACGAGATCAGCGCTCCCGTGCAAGAACAGCTCATCGTCGAGCTGTATTCGAAGTGACTTTCGGTCGTATCCCGGTACGCCGTCCTTAAGCAAAACCGGTCGCGGCCTTGGCCGCGAGCGGCCTTCATTCCAGTTCGGAGGAACATCACATGTTGGACTTTCAGATTCCCAAGATCACAGCCGAGCAGATCCAGGACAACAAGGGCAGCTTCACGGTCGAGCCACTCGACCGGGGCTTCGGCTACACGTTCGGCAACTCCCTGCGCCGCGGGCTGCTGTCGTCCCTCGTGGGCGCAGCCGTGACGTCCGTGCGCATCGAGGGGGTGGCGCACGAGTTCTCGACGATCAAGGGAGTGAAGGAGGACGTCACCGACATCGTGCTCAACCTCAAGGACGTGGTCTGCCGTATGCACACGGACGCGGGCGAGGTCGAGGCACCATTGATCGCTACCGGTCCGGGTGAGATCACGGCGCGTGACATCGACCTCCCGTCCGGCGTGGAGATCCTCAACCCGAACACCCACATCGCGACGCTCGAGAAGAAGGCGAAGCTCGAGATCTACCTGACGATCGGCCGGGGTCGCGGCTACCGCCCCGCGGAGGGCAACAAGTCCGACGACCAGCCGATCGGCGTGATCCCGATCGACTCCATCTTCTCGCCGGTACGGCGGGTCAACTACAACGTCGAGGCCGCTCGCGTCGGCCAGCGGACCGACTTCGACAAGCTCACGCTCGACATCGAGACGGACGGCTCGGTCGACCCGCAGGCCGCGTTGCGCGAGGCCGCCGAGGTCCTGATCCAGAGCCTGTCCATCTTCACCGACCCGAGCCGCATCGAGGGCCTGCGACTGCCGCCCGGCGATGGTGGCGGTGAGGTGACCGGTGGCCTTTCGGCGGTGCCGGCGGCCGACGGGATGGACGACATCCTGATCGAGGAACTCGAGCTGGGCGTGCGCTCCTACAACTGCCTGAAGCGCGCGGGCATCCAGACGATCGGCGATCTCGTCCTGAAGTCCGAGAACGAGCTAAGCGCGATCCCGAACTTCGGGCGCAAGAGCATCGAAGAGGTCAAGGAGACCCTGCGCGTGCGGGGGCTGGGCCTCCGAGATGACTGAGGTGTGGGCGAAGCCCACTAGATATTCGGACTAGACTGCCCAAACGATGCGGCACCAGAAGAAAAGGAACAAGCTCTCCCGCGACGCGGGGCACCGCAAGGCATTGATCCGCAATCTCTGCCGGCAGGTGCTGCAGCACGAACGCGTGCGTACCTCGCAGGCGAAGGCGAAGGTGATCAAGCCGGAGGTGGAGAAGCTGATCACCCTGGCCAAGCGCGGTGACCTGCACGCCCGGCGTCAGGCTTTGGCGGAGCTGAACCAGGACAAGTTCGTTGTGCACAAGCTGTTCGAGGAGATTGCTCCTCGGTACGTGGATCGGCCTGGTGGTTATACGCGGATCTGGAAGCTGGGGCCGCGCCGCAGTGATTCGACCGAGATGGTCTATTTGGAGCTCGTTTAGCGCAGGCCTCCGGGGGGAGGGGTCTGCTGCTGACCCTCTTTTTTAGTCAGCATCAGACCCCTCCCCCTGCGGCCTTCAGGTGACCGTTCTCCGGCTTACGCTCGAATACCACGGTGGCGGCTTCAAGGGCTGGGCCGCTCAGCCGGGGCTGCGCACCGTCGAGGGCGTCCTCTCCGATGCGCTGGCAGCACTTCTCCCTACCCCACCCGCCTTTTCCGTCGCCGGGCGCACGGACACGGGCGTTCATGCTCGGGGCCAGGTGGTCAGCTTCTCTTGCAAGGGGGTCGAGACTGGTGGTTTGCTGCGGTCTCTGAACGGCATCCTGCCTCACGATGTTGCCGTGACCGCTGTGGAGCCGGTGCATGACGGCTTCGATGCCCGGCGTGATGCTCGGGCGCGGACCTATTGCTATCGCGTGCTGGCGCGGCAGGCTCGGAGCCCGTTCCTGCGAGACCGGGCGCTCTGGTGGTCCCGGCCGCTCGATGCAGGCGCCCTCGATCGATGTGCGGCTGCTCTGCCGGGGACGCACGACTTCACCGCCTTCACTCCAACGCAGACGGAGCACGTGCGCTTCGAGCGAGATGTGTTCCTGGCCGAGTGGCGCCGAGACGGCGAGGTGTTCGAGTTCTGGATCGAAGCGGACACGTTCATGCGGCACATGGTCCGTGTGCTCGTCGGCACGATGCTCGAGGTGGCGGAGGGCCGGCGCGAGGTTGGTGACTTCGCCCGCCTGCTGCAGGGCGCGGAGCGCGCGCAGGCGGGGCCGACCGCGGAGCCGCATGGCCTGTGCCTCGAGCGTGTCTCCTACCCCGCTCACTAACATTGCCCGTCGGATGAGAGTGCTGCTGACCAACGACGACGGGATCCAGGCCACCGGCCTCAACGAGCTGCGCCGCGCCCTGTTGAAGGTGCCTGGCATCGAGTTGTCCGTGATCGCCCCGGACTCCAACCGCTCTGCGAGCGCGCGCAGCATCACGACCCGTCAGCCGCTGTGGGCCGAGGAGGTCGAGTTTGGCGACGGCACGAAGGGATTCGCGACCGACGGCACGCCCGTGGACTGCGTACGCTTCGCGAGCCTCGGTCTGATCGGCGAGCCGCCCGAGCTGATCGTCTCCGGCATCAACCACGGAGCGAATCTGGGCGACGACATCACCTACTCCGGCACGGTCGCGGCGGCGCTCGAGGGCGTCGTGCTGGGCCTGCCGGCGATCGCCGTATCGCAGCAATCGCAGAAGCGGGAGATGGACTTCCGCCTCGGGCGGGAGTTCGACTTCACCACGGCCGCGACGTTCACCGCGCGGCTCGTCGAGAAGCTACCTGAACGCCCGCTTGCGAGCGGGACACTGCTGAACGTGAACTGTCCGGCCGTCCCGATGAACGATCTCGCAGGGGCGAAGGTGACCCGCCTGGGCAAGCGGATCTACCGCGACAGGCTCGAGCTGACGGGAGAGGACACCCACGGTGGCCGACGCAAGCGGTATCGCATCTACGGCATGGAGCCGTCCTACCACTCGGAGGACGGCACGGACTTCGCGGCGATCGACTCGGACACGATCTCGGTCACTCCGCTGCACTTCGATCTGACGGACCTCGGCAGCATGGAGCAGCTGGAGGGCTGGGATCTGTCCGGCCTGTTGGAGCAGAGCGCGCCCGCATCGTCCTGATGCCGCAGGCGAAGCGCAGTTCCGCCGACCCGGGCAAGCGCGCCGCGGAGCTGCGACGGGATCTCGAGTACCACAACAACCGGTACTACGTCCAGGATGATCCCGAGATCTCCGACACGGAGTACGACGACCTGCTGCGCGAGCTGAACGCGCTCGAGGACGCCCACCCTGAGCTGCGCACGCCGGACTCGCCCACGCAGAGGGTCGGCGGGCGGCCGCTCGAGCGGTTCGGCCAGATATCCCATCTGCAGCCGATGCTGTCGCTCGCCAACGCCCGCGACGAGGAGGAGTTGCGCGCGTGGGAGCAGCGAGTCCGCAACCTGCTCGCCAAGCGTGAGATGGCCGAGCGGGAGATCGAGTACGTGACCGAGCCCAAGGTCGACGGCCTGGCGATATCGCTCGTGTACGAGGACGGCGTCCTGGTTCGCGGCGCCACGCGCGGCGACGGCGAGATCGGAGAGGACGTCACGCAGAATCTGAAGACCATCCGCGACATCCCGTTGAAGATCGGCCGGGACGCTCCCGCCCTGGTCGAGGTCAGGGGGGAGGTGTACCTGCCGCTCGCAGGCTTCGCCCGGCTGAACGAGGAGCAGGCCGCTGCGGGCCAGAAGACGTACGCCAACCCGCGCAACTCCGCTGCCGGGTCGCTGCGCCAGCTGAACCCAGAGGTGACGCGCTCGCGGCCGCTGTCCATCTGGTGCTACGGCATCGGAGCGTCCGAGGGGCTCGATCACAAGCGGCATTCGGAGTCGATCGCCTGGCTCCGGGAGCACGGCTTCAACGTCAACGAGGAGGTCGAGCTGCATTCGGCCATCGACTCGGTGATCGAGACCGGTCACCGCTGGGAGGAGCGTCGCGAGGACCTCGAGTACGAGATCGACGGCGTGGTCGTGAAGATCGACGACTACGAGGTGCAGCAGGCGCTTGGCGTCGTGGGGCGCGAGCCGCGCTGGGCCATCGCCTTCAAGTTCGCTCCCACGACCGCAGTGACGAAGCTGAACAGCATCGAGGTGAACGTGGGGCGAACCGGCAACATCGTGCCGTGGGCGAACCTCGAACCCGTCCAGATCGCCGGAGTCACGGTCAGCAAGGCGACGCTCCACAACGAGGAGGACATCGCGCGCAAGGACATCCGCGAGGGCGATCAGGTCGTGATCATGCGCGCGGGCGACGTTATACCGCAGGTGGTCTCGCCCGTCACCCAGCGACGCACGGGCAAGGAAAAGCGCTACCGGCCCCCCAAGAAGTGTCCCGAGTGCGGCACGCCGACCGTCAAGCCGGAGGGCGAGGTCTGGACGCGCTGCCCGAATCGCAATGACTGTCCCGGCCAGATCGTGCAGGCGCTGAAGCACTTCGTCTCCCGCGGTGCGATGGACATCGAGGGGTTCGGCGAGAAGCTCGTGCACCGCTTCTTCGAAGAGGGGCTGGTGCGAGCTCTGCCTCAGATCTACGACCTCACCGCGGAGCGGCTCGAGCAGCTCGAGGGCTTCCAGCGCAAGTCGGCCGAGAACCTGGTCGGTTCGATCGAGGGCTCCAAGCGCCAGCCGTTCTACCGGGTGCTCTACGCGCTGGGTATTCCTGGCATCGGCGGCGTCAACGCGCGCGCGCTCGCGTCCCATTTCGGTTCGATCGACCGCCTGATGGACGCCTCGCAGGACGAGATCGAGGAGGTCGAGGGCATCGGGCCGGTGCTCGCCGGGTTGATCCGCGAGACCCTCGACGAGCCGAGGAACCAGGACCTCGTCCAGAAGCTGCGCGAGGCCGGGCTAAACATGGAACAGGACCGCCGATCCGTAAGCGGATCGGCGGGTGGGTCTCAGGACGGACCCCTCAAGGGCAAGACCTTCGTCCTGACCGGGACCCTGCCGGAGATGTCGCGGGAGGAGGCGACCGAGCGGATCACGGCCGCCGGAGGCAAGGTCACCGGTTCGGTGTCGGGCAAGACGGACTACGTGGTGGCCGGGGCGGACCCGGGCTCGAAGGTCGACAAGGCTCGTGAGCTGGACCGCCCGGTGATCGACCAGGCCGAGCTCGAGCGGCTGCTCGGTTCGGGTTAGCCCGAGGGCGCCGATTCCCCGGTTCAGACGCTCACCCCACGATCGCGAGATCCTGCGACTGGGGCTTCCCGCGCTCGGCGCACTGGCCGCGGAGCCGCTCTACCTGCTCGTCGACACCGCAATCGTGGGGCACCTCGGCACACCGGAGCTTGCCGCGCTCGCCCTCGCAGGGACGCTCCTCACCGGCGCGTTCACGATCTTCAACTTCCTGACCTACGGCACGACGGCCCAGGTCGCGCGCTATCACGGTGCGGGCCGGCAACGCGAAGCGGGCACGCTCGGCGCGCAGGCGTTCTGGCTCTCGCTCGGGATCGGGATGGGACTGCTGGTGCTTGCGCAGCTGCTCGCGCGCCCCGCCGTCGAGCTGATGGGTGGTGAGGGGCAGACCGGGGACCTCGCCGTCACCTACCTGCGCATTGCCGCGGCGGGGCTTCCATTCGCCCTGATCGCGCTGGCGGGGCAAGGCTTCCTGCGTGGCGTCTCGGACCTGCGTACGCCGCTCGTGATCGTGGTCGCGGCAAACGTGGCGAACGTCGTGCTCGAGGTGATGTTCGTGTACGTGTTCGACTGGGGTCTCACCGGATCGGCATGGGGGACGGTGATCGCGCAGGCGGGGATGGGCGTCGCGTTTGCGTATCGGCTGCTTGGTTGGGACGCTGCGAGCCGCCGCCCGAGCCGGCAGCTGATGCAGCCGCTCGTCCGGATCGGCCGGCACATCTTCGTACGCACCGCGTCGCTGTACGCCTCGTTCCTGGTGGCGACCGCGGTGGCGGCTCGCATCGGGGATGCGTCGCTCGGCGCTCACCTGATCGCGTTCCAGCTGTTCGTCTTCATCGCGCTGGTCCTGGATGCGGTCGCGATCGCGGGACAGGTGATCGTCGGTCGATCGCTCGGAGCGGGGGACGTGACCACGGCGCGCGAGGCGGGGCGGCGCATGATCGGCTGGTCGGTGGCAGCCGGCGCCGGCTTTGCGCTGCTGCTCGCCGCCCTCGTGGGCGTGCTGCCCGCGGCGTTCACGGACGACCAGGCCGTGATCGACCGGGCGGAGGCAGTCTGGCCGCTGTTCGTGCTCATGCAGCCGATCGCGGGAGCGGTGTTCGCACTCGACGGAATCCTGATCGGCGCCGGTGACACGCGCTACCTGATGTGGTCCATGGCGTTCGCTGCGCTCGTGGTGTACGCACCGATCGCGCTCGCTGCCCTGGCATTCGACTGGGGGCTCGTAGGGGTCTGGTGCGGGCTTTGCGCGTTGATGGCCGCCCGTCTGGCGACGCTCGGTGTCCGGTTTGCCGGCCGCGCGTGGGCGGTGACCGGCGCGCCGGCCTAGTGCTGGCCGGGGCCGGGTCCGGAGTACGACGCCAGCAACGACGCGATGTGGTCCTGGATGCGGCGCCCTGCCCAGACGTTGATGCGATTCATGAGCAGCGCGAACGTGATCGGGTCGCCGTCCGGAGCCTTGCAGTATCCGGCGAGCGCCGTGACGCCGGAGAGCGTGCCTGTCTTTGCCCGGCAGCGCCCCGAGGCGCGCGTTCCGCGCATGCGCTTGTGGAGCGTTCCCGTTTTTCCCGCCAGCGGGAGCGATCTGTAGAAAGCGTCGAACCAGGGCTGCCCGCGGGCGTCCAGCAGGAGGCGCCCGACATCGCGCGGAGCCACGAGGTTCGCGCGTGAGAGGCCGGACCCGTCCGCGACCGTCGGGCTGAAGCCCGCCTCGCGCGCGTACGCGCTCGCAACGCGAGCGCCCGCCGAGGTGGAGCCCGTACCGCCCGCGCGTGCCCCGAGGCCCTTTAGCAGCATCTCCGCGAAGTAGTTGTCGGACATGTGGTTGGTGTGGCGCACGATGCTCGCGAGTGGAGGGGACTCGACCACCGCGATCGTGCGGGCGTCCGCGGGCGCCGGCGCGACGCGCACCGGACGTGGGATCGCGACGTCCTCGCGCCGCAGCGATGCGCGCAGACGATCCGCTGCGAACGCCGGCGGGTTGGTCTGCCAGCCCCTGCTGAACGGCAGCAGCGAACCGCGGTTGAACGCCAGCGCAGACAGCGGCCCGACGTAGGGCGAGATCCCGAAGCCGCTGGCCGGCCCTCCCCGTCGCTGGTCGAAGAAGCTCTCGTCGCCCCAGACCCGGCCGTTGACGCGATCGAGGCCGGTATCGGCGACCCGGCCCGCGAGCCTGTGGAGCGCCTTCGTATCGAAGGTCGGGTCCCCCGACCCGTGCAGGTAGAGGTCGCCCTCGAGCGTCCCCTCGGTCACCTCGCCGTCCGCGACCACGGCCGTCTCGAAGCGCGCCTCGGTCCCCAGCCGGTCGAGCGCCGCTGCCGTCGTCAGCAGTTTCTCCACCGATGCCGGGACCCGGCGGTACGCCGCCCGCAGTTCGAAGACCGTGCGGCCCGTGCCCCCGTCATGCACCCACGCGCCCGAGTAGCCGCCCGCGGCGCGCATCTCGCGCGAGAGCGCGGCTCGCAGGGTGCCGGGCTCGTGGATCGCAGCCGCAGCGGTTGCCGCCAGCGACATGAGCAGGGTGAGGGTGAGGAGGAGCGTGGCCACCCATCCGCGCTGGATCGCGGCAACGGCGGCCTGCGTACGGTTGACCGCACCGGTCCGCTCCAGCACGCTCGAGACATGGGCACGCACAGTCCGCTCGGTGATCCCGAGACGGGACGCGATCTGCGTGTTGTCGAGGCCCTCGACGATCAGCTCCAGCACCTCGTGTTGCCGGGGGGTCAGTGATGGGCGGTGCGGCGGCTGGCCGCCGGCGCTGGCGCTTCTTATAGCAATGGACAACTCCGCCAGAGTGCAGTTCTTCGGCAGCAGGGCCCGCGCTCCCAGCTGCGCCGCGGCCAGCGCGTCGGCCGGCTCGGCACGCTCCGCGAGCACGATCACAGCCACGCCGCGGCCCGCGAGCGTGCGCAGCTCGGACGGGACCGGCGACTCGAGGATCGCGATGTCCGCGCCGCGCGGGACGCGCGGGGACGCGCCGTCGTGCGACGTCCAGACGCGGGCGCCGCGACTTGCGAGCAGCGCGGCGAGAGCGCTCACGTACAGGGCGTGGCGCCCGCGTACGAGCAGGCCGATGCCTGCCAGACGGGTGTCGGCTTCTTTGCTGATGGCGGCGAAGCGGTCGAGTGAGGCGCTGCGACGCTGCACCCGCCTAGAAAATGAGAATGCGCCTCCATCCCTGAAGACGCATCACCATGGTAGGCGGGCGGGATGGCGCGCGCCATCCTTTCCTGCCGACTGCCGACTGCCCACTACGCGCCGGCCGGCACGAGACCGATGACCTTCAGGCGACGCGTCAGCGCCTGGGCGGCGAAGTCGCGCGTGTCCTCGATGTTCACGCCGAAGAACTCGTAGTCCGGCTCGTCCTTGGCCCACGGCGGCGTCAGTACCTCGTCAGCGATCTCGAGGGCCTCGGTGAGCGTGCGCTGGATCGTCTCCTTGTAGCGCGGGTCCTCTGCCACCGCATCGCGCAGGAAGCGGGCGCCGAACGCGACGTGACGATGCTCGTCGCGAGCCACGAGGTTGAAGCCGCGCACGAATCCGGGCAGGGTGCCCTCGCGCTCGTTGAAGTCGATGATGAAGTGCTGGCCGGTGAGTGCCAGCATGCCCTCGATGACCATGTGGTAGAGCGTGATCGCCTCGACCAGCGCGCCCATGTTCGTCGGGTCTTCGGCCAGCGTGCGCACTCGCGCGCCCAGCATCTCGTCGAAGAGCACGTTGAATGCCGGGTTGAGGTGCTTCTCGGTCTCCTTCAAGCGTGCCGCGAGGTTGTCTGAGTCAAGCACGCCGACCTCGCCATAGAAGCGATCGAAGAAGCGCACGTGACGGGCCTCGTCTGCGATCTGGGTCGCGAGGAAGACCTGCATGTCCTTGGTGGGCGCCGCGCGCATCATCGGCCCCAGCTCCTCGGTCACCTTCTGCTCGCCGATGAAGAACGCGGAGAGGCCGTACATCCGCTGGAACCGCTCCTCGGCGGGAAATCCGGCCCAGTGCTCGCGGTCCACCGAAAAGTCGAGTTCCTGCGTGAGCCACTGCTGGCGCTCCCACAGCTCATACAGCGCGCGATAGTCGAGCAGCTCGGTCTGGCCGCGATCAGCCGACTCCAGCAGGGCCGGGTCGGCGGTCTCCGAGAAGAAGTCGGTGAGTTCGATGCGAGAGCTGAGCGTGGTCAATGATCCTCCTGCGCGCCGGATTGCTTCGTTGCCCGACAGCCTACCGCCGTCTCCAGCAGCGTCCACTTACTGACCGGCCGGTTTGCCCGGCGTGCCGCGGGGTAGGCCGGAAGTTCGCGAATGGGCGCTAACTCCCTGGTAATGTGCGCCTATGCCATGGGCGACGTAGTCGAACTCGAGTCATCTGCGCCCGGCTCGGCGGGCCCCAAGCGGTCGAGCATCCAGAAGGCTCAGAGGCGACGCGGCGGTCGCTCCAAGACGGCCCTCGTGCTCGGCGGCGGCGGCTTCACGGGTGGCGTATACGAGATCGGCGCGCTGCGCGCGCTCGATCTGTTGAGCGTCAACCGCACGGTCAACGAGTTCGACATCTACGTCGGCACCAGCGCAGGATCGTTCGTCGCGGGACTGCTGGCCGCGGGCCTGACGCCGGAGGAGATGTCGCGCGTGGTCAACCGCCAGGTACCCACGCCTTTCCCGGACGTGGACCTGGGCGCCCTCCTGCGCCCGAACTACGCCGACTTCGCGACGCGTGCGCTGCTGATGCCCCTGCGCCTCGCCGGCCTCGCGCGCAGCCTCGCCGGCCGCTGGCGCGAGGTGTCGCTGATGGACGTCTTCACGGGACTCGCCGAGGCCCTGCCCTCGGGCCTGTACACGGGCTCCGGCATCGAGGAGTACATCCGCGAGGCCTTGCGGGAGAGCGACCGCACGGACGACTTCCGGCTGCTCGAGGCGGAGCTGTACCTCACGGCAACGGATCTCGACACGTGCGAGCGCATCGTGTTCGGCACTCCCGGCTGGGATGACGTGCCGATCTCCAAGGCGGTGTCGGCATCGACGGCGCTGCCAATGGTTTACAGGCCGGTCGAGGTGCGCGGGCGCCAGCTCATCGACGGGGGCATCCGGTCCACCACCAACGTCGACGTCGCCGTGGAGCAGGGCGCGAAGTTCATCGTCGTGATCAATCCGCTCGTCCCGTACGTGAACGACTTCCAGAAGCGGATCCCGACGATCTTCGGCAGCCGCGTGCGGCGTGTGTCGGACATGGGCTATCCGCAGGTCGGCTACCAGGCCTTCAAGCTGCTGGCTCACGCGCGCCTGCACGAGCACGTCAAGCACTGGCGCGAGCGCTACCCGGGCGTCGACATCATCCTGATCGAGCCCGACCCGAACGACGAGCTGATGTTCGGGACGAGCATCATGAACTACTCGTCGCGGATCGAGATCGCGCGCCACGGGTTCGAGTCGGTCACGCTGCGGCTCGCGCAGGACTACCGGCACTACAAGGAGATCTGCGAGAAGCACGGGATCGAGATCTCCGCCCGCCGCGTGACGAAGATCCTGCGCCAGGCCGACGAGCAGCAAGAGCGCACCACGGCGTGGCGGCGGATCCTCGAGCAAACGACGGGCGCACTGCTGCGGCAGAGCGGCGGCTAGAGGAGAACACCGGCACCTCCGGGAAGTCCGGCCCGTGGGCGAGGCCGACGGCGCAATCGAGGCGGTGGGGCTGACCAAGCGCTACGGCTCGGTCACAGCCGTCGACGATCTCTCGTTCAACGTGCGCGCCGGCACCGTCACGGGTTTCCTGGGCCCCAACGGCGCGGGCAAGACCACCACCCTGCGGATGGTGCTGGGCCTCGCACGGCCCACGGCGGGTCACGCGACGGTTGTCGGCCGCCGCTACGCGGACCTCGACGACCCGGCGCGGATGGTGGGCGCCAACCTGGAGGTCGCCGGTGCGCACCCCGGTCGCTCGGGTCGCAATCACCTGCGCGCGCTTGCGGCGATGGCGGGACTCCCACGCTCGCGCACGGAAGAGGTGTTGCGCCTGGTGGAGATGGACAAGGCGGCGGATCGCCGCGTCGGCAAGTACTCGATGGGCATGCGCCAGCGGCTGGGCTTGGCCGCGACGCTGCTCGGCGACCCGCAGGTCCTGGTGCTGGACGAGCCGGCCAACGGCCTCGATCCGCAGGGCATCCGGTGGCTGCGCGACTTCCTGCGCGCCATGGCGGCCGAGGGCCGCACGGTGCTCGTGTCGAGTCACGTCCTCGCGGAGGTCGCGCAGACCGTCGACGACGTGGTGGTCATCCACCGCGGCAGGATGGTGCGGCAGGGATCGGTGTCGGAGCTGACGATGGGAGGCTCGGTGCGGGTGCGCACCCCGGCTCCCGACCGGCTGCTGGCAGCGCTGGACAGCGCGGGCCTGTCCGTCACGCGCCAGGACGGGGACGTGCTGCTGGTGAACGCCGAAGACTCCGCGCGCATCGGAGACCTGGCCCATTCCGCCGGCGTACCGCTGCATGAGCTGACCCCCGTTTCGACATCGCTGGAGGAGGTCTTCCTGGAGTTGACCAGCGACACGGGCGGGATCGCGTGACCCATTTGCTGGCCGGCGAGCTGCTGAAGGTGCGCACGACCCGCACGGCGTTCGGGTTCGCGATCGCAGCGCTGCTGCTGTCGCTGGCCACCGTGCTGATCGTCTCCCTTGCCGGAGGGGGTCCCGAGACGATCCGCGACAAGCGCGCCGCGATCGCCTTCGGCAGCGTGATCTCGGCCGTGCTCCTGATCTATGGCGTCGTCGGGGCGACAGGAGAGTTCCGGCACCGGACGCTGGCCCCCGCGGTCCTGATCGCGCCGGACCGCTACAGGCTCGTGATCGCGCGCATGCTTGCGTATGGGCTCACGGCAGGGTTTGCGGCGGCCGCGATCGGAGCCGTCGTCTATCTCATTGGCATCCCGCTGCTCGCCGGCACATCCGGCCCCGACCTCGGCGGCGGCGACTACCTCGGGGTCGCCGTGGGCGGCATCCTTGCCTCCGTGCTGTGCGCGGTGCTCGGAGTGGCGATCGGCACGCTGGTCCGCAACCAGGTCGGAGCGGTGGTCGGACTGTTGGTGTGGATCTTCGTGATGGAGCCGCTCCTGTCGATCCCCAACGCCAACCTCACCGACTACACGATCGGCACAGGTGCCGGGGTCCTCGGCCAGGGCGGGAACGTAGACGGCACCATGGCCCACGCCTTCGTCGTCCTCGCGGCCTGGACAACCCTGCTCTCTCTTGCCGCCGTGCTGCTAGACCGCCGAAGAGACGTGGAATAGGCAAGGCAAAGCACCGGCCGGAGGCCGGGGCGCGAAGCTACTTCGAGTACATCGCGTCCAATTCGCCGGCGTACTTCTCGTTGACGACGTTGCGCTTGACCTTCAACGTCGGCGTCAGCTCACCCGTCTCCTGCGTCAGGTCGTGCGGGAGGATCGTGAACTTCTTGACCTCCTCGACGCGCGCCACCTTCGCGTTCACGGCGTCGACCGCCTCCTGGACGAGGGCCCGCACCTTCTCGTTGCGGGCTAGCGATGCCATGTCGGTGTCCTCGATGCCCTGCTTCTTGGCCCACGGCACGATCTCCTCGGGGTCCAGCGTGACGAGTGCGGACAGGAATGGGCGCCGATCGCCGTGCACGACGGCCTGCGAGATGTACTGGTTCTGCTTGAGGCCGTTCTCGAGGTTCGCGGGGGTGATGTTCTTGCCGCCGGCCGTGATGATGATGTCCTTCTTGCGGCCGGTGATGTAGAGGAACCCGTCCTCGTCGATGGTGCCGATGTCGCCCGTGTGCAGCCAGCCGTCGACGATCGTCTCCTTGGTCGCGTCCGGGTTCTTGTAGTAGCCCCGGAAGATGTTCGCACCGCGCACGAGGATCTCGCCGTCGTCGGCGATCTTGACCTCGACGCCGGGAAAGGGCTTGCCGACCGATCCGAAGCGGAAGTCCTCGGGCAGGTTGCAGGTGGCCGCCGTCGAGGTCTCGGTCATGCCCCACCCCTCGAGCACGATCACGCCACACGCGTAGAAGAACTCGAGGATCTCCTTGGCGATCGGCGCCGCGCCGGTGACGGCCTGCTTGATCTGGCCGCCGAAGATGTTGCGCACGTTCTGGTAAAGCGCGGCGTCGGCCTTGTCGAACGCCGCCTGCAGCTCGGGCGGGACCGTCTCTCCGTGCGCCTGCATCGTGCGCACCTTCATCCCCAGCTTCACGGCCTGCTCGAGCTCCGCCTTGTCGGGCGCGGCCGAGATCGCCATCGAATAGATCTTCTCGAACATGCGGGGGACCGACGGGAAGTAGGTCGGCTTCACCTCCATCAGGTTCGGGATGATCTTCTGGGAGTCGCGCTCCCAGTAGACGATCGTCGCGCCCACGTCGATCGAGCCGAGCTGGATCAGGCGCGCAAAGGCATGCGCGAGCGGCAGGAAGAGGTAGGCGACCTCGTTCTCCATGAGGACGTTCTGCGTTTGCACCATGTCGAGCATGTCGCGCCAGTTCTGGTGGTCGATCACGCAGCCCTTGGGCGGCCCGGTGGTGCCGGACGTGTAGATGTAGGTGGCGACGTCGGAGCCCACCACCGAGGCGATGCGCTGCCTGTAGTCGTCGTCGGAGCGGCCCTGGCCCTTCTCACGGAGCTCGTCGAGGCTCATGACGTCGTCGCCTTCGAGGGGCTCCATCGAGATCACGTGGCGAAGCTTCGGAAGCTCGTCCCGGACCTTGCGGATCTTGTCGAGCTGGGCCTGGTCCTCGAGGATCACCGCGACGGACTCGGAGTGCTCGAGCACGTAGTGGCACTCCTCGGGCGAGTTGGTCTGGTAGATCGGCACGACCGTCGCGCCGGCGGCAAGGATCCCGAAGTCCGCGTAGGTCCACTCGGGCCTGGTGTTGGCCAGGATGCCGACCTTGTCACCGCGGTCGATGCCGAGCTCCTGGAGGCCGAGCGAGACCTCCTTCGCAATCTCACCCAGCTCTGGATAGGAGACGTCGACCCACGCGCCCTTGGACTGGTCCTTGTACCTCTGGGCGACCTTGTCGGCGTGCTTCTCGACGGCCAGGGGCAGCAGGTCCGCGAGCGTCTTGGACCCGGTCGCCGCAGCGCTCGGGGTCGTGGCCGTCTGAGCCTCCATCGTGTTCCTCCTCACCTCGGGTCGGGAAGCCCTCGGCTTCCCGCAAGCTGGTCGCGATTGTAACCGGCGCCGGTGCTCACCGAGAGCCGCCGGTCGCGCCGGAGGTGCGTGCTGGAAGAGAGAAATGGGCGGGCTGCGTGGCCCGCCGGAACCGCCGCCGCAGGCGCTGTGGCCTAAGCCTGCGCCACCTGACCTTGAGACTGGCCCTGGATTTCCTTCAGCGAGGCCAGGAACAGGGTCTTGTCGATCTTGCCCTGGAAGATCGGTACCCCCAGTTCCATGCACTTCGAGATGACCTCACGGCGGTCCATTCCGGCTTCCCGTGCCAGCTCGGTGGGCGTCAGGTGATTAGCCAATGCAATTCCCCTCTCGTAGCTACAACCGGATCTGCCGGGCCCCCAGCGGCCCAGCGTCCGAGCGACACCCCCTTATACCGCTCCAGACGGACGTGTCAAGCCGCACCTGGACGAAGATTCGGCTGCGTGGCGCCCTTTTGCGTACTAACGTTCAGTGGTGGGTATAGGTACTTGGGTGGCGCGGGGAGGCCCCGCCCATGTCCCATTGCTAGAGGAAAGGGAGTCGCGGTGAAACCGCTGCTGGCAGCAACAGCCACAGAGGCGCCGGACGAGCACCTGGTCGCAGCCGCCCGGGATGGCAGCGACGAGGCTTTCGAGGCGCTTTTCCGCCGCTACCAGGATCGCGTGGTCGGCTATGTGCGGGGAATGGTGTCCGACCACGGGCGCGCCGAGGACATCGTCCAAGAGGCGTTCATGTCGGCCCTGCGCTCGCTGCGCCGCACCGACCAGGAGATCAACTTCCGGCCCTGGATCTACGAGATCGCGAAGAACGCCTGCATCGACCACCTGCGCCGCGCCCGCCGCACGCAGGAGGTGTCGATCGACTCCGACGACTTCAGCCCCGTGGAAGAAAACCGCATCTCGCAGGTCGCCAGCGGAACCGACGCCACGGTGACGCGCAGGAACCAGCTCGAGTCGCTGCGCATGGCATTCCATGACCTTCCTCCCACTCAACACGAGATCCTGGTGATGAGAGAGCTCGAAGGTCTTTCGTACGACAGCATCGGCAACCGCATGGGCCTCACTCGCGGCGCCGTGGAGAGCCTGTTGTTTCGCGCCCGGCGCAGGCTGCGCGACGGGTTCGACGAGATCGACACCGGCGCGCGCTGCCAGCGCATGCGGACGGCGATGGAGGGCGTGACGGACGGTAGCGTCCGAGCTCGCGATCGCCGCCGGCTCTCGAGCCATCTTCATCACTGCAAGCCGTGCCGTCGCCATGCCGTCGCGATGGGTCTCGACTCCCTGGTGCTGGGCCTCGAGCAGAGTCGCGCGCGCCGCGCGGCACAGCGCGCCGCAGCCTTCCTGCCTTTGCCGGCGTTCCTGCGCCGCAGGCTGGAGGACGCCGCCGGCGGGCTTGGACCTGCCACGCAGGTCGGGATGGAGCAGGGCGCCACCTTCGCGGGCAAGGCCACAGCGATCCTGATCGCGACGATCGTCGCCGCGGGTGGGGCAGGAGTGGCCCACAAGGCCTCGGGCGGCGCGCTGCCGGGCGGGAATCTCCCGGTGGTGGGTGACTCGGGTGGTGGCGGCGACGCCGGCGGTGGCTCCGGCAATGGCAACTCCGCCGGTGGCGGTGCAGCCGGCGCGGGCGCAGGCGGCGGTCATGGTGCTGCGGCCGGCGCTCCGGGCTCCGGCCCGGGTGGCACGGCGGGCAGCGCCGCACCGGCCGGTCCGAATGGGCCCGCCGGCGATGGACCGGGTGCGCTTCCCGGAGGCCTGGGCGGCGAACTCGGTGCAGCCGTTCCCGCTGGGGGCGCCGAGCAGACCACCGGCGAGGCAGGGCGCCTCGGCGAGACGCTCTCCGGAGTCGGCGGCGTGGGCCGCACGGTCGAGTCCGTGGGGGGCGCCGTGGGCGTGTCGCCGGGCAAGACCACCAAGGATTTGGGAAAGACGGTCGGAAACACCGTGAAGAACGTTCCCGGCACCGTCAAGAACGCTCCCAAGGCGGTCAAGGAGGTCACCAAGACACTTCCGAAGCCACCGGTGAAGGTGCCCAAGGAGGTCAAGCTCCCCGCCGGCGGTTCGGTCAAGACCGGCGAGCCGGGCAAGACCGGCCCGTCCGTGAGACCGCCTCAGACGCCGCTTCCGATCCCTCCGGTGCAGCTGCCGCCGCTCCCGCTGAACGGGCTCACGTCCGGCCTGGGCCTCTAGCGCTCCAGCCCCCGATCGGTCGGGCCAATAGGTACGCTGCGCTCCGATGGCGGGACGCGACGGCGACACCTTTCTCGAGTCCCTCATGGACACGAGCCTCTACTCGATGGGGGCGTACTTCTCGGACCAGCATCCCGAGCTTGTCGACGAGGTGATCTCGCAGAGCGAATCGATCGAGGAGCAGGGCATCGCGTCCTTCGCCGATGCGAACGGCCTGACGCTCGAGCAGTGCTTCGAGACGCTGATGACCGGCCTGGCCGTGCGGTATTACAAGGCCGTCGCGGGCTGACCCGGCCGTCAGTCTCTAGGATTCAGCTCGGCTACCACCTCGGGGCGTAGCGCAGCCTGGTAGCGCGCACCGTTCGGGTCGGTGAGGTCCCCGGTTCGAATCCGGGCGCCCCGATTAGCAGCTGAGTGCCGCGGGGGTCCGTAAGACCCCGCGGAGCTCAGCCCTCCTTGGTACACGGCCCGCAGCACCTCGCACGGTCCCGCACGCTAGACGGCCGCCAGACCTAGTCAATCCGTAGCCACAGTCGACGTCGCGCGTAGCCACGTGCCAGCGCTTTCGAGTTCGCGTCATCGACGTCGTCGTAGGCGGCTCAGCGTCAGCGAGGTCGGCGAGGCACGAGGACGTCGTTCGTGGCCGGCCGCCCCCGAGTCGCTGACCGCGCGCCCCGACGCGGGTCCTGTATCAGCGCGGTTCCCGAGCGCCTGACCGTGCAGGATGCACCCCCGCGACGCCGCGACAAGCGTCGCCGGTTCGTCCGTATCGCGTGATTGGCTACCGCGGTGTCTGCAGCTCCAATTCCCCTGCCTGATATTCCCGCAACGACGTCCGGCTGCAGGCCGTTCCTGCGCTGGGCCGGCGGTAAGACGCGGCTCCTCAAGGCGCTGCGGCCGCATTTCCCGGCCGAGTTTGCTACCTACTACGAACCGTTCATAGGTGGTGGCGCGGTCTTCTTCGACTCAGGGCATCGAAAAGGACCTCGCGACGGTCTACGAGGCCTCTACGTCTGAACGCCGAGGCTTCTGGCGCCACTTCGCTAGCGACCCGCACAGCCTGACGGTCGTCGAAACCGTCTTGAAGACTGCTCGCACACGTTCGCGAGTTGCCTCTTAGCAAGCCGTGCGCCGTTGACGATGCGAGCTCCGGTCGCCGAAGAGGACCGGCTTCTCGTTCGATACCCAGCCGTCTCGGACGCCCTTAGAAGGCGTCTCGGACTCCATCCGGTCGTGCTAGTAGCCGCCCAGTTCGTAGCCATCTCGTAGCTAACCAGTGGTTTTGGCGCTCTACTGCTGGAAGTTGAACCAAGCGCCCCGATTAGCAGTTGGACAGAGCCTGTTGCTCGTCTTGGAAGAGCTTGGCTCCCCGGATCTTTCCGTCGCTCACCGTCCACAGCATTCCGCCGCGCGCCTCGATGGCGATCCCACTGAGCCGTCCTCGCGCGCGCACCATGTTGGCCGTGACAAGGCGGCCGGGCCCACACTCCGTGATGCGCTCCAGCTCGATCGCAAACTCGTCCCAGGCGTCCCACATCTCCTCCAGCAGCCGTTTCAGCCCGGCATGGCCGACGTAGCTCCCCTGGAAGGGGCTGCGTGAGTCCGACCAGTCGAACTCCATGTCCTCGTGTGCGCAATCGAGCAGGGTTTGATCGTCGTGGTTCGCCCAGCTCCCCGTGAACCGTCGCACCAGCGCGACGCTCTCCTCGAAGGTCACCTAGAACGCCTCGGCGAGCAGGACGACCGACCCGAAGACGAACGCCACGGCCGCGACGATTGCGACCACGCGGGTCGGAGGGCCGCCGTGGATCCCGGTCTCGTGAACCGCGACGTGGCCCTTGCCACGCCGATCAGCCAGCGGTTGACCGGGAAGGCGCACGCACCCGCGATCACGAGCGCCACGGAGAGGCTGCCCCAGAACAGGGTGTCGCCGACGCCGGCCTGAAGAGCGCCGGGGACGGCCACGACGATCGCGTTGTCGACGATCTCCATGACCGCGATGCTCAACGTGTCCGAGGCCAACGCGATCGGCACCACGGCCCCGATCGCCAGTCCCGCGCGCAGCAGCGGAATGCTCGTGAGCGTGTAGCCGAAAATGAACGCGAGCACCACGGCGAGCCCTACCGTTCCCCAATCCGACAGCCCGATCGCCGTGCCGATCACCATGCCGGCGATCTCGCCGAGCGCGCATCCCGTGAGGCAGTGCAGGGTGGCGCTGAAGGCGACCGCGTCGAGCTCCCGGCCCGAGGTCGGCATTGCGTGATGATGCTCGTGGGCATGTGCATCCATGGCGAGGTTTCAGTCTACGAACGGCTGCGCTGCGCCGATGCAGCCCGAGGCGCCGCGGCCAATCCGGCAGCCAGCGCCTCTGCCACCCGGAGCATCGCCGCGCGCGGCGCGCGGCCGGTCTCGGCGCCATGGGTGAACCCGTGGATCAGCCCGGGCTCCCGCGTTGCCGTGACATTCACTCCGGCATCGCGAAGCAACCCGGCGTAGTCCTCGCCCTCGTCGCGCAGCACGTCGAACCCGGCCGTGACGACGTACGCGGGCGGCAACCCGCTCAGATTCGCGGTGAGGATCGGCGAGGCGCGCGGATCGCTTGCGTCTGCAGCGTCGGGGAGGTAGTGGTCCCTGTACCAGTCCATCTGCCGGGCGGTCAGGAAGAAGCCCTCGCTGAACAGCCGGTAGGACTCGCGCTTGCGCGTCAGGTCGGTGACGGGATAGATCAGCAGCTGGAACGCCGGCACGGGGCCACCGTCGATCGTGAGCAGGCGCGCGGCAGCCGCGGCCAGGTTGCCCCCCGCGCTGTCGCCGCCGATTGCGATCCGTGCGGGATCGGCGCCGAAGCGCGCTGCCTCCTCGATCGCGTGCCGGGCGGCGGCGACCGAGTCCTCGATCGCAGCCGGGAACGGATGCTCCGGCGCAAGCCGGTAGTCGACCGACAACACGCGCACGCCGGCCTGCACGGCGAGGAAGCGGCACGGCTGGTCGTGCGTGTCGAGGTCTCCGACGACCCATCCTCCGCCGTGCAGGTAGACCAGCAACGGCGCGGGGGAGGGAAGGCCGGCCGGGGAATAGAGGCGTGCGGGCAGCGGCCCTGCGGCGCCGGGAACCTCGACCTCCTCCACCTGCTCGATGGGTATCGGTGCCCCGGAGTAGAGGGCCGCCTCCCGCCGGATCTCGGCGCGCGCCTCGGCGACCGGCAGCTCCTCGAAGGCGGATCGACCGGAGAGCTTCAGCAGCCTGAGCGTGAGCTGGACCTCGGGCTCGAGCTGCTGCCCGTCGATGCGCACCGGCCGCGGGCCGCCGAGCAGCTGCTGGGCGGGACGCGGCAGCGCGCTCAGCCCGCGTACGAGGAGGCTCTCGAACCCGTCGCGGGAGGGGATTCGCAGGCCGGCCATGGCCGCAAGCCTACGCTCTCGTCCCTGCGAAAGCGCTCGCCGCTAGGATCCTTCGTCCCCGGAAAAAGGAGCCCGCCCATGCCCTACAGCGTTCCCGACCTGCCGTACGACTACAACGCGCTCGAGCCGCACATCGACGAGCAGACGATGCGTCTGCACCACGACAAGCACCACCAGGCCTACGTCGACAAGGTGAACGCCGCGCTCGAAGGCACGGAGTGGGCCGACAAGCCGATCGAGGAGGTCCTGAAGAACCTCGACAAGCTCGGCGACAAGGCCACGCCGGTGCGCAACAACGGCGGCGGCCACTACAACCACTCGCTCTTCTGGGAGTGGATGAGCCCGGACGGCGGAGGCGAGCCCTCGGGCGACCTCGCAAGCGCGATCGACTCGGCGTTCGGCTCGTTCTCGAGCTTCAAGGAGGAGGTCAAGGCCGCGGGCGTCAACCGGTTCGGCTCCGGCTGGTCGTGGCTGGTGCACGACGGCAGCGGGCTTGCCGTGGTCTCGAGCGCCAACCAGGACAACCCGATCTCCGACGGCCAGACGCCACTGCTGGGCGTCGACGTGTGGGAGCACGCGTACTACCTGAAGTATCAGAACAAGCGCCCGGACTACATCGACGCGTGGTGGAACGTGGTGAACTGGTCCAAGGTGGCCCAGGGGTACTCGGCCGTCAGCTGAGACCGTCCCAGAAGTTCGTGATCATGCGCGCGGTCGCCCGCGGCTTCTCGACGTGGGGGGAGTGTCCGGCACCGTCGATGAGCACGATGCGAGCGCCCGGCACGATGCGGTAGTCCTGTGCCGACTTCGGGTCGGCGATGTCGTCCTGCGATCCGAAGATCACGAGCAGCGGGACCGGGACGCGTTCGTCCGCCAGTCGCTCGGCCAGGCCCTTCTCGTCGCGATAGTCGTCGACGGCGTCGTGTGAGCCGTCGTACGAGCTGTAGGTCATGTCCCTGAAGTCGTCCACGAACCGGTCGGGCACATGGAACCCATCCGCGAAGGCGGACTCGAGCCCCTTGCGGATCAAGCTGTCGGGAACGACCCGGCGGATGGCCTCTCCGAGGACCGGCACGAACCCGAGGCGCGCCGTGAACGGCAACTTTCCGTCCCCTTTGTCCGGTCCCGTGTCGAGGATCACGAAAGAGTCGACGAGTGGCCGGCGAAGCTCGACCAAGGCGGTGCCCACGGCCCCGCCCATCGAATGCCCGACGATCGCGGCTCTGCGCACGCCGAGGCGGTCCAGGGCGGCGCTGACGCGGCGCGCCTGGTCTTTCATGCCGTAGCCCTCGCGGGGCTTCTCCGACCCGCCGTGCCCGAGCAGGTCGAACGTGATCACGTGGTGATCGCGCGCCAGCAGCCGGATCATGCCGTCCCACCAGCCGATCGAGCACGCGAACCCGTGCAGCAGGACGACGTTGGGTGCGTCGCGGGGCCCGTCCTCTCGCACCTGCAGGTCTCCGCCCGGCAGGTCGATCACGCGGCCTACGTCCGCCTTGGCCGGCTCGGTGTCTCGGTCCGTCACGACCGTGTTCACCGCGAGCGCCACGACCAGCACTGCGACCAGGGCGAGGAGCGGGCGGCGCATGCCGCAAAGCTATCGGCTCATCCGGGGAACCGCTCTGCATACTCCTCGAGCTCCACGCCGAGGGCGTTCGCGGCGAACGAGATCAGGTGGTAGAAGCCGACTGTCGCGATCAGCTCGACCAGCTCGGATGCCTGCCACTGGGCTGCAAGCATCGGCCACAGCGAGTCGGACACGGTTCCCGTGTCGTGCAGCTCGTCCACGAGGCGCACGAGTAGCGACTGGCGCTCCGACCAGGCGGGGTCGTCCGCGGCGCCGTGCACCGTGGCGCGCAGCTGCGCCTCGGTGAGGCCCAGCGGGCGCCCGAAGGCGACCGCGTGCACGCCCCATTCGTACTCGCAGCCGTTACGCGCCGTGGTCCGGTGGGTGACGATCTCGCGCTCGAGCGGCTCGACCTGCCCGAAGTTGAGTATGTAGGCGCCTGTCGTCCGGAAGCGCTCGAGGATCGCAGGATTGTGCGCGACGGTTCTGAAGAGCTTCAGCGGCTCCACGCCGGGCGGCATCATCCGGCGCAGGGTCTCGGCGACCTCGGGCTCGCACGGCTCCTCGACCGGCTGCACTCGCGGGGCGGTCTGAGTGGTCATCGACGTCTCCTCTATGCTTTGCTTATCGAAGCGCGAGCCTATCACTTCGGAAATCGAAGCGCATTGTGACCACGCCCAGGCCCGGCACACCCGTCCGAGGTTCGCGCACCGGTAGGCCGATCATGGTCGCGCTCGATCTACTCGGGCGGCGCTGGGCCCTGCGGGTGCTGTGGGAGCTCCGCGACGGGCGGCCGGTTTCGTTCCGCGAGCTGCGCGAGCGCTGCGACTCCATGTCCACGAGCGTGCTCAACCAGCGCCTGCACGAGCTGCGGGACGCAGGGCTCGTCGAAGCCGGCGAGGGCGGTTATCGGCTGACACCCTCGGGCGCGCGGCTGCACGAGGCGCTCAAGCCACTTGACGGCTGGGCCAAACGCTGGGCGAGGAAATAGTGCGCCGTTACGCCGTTACGCCCGCGCACGTTTCTTACCTGAACGGCCGCGTGCGCAGATAGACGCCACGCACCACGTCGTACGCCGGCTTCTTGTGCCCGAGGTCGTCGATCAGGCCCTTCTCGTTGACCGGCGGATGGGGGAAGGGGTTGCCGCCCGCCCAGCCCGGCTTCACGCGGAAATCGCGCAGGTTCCAGATCAGCGCGCCGCTCACGAACGGCTTCGAGGCGAACACGTCGAGGTGGTACTTGAGGAAGTCGGCCTGGAACTCGTAGGTGCCCTTCTCCGTCACGGGGCCCGAGCGGTTTGCCTCCGCGCCGAACTCGGTGATCACCAGCGCCTGGTTGGGATAGTCGGAATGCAGCCGGTTCAGGTAGCCGCTGAGCTGGCCGCGATCGGAGATGGTGCCGCGCGGCCCGTTGTACCAGCCGAAGTAGTCGTTGATCCCGAGCACGTCCAGCTCCAGATAGATCGGCTGCTTCTCGACGGTCGGGAAGCCCGAGGTCGCGAGGCCGATCAGGCGCGTGGGGTCGAGGTCCTTGACCGTGCGCTCCGCCTTGCGGATGTACTTGCGCAGGCCGGTGCCCGGCCGCGAGGCGTTCTCGTTGCCGATGCTCCACACGATCACCGACGGGTGGTTCTGGTCGCGGTCGATCTCGGTCCGCAACATGCGCAGCGCCTTGTGGCGCACCTCCGAGATCGCGAACAGGCGGCTGGCCATGCGGTACACGGGTATCTCCGACCACACGAGGATGCCGCGGCGGTCGGCGAGCTCGAGCGTGTAGGGATGGAAGGGATAGTGCGAGCGCGTGATCGTCGCCCGCAGGTCGACCAGGTGGCCGATGTTCTCGCGCATCTGCGCCGGTGTGATCGCCGCTCCGCGGCTCAGCGAGTCCTCGTGCATGCTCGCACCGCGCAGGTTGACGTCGCGGAAGTTCAGCTGGATGCGCCCGAGCCGGCTCACCCTGAGGCTGCGAACGCCGGTGTGCACAGTGTGCTTCTGGACGATCCTGCCGCTGGAGGTATGCAACTGGAGGCGCCCGGTGTAGAGGGTCGGGTGTTCAGGGCTCCACAGCCGCGGATTGCGGATGCGCACCCGCGCGCGGAAGCGACTCTCTCCCCGTCCCGGCACGCGGTGGGTCGCGAAGTGCAGGTTGCGGCGGCCGAAGCGCCCGGTGATCCTGGCCGTCGCGCCCTCCGTGTTGAAGTTCTTGACTGTGACCAGCACGCGGACCGTTGCGGCGCACGTGCGGCAGCGCAGGCTCGGCTGGTAGGCCACCTTCTGGAAGTCGAACGTGTCCACGCGCCGCAGGTAGACCTCGCGCAGGATGCCGTTGTAGTTCCACCACCCGCCCTCGAAGGCGCCGGACTCCCGCTGGGACAGAGGGGGAATGTCGAACTTCTGGCGCCGGCTGTCCACGCGCACGACCAGGCGGTTGACTCCGCGCCTGCGTACGCTCTTGCCCCGCATCTCGAAGGGCAGATAGGCGCCGACGTGCACCCCGAGCGGCTTCCCGTTCAGCCATACACGCGCGCGGTAGTTGACGGACTCGAATCGCAGCACCCACTTGGAGGACTCGGAGGCGCGCGGCAGGCGGAAGTCCTTCCGATACCAGTGGACGGTGCCGAGATAGCTCGCGTTGGAGAAGTCACCCGCGTTGGACGCGTTGGGCACGCTCGTCGGCGTCCAGCCGGCCAGGCTCGGCTGCGCCTGCAGCCGCTGCGCCATTCCCGCGTCCGTCGGGTCGGCGCGGTGGTGCCACTGGCCGCCGAGGAGGTAGCGTCCCGAGGGCCCGTCCCTGTAGACGGAGCCGGGCTTGGGCCGATCGGCCGCGGCCGCGGGGGTCGCGGCGACACAGACGAACAGCGAGCACAGCAAGGCAATCCTTGCGAAGCGGCTCATGAGGCCGGAAAGTTAAACGGTGGACCCGCTGTAACCGCCGGTTCCTGACTAGTCTTCAAATTTGCTTGCAACCCGGTCCGCGCTCTGCGGGCCCTGTGAGGAGGAAGCTTTGAACGAGGTCGTGATCACCGCTGCCGCACGCACCGCCGTGGGCCGCTACGGAGGAAGCCTGAAGGGCGTGCCCCCCACCGAATTGGGTGCGACGGCCGTGCAGGCCGCGCTCGAGCGCGCCGCGATCGATCCGGCGCAGGTGGACCAGGTCGTGTTCGGGAACGTGATCCACTCGTCACCCGAGGACATGTACATGTCGCGGGTGGTCGCCATGAAGGCCGGGATCCCCAAGGAGGTGCCGGCGTTCACGGTGAACCGGCTGTGCGGCACCGGAGTGCAGGCCATCGTGTCCGCCGCCCAGTCGATCGCGGTCGGGGAGGCGGACGTGGCCGTCGCCGGCGGCGCCGAGTCGATGAGCCGCGGTCCCTACTGGATGCCCGACGTGCGCTGGGGAGCGCGCATGGGCGACACCGGCATGGTGGACCCGGTCGTGGGCGGGCTCACCGACCCCTTCGACAAGATCCACATGGGCGTGACGGCCGAGAACCTGGCCGAGTCGCATGACATCAGTCGCGAGCAGCAGGACGAGTTCTCGGTCGAGTCGCACAGGCGCGCGGCACGGGCTCAGGAGCAGGGCCTGTTCGACGAGGAGATCGTGCCCGTGGAGCTGAAGTCGAAGAAGGGGACGAGCGAGTTCGCCCGCGACGAGCACGTGCGCCCCGACGCCTCCGTCGAGGGGCTCGGCAAGCTGAAGCCGGTGTTCAAGCCCGACGGAACGGTCACGGCCGGGAACGCTTCCGGCATGAACGACGCCGGCGCAGCCGTGGTGCTGATGTCGGCGCAGAAGGCGGAGGAGCTCGGCGTCCCCGTCCGGGCGCGCATCCTCTCCTATTCGTACTGCGGCGTCGACCCGAGGATCATGGGCATCGGGCCGGTGCCCGCCGTGCGCAAGGCGATGGAGCGTGCCGGCCGGTCACTCGACGACGTCGATGTGATCGAGCTGAACGAGGCGTTCGCCGCGCAGTCGCTCGCCGTGATCAAGGACCTCGGCCTGGACCGTGAGAAGGTCAACCCGAACGGCGGTGCGATCGCCCTCGGCCACCCGATCGCGGCCACGGGCGCGGTGATCACGGCGAAGATCCTCTACGAGATGGACCGCCGCGACCAGGACCTCGGCCTCGTGACGCTCTGCATCGGCGGCGGCCAGGGCATCGCGATGCTTTTGAGCCGCAACTAGCCCGCGATACGCTTGCTGCGGCGAATCGACGAGGAGGAGAAAAGGTGCCGGTTTTCAAAGACGACCAAGAGGTCTACCAGTACATCGGGAAGCTGTTCCAGGATCTGACCGACGACGACGAGCTGGGGCCGAGGTTCCGCCGGGCGGACACGATCGTGCAGTACAAGTACTCGAACCCGGACTCCATGATCACGGTCAAGATGAAGGACGGCGAAGACGGCCGGGTCGACTTCGGCGCGACCGACATGCAGCCCGAGATCGTGATGTCGATGGAGGCCGACACCGCGCACAGGTTCTGGCTCGGCAAGGTCAACGTGACGATGGCGCTGGCCAAGGGGCAGATGAAGGCGAAGGGGCCGGTGGCGAAGATCCTGAAGCTCGTGCCGCTCGTCAAGCCCGTGTTCCCGCGCTACCAGAAGATGCTCGAGGAGCAGAACCGCGACGATCTGCTGAAGGCGGCCTGACATGGCGGTCGACACGCAGGCGCGCACGGAGGTAACGCACTACAAGAACTACATCGGCGGCGAATGGGTGGACGCCGCTTCGGGCAAAACGTTCGAAGTCGTCAACCCAGCCACCGAAGAGGTGGTCGCCACCGTGCCGAGCTGCGGCCGCGAGGACGCGCAGCGCGCGATCGCCGCGGCGCGTGAGGCGTTCGACTCCGGAGCATGGACCGGCATGGAAGCGGAGGAGCGCAAGCGCATCATGCTGTCGGTGGTCGAGCGCATATCCGCGGCGGAGGACGAGCTCGCGACGCTCGAGACGATGCAGGCCGGCATGACGATCCGTGCCACGAGCACGGTCGTCATCGGCTACTGCCTGCAGCATTGGGATTACTTCGCACGCCAGGCGACGCGGCCGATGCAGGAGCCGCTCGAGCCGGTCACCTACCCGACGCACTCCTACAACTTCGTGCTGCGGGACCCCGTGGGGGTGTGCGCCGGGATCATCCCGTGGAACTTCCCGCTCGTGATGGCGGTCTGGAAGCTGGCGCCGGCGCTCGCGATGGGGAACACGTGCGTGCTGAAGCCCGCCTCCAACACGCCGCTGACGGCCCTGAAGCTTGCGGAGATCCTCGACGACACCGACCTGCCGAAGGGCGTCGTGAACGTGATCACCGGCGGCGGCTCGACGGTCGGTGAGGAGCTTGCCTCACATCCGGACGTCGACAAGGTGGCATTCACCGGCTCCACGGTCGTGGGCCGGCGCATCATGCAGCTCGCCTCCAGCACGATCAAGAAGACGACGCTGGAGCTGGGCGGGAAGTCGCCCAACATCGTGTTCGAGGACGCCGACATGGAACAGGCGGTGGACGGAGCCCTGTGGGGCACCTTCTTCCATCAGGGACAGGTCTGCGAGTCGGGCACGCGCCTGCTCTTGCCGGAGTCGATCCACGACGAGTTCGTCGAGCGCCTCGTCGAGCGCGCGAAGCAGATCAAGGTGGGCGACACGATGGACTACGACTCCGACATGGGCCCGCTGGTGTCGGCGCAGCAGCGCGACACCGTCGAGGGTTACGTGCGCATCGGCCAGGAGGAAGGCGCAAAGCTGGTGCTCGGCGGCAAGCGGCCGGAGGGCGACGCCTACGAGCGGGGCTACTGGTACGAGCCCACGATCTTCACCGAGGTCGACAACTCGATGACGATCGCGCAGGAGGAGATCTTCGGCCCGGTGCTCTCCGTGATCAAGTTCTCCGACGACGACGAGGCGATCCGCATCGCCAACGACTCGATCTACGGGCTCGCGTCAGGCGTGTGGTCGTCCGATCCCGACCGGTGCTTGGAGACGGCAAAGCGGCTACGCGCCGGCACGGTGTGGATCAACGACTACCACCTGATCAATTGCATCGCCCCGTTCGGCGGCTACAAGCAGTCGGGCAACGGGCGCGAGCTGGGCACGTACGGCCTCAACGAGTACACCGAGGTGAAGCATGTGCACTGGGACCTGAACACACCGAAGGAGCAGAAGCTCTCGAGCGTATTGTTGTCGGAATAGGACCGAGGAGCTACTTGCGCCGCGCCAGCTCGGCCTTGGCCTTCTTGCGGTAGCGCATCATCTTGCTGAAGTTCTCGCGGTAGGACTGCAGCTTCGACTTGGGGAGCTCGAACCCGCCCACGAACTTGTGCGGCACGAGCGACCAGCCGTCGTCGTCGCGCACGAGGTCACCGCGGACCTGGAAGTTGGCCTGCCATCTGAACGCGGGATCGTGCTCGTGCGCGGTGAGGCAGATCCGGGTCGGTGCCGCCGGCATCCATTCCGGCAGGTCGCCGAGCCGCACGCGCCCCGCGGCGCGGTCGGGCTCGATCTGCACACGGCTCGACAGCGGAAACCCATCGGGACCGACGACCGACAGAACGGCTGTGGTGTGCCTGCGGCCCAGCTCGTCCATGCGGTCGTCCCACGCCGGCGACCCGCCCTCGGGCTGCGGTAGGGGGATCTCCGGCTCCACCGAGTGTTGCGTGCGAACCTCGTCCAGGCGGGCGCCGTACAGCGTCGGATCCTGGGCGAAGTCGCCCTCCGGCCAGACGAACACCCGCTCCGGCCGCACGTAGATGTAGAGGCGCAGGTAGTACCAGTCGAAGAGGCCGCGCATGAAGCCCGGAGGGTGCATCGCCTTCGTGGCGGGCAGCTTCTCGACGCTCTCACGCAAGTAGCGGTCGCGGTTGGACTCCAGGTTGGTGTCGTCCACGCGCGCCGTTCCCTGGACGAGCACGGCACACGGCGCGTCGATTCCGGAGCCGGTCGGATCGGAGAAAAGGAGCGACACGTGTGGGTTGCGCGCCGCGTCGTCGGCCTTCTTCGGGTAGCCGACCCCCGTGGTCAGGTCAATCGCGCCGGCGCCCTGCCGGTAGTACGGCGTGACGGGCCAGGTGATCGGCTGTCCGGACGCATCCACGGTCGTCAGCTCCGTCGTCACGAAGCGCTCGAAGACCTGCTGGACGTCAGCCGGGAGCGTGGCGGTCATCGAGGCGAGTATAAGTTCCTGGAATGGAAGAAACCGCGGACATCACGGTTGTGCTGACGGACGCGGCGACCGAGGTGATCGGGCGGGTGCGCCTGGAGCGGGGCGACGACCTGTCGCTGGTGATCGGCAACGGCTGCTGCGACTCGACCGCGCCCTTCCTGTTCGCCGGCTACATGGCGGGGCCGAACGAGCGCGAGGTCGCGACGCTCGCCGGCGTGCGCGTGTTCGTCGAGGACGGGATCGCGAAGTCGTTCGAGGGGCGCGAGGTCGTGATCGACTCCAGCGAGGGCGACCCGCAGCCCGACAGCTTCTCCTGCGAGGCGGAACTGGGGTTCCGCTTCACGCTCGACCGCCTGCCCGCTATCGGGTAGCGGCTAGTAGCCCCAGTCGCCCGGCAGCAGGATCCGGGGCTCGTCGCCGCTTGCATCCACCCGCGGAAGGATCGGCTCGACCTGCGCCTCGCGGGCGGCCGTCAGCGCCTCCTCTGCGGTCTCGTACTGCGCCAGGACCTGGAGCTTGTGGATCGTCGGGAAGACCAGCAGCATCTCGCTGCGGTGATGCCGCGCGAGCGCCTCGGCGGGCGTGAGCCAGGCCGTCTCCACGATCTCCTCGCCATCGGGCTCGGGCGACGAGTGGGCCGGGGCGAGCGCGAGATAGAACCAGGTGTCGTAGCGGACCTTCACCTGCTCCGGAGTGATCCAGCGCGCGAACGGGACGAGCTCGGCTGGATCGGGTAGCGCCACGCCGGCCTCCTCCTGCAGCTCCCGTACGGCCGTCCGGCGGTGCGCCTCGTCGTCGGTGCCCTCGCCGTCGACGGCGCCGCCGGGGAAGACCCACACGTCCGCCATGAACCGCGCCGCGGACGTGCGCTTGCCCATCAGCACCTGCAGCCCGGCGGCGGTGTGGCGGCCGCCGCGCCGCAGCAGGATCACCGCTGCCGCCGGCCGCGGCTTGGTGGGGGCGCCCGGGTTCAACTCCTCGATCGGATGGTCGGCCACGTCCTCCGCTGTGTACAGCAGCGAGGCCGCGTGTGTCAAACTACGCCGCTCCGTTGGCTGACACAGCCACAAGCCAAAAGTGGATCTGCGAGTCGTGCGGATTCATCTACGACCCGGCGGAGGGCGACCTCGACGGTGGCATCGAGCCGGGCACGCCGTTCGAAACGATCCCGGACGACTGGTTCTGCCCGGTGTGCGGGGCGCGCAAGAAGGACTTCGTGCCGTACGAAGAGTAGCTAAGCGGCTCGCAGTTGCGGCACGCTCTCGGTAGCCGCAACGATTGCGTCGGCGACCACCTCCACCAGCTCCTCCAGCACGTCGGCTTCCATCGACAGCGGTGGCATCAGCACCAGCACGTCGCCCAGGGGACGCACGATCGCGCCGCGCGCGCGGGCTTCGAGCGTCACGCGGTGCCCCATGCGCTCAGCAGGCTCGTGCGGCGCGAGCTCGATGCCGCACATGAAGCCCATGCGGCGGATCTCGCGCACGTACGGCAGCGGCGCGACCAGCTCGGTCAGCAGCTGGTCGAGCAGCGCGATGCGGTCCTGCAGGCGCTCGAGCGTGCGCTCCTGCTCGAACACCTCGAGCGTGGCGATCGCCGCAGCACAGGCCAGCGGGTTACCCGTGTACGTGTGGCCGTGGAAGAAGGTCTTGAACTCCTCGTAGCCGCCAAGAAAGCCCTGGTACACCTTTTCGGTCGCGAGGGTCGCGGCGAGCGGCATGTACCCGCCGGTGAGCCCCTTCGCGAGGCACAGGAAGTCCGGCACGACGCCTTCGTGGTCGCAGGCGAACATGCGGCCGGTACGGCCGAACCCGGTCGCCACCTCGTCGCACACCAGGAACACGCCGTGCGCGTCGCACAGGCCGCGCACGGCCCGCAGGTAGCCCGACGGCTGCAGCAGCATCCCGGCAGCGCCCTGCACGAGCGGCTCGACCACGACCGCGGCGATCTCGTGCTTGTGCTTGCGGAGCACCTCGTCGAGGGCTGCCGGGTCACCCGCGGGCACCTTGTGAGCGTCGAACAGGAGCGGCCGGTACATGGAGTGAAAGAGATCGATCCCACCCAGCGAGACCGAGCCCACCGTGTCGCCGTGGTAGGAGTTCTCCAGGTACACGAACTTCGTGCGAGACGGTTGCGGCTCGGCCGCCTGCTGCCAGTACTGGAAGGCCATCTTGAGCGCGACCTCGACCGCTGTGGACCCGCTGTCGGAGTAGAACACCCGGCTGAGCGGGCCGGCGCGCCCGCTACGCGCGCCCGGCGCGATCGCGACGAGCCGCTGCGCAAGCTCCTCCGCCCCCGGATGCGAGAGCCCGAGCATCGTCGAGTGAGCGACGCGGTCGAGTTGCGCGCGGACAGCCGCGTCGATGTGCGGGTGCCTGTGGCCGTGGACGTTGCACCACAGCGAGGACACGCCGTCGATGTAGCGGCGGCCGTCGCTGTCCACCAGCCACACCCCCTCGGCCGCCCCGATCACAGGCGCTGCCTCGCCCTCGAAGCCGCGCATCTGCGTGAATGGGTGCCAGACGTGGGAAGCGGGGCGGCCGAGCATCGCGCGATGGTAGCCTCGGCCCCGGTCGTCAGCGACCCCCTATGAAGCGAGCGTCCACGCGCGATCTACCCCCGCTCGGCCTGCTCGTGTTCGTGGTGGGAACGGCCTCGCTGGGCGCCGAGATCGCCGCCGCGAGGCTGATGGCGCCGTTCTTCGGAGCCTCCACGATCGTGTGGGCGAACACGATCGGGGTCGTGCTCGTGTCGCTCGCGACCGGGTACTGGTTCGGGGGACGGTTCGCCGACCGCCACCCGCACAAGCAGGGGCTGTGCACTCTGGTCCTGGCAGCCGGGCTCGGGCTGGCCCTGATCCCGTTCGTCGCCGATCCGTTCCTCGACGTCTCCGTGGACGCCCTGGAGGAGGTCTCGGCCGGCGCGTTCATCGGGTCGCTCATAGCGGTCTCGGTCCTCGTCGCACCGCCCGTGATGTTGCTCGGTGCCGCCTCGCCCTGGGCATTCCGCCTCGCGGTGGAGCGAGTGGAGGAGAGCGGGACCGTGGCGGGCAGGATGTATGCGATCTCGACGATCGGGAGCCTCGTCGGCACCTGGTCCTCCGCGCTCGTGCTGGTGCCCCTGCTCGGCACGCGGCGCACGTTCGTCGTCTTCGGCCTGGCATGTGCGGTGGTGGCGCTCGCCGGCGTGCGGCGCCGGGTTGCCATCGCCGTCCCCGCAACGATCCTGGCGCTGCTCGCGCTGCCGCTGGGCACGATCAAGGCCGCCGGCGACGGCGTCGTGCTGGAGGAGGTCGACAGCACCTACCAGTACGCACGCGTCGTCGAAGACCCCGACGGCGAGCGCAGGCTGGAGCTCAACGAGGGGCAGGCGGTCCACTCCCTCTACCGGCCTGGGTCCTATCTGACCGGCGACTACTGGGACGAGTTTCTCGTGCTCCCTTTCGCCGTACGCCGCGATCCGCCGCGGTCGGTGGCGATCCTCGGGAATGCCGCGGGCACGACGGCACGCGCGCTCGGCCGCTTCTTCCCGGACACGACGGTGGATGCCGTCGAGATCGACTCGGAGCTGACGCGGCTCGGGCGGCGGTGGTTCGACCTGCGCAATCCGCGTATGCGGGTGCATCACGAGGACGCGCGACCGTACCTGCGGCGGACGGACGCCAGGTACGACGCGATCATGGTCGACGTCTACCGCCAGCCGTACATCCCCTTCTACCTGGTCACGCGCGAGTTCTTCGAGCTTGCCCGCGACCGCCTGCGACCCGGCGGCGTGGTGATCGTGAACGTGGGCCACCCGGAGGGCCAGCAGGAGCTCGACCGGGTGCTCGGCGCCACGATCGCGGACGTGTTCGGCACCGTGATGCGCGACCCGGTGGAGGACACCAACACGATGATCGCCGCCACGGACTCGGCTGGGTCGGCGGTGCGCCTGCGCGAGGCCAGGCTGCCCCCGGCGCTCCGCGCGACAGCGTACGCGGCCGCGGGCCGCCTCACGCCGAGGCTGGAAGGGGGAACCGTCTACACGGACGACAAGGCGCCGGTCGAGTGGCTGGTGGACAAGTCCATCGTTGACTACGCTGCCGACGGCGATTGAGCGATGAGGGGGTGGAGGGATGAACGGAGACGGTAGGCGGCGCTACGAAGGCCGTGTCGTGGTCGTGACAGGCGGCGGGTCGGGGCTCGGCGAGGCGATGTCCAAGGCGTTTGCCGCCGAGGGCGGCCGCGTCGCGGTGGCCGACATCCGCGAGGAGGGCGCCACGAAGGTGGCGGATGCCGCCGCGGGGGAGGCGCGCGGTTACGCATGCGACGTCTCGGACTCGGCGGCGGTGCGCGGGCTGTTCGACGCAGTGGCGTCGGACTTCGGCGACGTCGACGTGCTGGTCAACAACGCAGGGATCGCACGCCGCAACCAGGAGGCGCAGGACCGCATGCTCGAGCAGTTGCAGGCGGCGATCATGGGCGGCGAGCGCGAGTCGCTCGGCGCCACGAAGGAGCTGAGCGACGAGGATTGGGACCGCATGATCCGCGTCCACCTCTACGGGACCTTCTACTGCACGCGGGAGGCGCTCAAGGTGATGGAGCCGAATCGCCGCGGGGCGATCCTCAACATCTCTTCCGTCGCCGCGCTCCAGGGACTGCCCGGGGCGCCGGATTACTCGGCCGCGAAGGGCGGGATCATCGGCATCACCCGCAGCGTGGCGCAGGAGGTCAGCGGGTCCGGGATCCGCGTGAACGCGATCGCGCCCGGCTGGATCCGCACGCCGATGGTGCAGGAGGAGATCGACCCGCGGCTGCTGCCGATCCTGCTGGCCCAGGTGCCGCTCGGCGGAATGGGCGAACCGGAGCACATCGCCGCGCTCGCGCTGCACCTGTGCTCGGACGAGGCCGCCTACACGACCGGCCAGGTCGTCAGCCCGAACGGCGGGCTGCACACGTACTAGTCGCGATCAGGCCGCGCGACGGGCGCGTGGCAGCATTTCCTGTTGCTGTACAACGGGAATGTCTGCCACGCCGAGATGGCCCTTGGGTGGTAGCCACCGCTCGAGCGGAAGGTGGCGCTGCGGGCCGATCGCACGTACCGCAAGCGCCGGGAGAGTCTCCACGCTGACATGCCCGCAGGCCGCGATCGTCTCCCGGTTCGAGTGCTCCATCTCCCCGGCCTGCGCAGGCCACGGGGTGAGCACCACGCCCGCGACCTCGAGGCCCGCCAGGCGCGCGCACTCGATCGTCATCAGGGTATGGCTGATCGTCCCGAGCCCCGGCCGCGCCGCGATCACGACCGGCATGTCCAGGTCGGCCGCGAGGTCGCGCACCAGGTAGCCCTCCGACAGCGGGACCAGCAGGCCGCCGACGCCCTCCGCGACGAGCACGTCGCCCGCTCCGGCGGCGCTGCGCGCCGCCGCCAGCAGCCGGTGGGGGTCGATGCGGTCCCCGGCAGCAGCAGCGGCCAGGTGCGGGGACACGGCGGGGCCGAAGCGGTAGGGAGCGATCTCCTCCGGCGACTGCGCAGATCGCGCGGATGCACGCAGGCGCAGGTGGTCCGCCTCCAGATCATTCAAGTCGTCGAGCCCGGTGACCGCCGGTTTGAACACCGAGACACGCTCGCCGAGCGCGGCGAGCGTTGCCGCGATCGCCGACGCCACGACCGTCTTGCCGACCTCGGTGTCCGTACCCGTCACGAACAGGCCGCGTGGCGCGAGGCGCTTACGCAGCATGTTCCATCACAGGTTGCGTGGCGTGCACGTCGTAGTCGAACAGGTGCGCCGTGCGCCGTTCGCGATTTGCCGGACGGGCGTCCTCGGCCCGCACGGCGGCGCCGATCTGTGCGGCGGCACGCTGCAACTCGGCCGTTTGGTGCGTCGCCATCGCCGCGAGCCGCAGGCGCGAGGTGCCATCCGGCACCGTCGGAGGCCTGATCGCCTGGGCGAACACACCATGTCGCAGGACCCGCTCACACACCGACATCGCGCGTGCGGCGTCGCCAACCACCACCGGGACGATCGGCGTCTCGCCCTCGGGCGGGATCAGCCCGTGGGCGGCCAGCGCCGCGCGCAGCGTGCGCGCGTTGCGGCCCAGCCGCTCGACTCGCCGCGGTTGCTCCGACAGAATCTCGAGTGCCGCGATCGCCGCGGCGATCACCGGTGGGGCGGGCCCGGTGGAGAAGATCAGGGTGCGCGCGGTGTTGACGAGATAGCGCTTCATCGCCGTGTCGCAGCACACGTACGCGCCATAGGAGCCGAGTGCCTTGCCAAGCGTGCCGACGATCAGGTCGACCTCGTCCTCGAGGCCCGCGGCCGCGACGCTGCCGCGCCCGCCCGGGCCGAGCACGCCGGTCGCGTGCGCCTCGTCCACCATCACGCGCGCGTCGTAGCGGCGGGCCAGCTCGACTATGCGGGCGAGCGGCGCGACGTCGCCGTCCATCGAGAACACACCGTCGGTGACGATCAGGCTGCCGCGCCCCCCCGACTCGCGCAGGCCCCACTCGAGGTGCTCCATGTCGATGTGGCGATAGACGAAGGTCTCCGCGCCCGCCAGCTTGCACCCGTCGATGATGCTCGCGTGGTTGAGCGCGTCGGAGAAGACGACGTCGCCCTTACGCGCGAGCGCCTGGATGACGCCCATGTTGGCGAGATAGCCGGAGCCGAACAGCACGCAGCGCTCAGACTCCTTGAAGGATGCGAGCCGCTCCTCGAGGCGGCGGTGGAGCGTCATGTTCCCGGACACCAGCCGGGAGGCGCCGGAGCCGGCCCCGTATCGCATCGCAGCATCGGCGGCTGCGGTGCGCACGCGCGGGTGGTCGGCCAGGCCGAGGTAGTTGTTGGAGCAGAGGAGCAGCACCTCCTTGCCGTCGAGCAGGACCCGTGGTCCCTGCGGCCCGGACACCATGCGCATGCGCCGATACAGGCCCGCATCGCGCAGCTCCTCGAGGCGTTCGTGTATCTCGCTCACGCCTCGCCCTCGGGGTGCTCGCTCAGGCGGCCTCGCGCTCGGCCGGGGCCTCGGGGTAGGCCGGAGGCTTGCCCTTCTTGCGCATCCGCAGCTGCGTCGACGGATCCCAGAAATTGGCGTCGGCCTGGCTTGCCACCAGCTCATCCATCGGCGTCGCCGGTGTCTCGCCGTCCAGCCAACCCGACCGGTTGTCGGGCCGCGGGTTCGCGCCGTTGTCCTCCTGGCGCGCGACGTTCAGGCCGAGGTCCTCGAACATGGCACGGTCGTCCTCGGGCTCCGATCCCAGAGTCGTGAGGAAGTTGCCCATCATCACCCCGTTGAGGCCCGCCTTCACGGCGAGCGGCTGTAGCTCGCCGAGGTTTTCGACACGGCCTCCGCACAGGCGGAACAGGGCTTCGGGCAGGATCATGCGGAAGATCGCGATGAACTTGACCGCGTCCCACGGGTCGATCAGGTCGCGCTCGCCGAACTTGGTGCCCGCGCGCGGGTTGAGCAGGTTGATCGGGACGCTGGTGGGGTCGAGCTCCGCGAGCTCGAAGGCCATCTCGACACGCTGACGGCGTGTCTCACCCAAATTGAGGATGCCCCCGACGCATGTCTCGAGCCCCGCGTCGCGCACGGCCTGGATCGTGCGCACCCGGCCCTCGTAGCGCACCGTGGTGGCGACCTCGTCGTAGTAGCTGCGCGCCGTCTCGACGTTGTGGTGCACCCGCTGGATGCCGGCCTCCTTGAGCTGCTTCGCACGCTCGGCCGACATGTGGCCGATCGAGGCGCAGCGCTTGAGGTTGGTGTGCTGCGCGACCAGCTTTGCACCCTCGACGACCTTCGCGAAGTCCCGCTTGGAGAGTCCCTGGCCCTGCGTCACCATGCAGAAGCGGTGGGCGCCCGCGGCCTCGGCCGCGCGCGCGTGCTCGAGCATCTGGTCGGGCTCCATCATCGCGTGCATCGGGGTCTCCGCGTCCGCGTACTTCGACTGCGCGCAGAATCCGCAGTCCTCAGCACAGCCGCCGCTCTTCGCGTTGACCAGCGAGCACATGTCCGTGGACTCGCCGAAGTTGTCCTGGCGCACCATCCACGCCACATCGACAAGCCGCTCGATGTCGGCGTGCTCGGTCAGCTCCCCGAGCTCGAGCGCTTCGTCGAAGGTGACCAGCGGAGCCATCGGGGCGGAATGTAGGTCGCCGTCCGGACGAGTCGGACAGTCTGGAGCCGGGCGGTCTTTCGACCGCGGTCAGGGCACGAACAGGCCCTGCGTGGCGAACAGCGTGTTGTCGCCCGGGGTGTCGACGTCTCCGTCCGCTCCGCCGTCGTACACGTTGATCTTGCCGAGTTCCCAGACCGCCCGGGTGCCCTCCTTGACGGCGCTGGGATCACCGTAGACTGCATCGGCCGTGGTGGTGAGGTCGCAGCTGCCGCCGATGGAGCCGGGAGTGGCGGCACACGGAACCGTCACCTGCAAGGTCTTGTGTCCGGTCGCAGAGGCCGGGCCGCCACCCGCTGCGATGCCGTTGTTCTTGTCCGTGATCCGCAGGTCGATCGCCAGCTGCACCTCGCCGGTGTAGTCGTCGCCGCCGGACGCGTTGGCCGACTCACAGGGCGACACTCCGGTCAGGCAGCGCACATCCTTGAGATGCACGGCAATCGCGACATCGGAGTCATCGACCCCTCCCGGAGCGCCCACGAGCGTGCTGAGGACCACGGAGCCGGTGAAGTTCGCGTTCGGGTTCCCGGCTGTGAGGTTGTCCGATGACTGCGCCGGCGGATTGCAGGAGCCGTCGGGATCGGACCCGTTGCCGGGGAAGTCGGGCGGGCCGTGTACACGGTTGGGGCTCGTGCACTCGTCGTAGGCGGGCACGAGCGAGACGCGCGCCGGGCTCGCCCCTCTCGGCCGTGGGTACGCAAAGGTGCCGAGCAGAATCGCGACGTTGTTGGCGGCGGGGTTCGCGACCACGAGGTCGAGGTCGGTATCCGCGTTGAAGTCTCCGACGGCGACCGCATATGCGGCGCTCACGGGGAAGTTGGTGGGGCCGGTGAAGGTCCCCCCTGCCGCCCCGAGCAGGATCGAGACGCCGTTGCGAACGACGGCGAGGTCGGGATCAGCGTCCCCGTTGAAGTCTCCGGCGGTGATCGAATAGAGCACGCCGCCCACGAAGGTGTTGGTCGGGCCGGTGAAGGTCCCCCCTGCCGCCCCGAGCAGGATCGAGACTTTGGAGCAGTTTTGGTTCGCGACCGCGAGATCGGGATCGGCGTCCCCGTTGAAGTCTCCGACGGCGACCGAGATGGGGCCGCTGCCTGCAGAGAAATCGTTCGGGCCTGTGAAAGTGCCCCCCGCCGCGCCGAGCAGGATCGAGACGTTGCCACCATAGTTCGCGACCGCGAGATCGGGATCGGCGTCCCCGTTGAAGTCTCCGACGGCGACCGAGGTGGGGCCGCCGCCAACCCCGAAGTTGGTCGGGCCCGTGAAGGTGCCCCCCGCCCCCCCGAGCAGGATCGAGACGTTGTTGGCACCTAAGTTCGCGACCGCGAGATCGGGATCGGCGTCCCCGTTGAAATCTCCGACAGCCACCGAGATGGGACGGTTGTCAACCGCGAAGTTGGTCGGGCCCGTGAAGGTGTTGCCCGCCTGCGCGGTCCCGGGCGCCAGGACTGCGACAAGGCCGACGAGAAGCGCTACCAGCGGCAGACGGCGGAT
>JBBRDT010000003.1:0-91158 GCA_038203635.1 Solirubrobacterales bacterium
CTTCCAGATCGGCGCCTCGGCCTTGATGCGGTCAATGATCTCGCGCGGGCAGCTGGTGGAGATCGGGGGCTCGTTCAGGATCCCGGAGATCCTCGCGGCGTCCGGTGCCCGGCTGGTCGAGGTCGGCACCACGAACCGCACGCGCATCGCGGACTACGAGCGCGCGATCGGCCCCGACACCGCTGCGCTGATGCGGGTGCACGCGTCCAACTTCCGCACGCTCGGGTTCACCGAGGAGGTCGCGCTACCCGAGCTTGCAGCGCTCGCGCGGGCGCGGGGGTTGTTGCTGATCGACGACCTGGGCTCGGGCGTCGTCGCGCGCCGCAACGACGCGCTGGAGGCGGTCCTCGGCGGCGAGCCGGCCGCGCGCGAGAGCATCGAGGCCGGTGCGGACATCGTGTGCTGCTCGGCGGACAAGCTGCTGGGCGGGCCCCAGGCGGGCATCGTCGCCGGCACCGAGGCGGCGGTTGCGCCGATGCGCGCGCACCCGCTGGCGCGAGCCGTTCGCATCGACAAGCTGTCGCTGGCCGCACTCGAGGCCACGCTGCGACTGCACCGTGAACCGGAGCGCGCGGAGCGCGACATCCCGGTACTCCAGATGCTCGCGACGCCGCGCGCCGAGCTCGACGCACGCGCGGAGCTGCTGCGCGCCCGGATCGCTGCAGGCGCGCCGCCAGATACCGAGGTGCGCATCGTGTCCGCCGCGGGACGCGCCGGCGGCGGCGCACTCCCGCTGCTCGAGCTGGACGGCCCGGCGGTCGCGATCGCATCGCCCACCGTAGGTGCCGACGAGCTGCACGCTCGCATGCGAACAGTCGACCCGCCGATCGTCGCGCGGGTCCGTGACGATGCGGTCCTGCTGGACCCCCGCACGATCACGGAGGTCGAGGTCGACTTCGCGGTCCGCGGAGTGATCGCGGCACTGGGCTAGTGGCGGACGCACCGTTCACGCTGGGAACGGCCGGGCACATCGACCACGGCAAGACCGCGCTGATCGAGGCGCTGACCGGCGTCAACACGGACCGCCTGCCGCAGGAGCGCGACCGTGGCATCTCCATCGAGCTGGGCTTTGCGCGGCTGGCGCTGCCGTCCGGGCAGGAGCTTGGCATCGTCGACGTGCCGGGGCACGAGCGCTTCGTGCGCACCATGGTCGCCGGCGCAACAGGTGTCGACCTCTTCCTGCTCGTCGTTGCCGCCGACGACGGTGTGATGCCGCAGACCCGCGAGCACCTCAAGGTCATGGAGGTGCTCGGCGTTCCCGCCGGTGCTGTCGCGCTCACCAAGGTCGACGCCGCCGGTGAGCCGGAACGTGAGCTGGTGGCGACGGATGTCCGCGCGCTGCTCGCGCCGACCCCGTACGCGAGTGCGCCCGTGGTGCCCGTGAGCGCAAAGCTCCGCACCGGCCTCGACCGGCTGCGCGAGGTGCTCGACGACGTCGTTGGCGGCCTCGCGCCGCACCCGTCGCGCGACGGACCCGTCTGCCTGCACGTCGACCGCTGCTTCACGTTGCGGGGCGCCGGCACGGTCGTGACGGGCACATTGTGGGCGGGGGTCGTCGAGGAGGGCCAGGACGTCAGGCTCGAGCCGGGAGCCAGGCCGGCGCGGGTGCGCGCGGTTCACGTGCACGACGAGCGCGTGCGGGCCGCACCCGCCGGGCGGCGTGTCGCCCTGAACCTCGCGGGCGTCGAGCGCGACGAGGTACGGCGCGGCGACGTGGTCCTCGCCCTGCACGGCGGCCCGGTGGCGACGCACTTCGTGGACGCCTCGGTGCGCGTCTTGCCGGGAGCCCGCCCGCTGCGCCGCGGAGCGCGCGTGCAGGTGCACCATGGAACGCGCGACACCCCCGCACGGGTGGAGCTGCTCGACTCACCGGAGCTGGGGCCGGGGCATCAGGGGTTCGTGCAGCTGCGGCTCGAGCAACCGCTGGTCCCCGCGCCTGGGGATCGGTTCGTGCTGCGCCAGGTCGCGCCGCCCGACACCTTGGGCGGGGGCACGGTGCTCGACCCGCGGCCGCGCAAGCACGGTGCCGGGCAGGAGCACGTGCGGCGGCTGCGCGCGGTCGAGAGCGGCGACCCGCTCGAGACGCTGCGCCTCGAGCTGGAGGAGGCCCGCTCGGGCGTTGGCACGGAGGCCGGGGCGGACCTGCTCGCGCAACTCGCGCGATCGGGCGAGGCGGCCGTTGCCGGTCGCGTGCGGCGGCGCTGGTTTACGCCCGCCGCACTCGAGCAGGCGCGACGCGAGCTGCTGCATGCGCTGTCGAGCGCCGACGCCGGGCCCGGCGCGCTGTCGCGGATGACGGCGCTCGAGACGCCGGCCGTGTCCGCCGTGCTCGAGGATCTGCTGACCGAAGGCGCGGTGCGTGAACGCGACGGGATGTTCGCGACCGCCGCCGCCCCGCGGGCGCTGGACGACCCGCTGGCCCGGCGCCTCGCCGAGTCCGTGCGCGCCGATGGCCTCGCGCCGCGCGCGCCGGACGCGCTGGCCGTCGCGGCCGAGGTGGATCGCGCGACGGCGGTGCGCACTCTGGACGGTCTCGCGGCCGAGGGTGCGCTGGTGCGCCTGCGGGCCGGGGTCTACCTCGCGCCGGATGCGCTCGAGGCGGCGCGCCGCGCGGTCGTGGCGGCATGCGAGCAGGACGGCTCGATCACGATCGCGCGGCTACGGGACCTGCTCGGCACCAGCCGCAAGCACGCGCAAGCGATCCTGGAGCACCTCGACGCAGCCCGGATCACGCGCCGTCGCGGAGACGAGCACGTGTTGCGGTCCCGCTCTATCCGAGATAACTGAGTCCACGACGCCGACGCCGCCGACTCAATCATCTAGTAGCGTCCAGACTCCAATGCGCATGCGCCAAAGCATGGCTCAGCTCGAGCGGGAGTTCGAGGAGCAGGCGGTCCTCGAGCGCCGTAGCCGCGAGCAACTGCGGCGTGGTGCGATCAAGCGCACCCGCGTGCGGCGCCGTGCCAAGATCGAGCGCGGCCAGCAATTGCGGTTCCTGCTGCTGATCGCCTCGATCGTGCTCACGATCGTGGTCGTCAGCGTGGCGATGTTCGAGACGCTCGCCTGGCTGATGGGCTAGCGCCCGGGGCGCTAGCTGCGTTCTTCGCTGGAGAGGTTCTCCAGCGCCTTGTCCACCTCTTCGCGGCCGCCGGCCGCCTTCTCCTGCTGGATCTCGAGGTAGACCTCTTTGCGGAACACCGGGATGGTGCGGGGTGCCTGAATGCCTATCCGTACCTTCTCGCCCATGATCGAGAGCACCGATACCTCGATGTCATCCCCGATCATGATGCTCTGGTTCGATTTTCTCGTAAGGACAAGCAATGAATTGGCCCTCCATGCCCCTGGTTGACGACCAGCGTCCAACTAAACCATCAATGCAGGACCGAATCAACGGGGCCGCTCGGTTTCGCATCCAATCTTTCTTTCCCGGTCGGCCGCCGCGATCCTGCCCGCCTCACAACCCCTTAGAATCGTCCCGGTGCCGTGAAGTCCCCGACGGCCCGGCACCTTTCTACCCTAACCGCGACGGAACCGACTTTGCGACGCCAACCATCTCTCCGAGCCCAGCTGAATCAGATTCGGCTGTGGGTACGGCAGGGGCGCACCGATGCTTGGATCGCACACAAGCTCGATATCGCCGTCGACGAGCTGACTCGCTTCAAGAATGAGCATCAGCTCGACGAGGAGGAGACGTCCCCCCTGCGCCCGGCGGATCCGCTGTCCGTCGAGGCCCCCGAGCCGGCCGCTGCCGGGGAGGACGAGGACGAGGACGAGCCTGACCCCGACGCGGAGGACGAGGACCGCCCATCCAGGCGTGAGCGCGAGGCAGCGCGGCGCCGCAGCCGTCCACCACGGCGCCGCGAGCCACGAGCCGAGCGTGAGCAACAGCCGCGCGCGCCCCGGCCGCCGCGCGAAGCCCGGCCGCCGCGCGCGGACGAGGACGACGAGGAGCTGGACGGCGAGCCCCGCCCCCGGCGCCGGCGCGGCCGCCGGGGAGGCCGCCGCCATCGGGGCCGGCGCAACGCCTTCGAGGCCACGTTCGACCACGGCGAGGAGGAGGGTTACGGCCTGTGGCTCGATCCCGCGGTCGTGGACAATCCCGTGTACTCACAGCACTGGGCGGGCCACCGCGCGGTGACCGTCACGGTCGAAGCTGACGCGATCACCATCCGTCGCGCCCAGCCCGATCCTCCTGCCGAGGACGACGACGAGGCGGAGTCCGAGGACTAACCGGCCTGCCCGGCGCGTACGGGCCGGCCGCCGGCGAAGTCCTGGGCCTCGCGCATGTACAGGTAGAAGGCCGCGTCACATGCGGCCGACACGTCGGTCAGATCGGCTCCCGGCGGAAGCGTTGCCATGCCGACGTCGCAGAGCAGGTCTCCCCGCTCGCGGTACAGGCCGACCAGCTCGTTCACGGTGAAGCGGGAACCCAGGCGCTTGCGCAGCTCGTCCTCGACCGCCGTCACGGCTCGGCCCAGCACCCGGTTGTGCCCGGCGTTCGCGCGGGTCGCCTGGACGCGGCGGTAGCCCTCCTCCCATTCGAGGATTGCGGTCTGAAAGCCGGCTTCCACATCTGCCACACGGCCAAATTAGCCGTTCTGAACCCCTACCGGGGCAGACCGCGTACGACGTATACGCGCTCGCCCGGGCGGGCCATGCCGAGCCGCCGTGCCTCCAGCTCCACACGGGATGTGCGCTTCAGCTCCCGGGACCGTGCATGCAGCGCTGCATTGTCGGCGCGGAGGTCCTTGACCTCGGCCTGGGTGTCCCGGCTGAGCTGCCAGGCCTCGAAGTAGCGGGTCGCCGGTTTCACGTACAGCAGCAGCACGAGGCCCAGCGCGACGAGCAGGCTGAGGCGCGCGACTCTGTCCCAGCGGATGCCCCGCAGGGAGATCGCAGTCGTGCCCACTCCCCCGGAAGCCCTCCGTGCGCGCGGAGCGGCGGCGCGTCTCGCCGTCGAAGCCATCGCGCGCTGCTTTCTACGGCTGGGCGCCAGGTCCTGCCGCCGCGGTTTTTTCTAAGGGCAGGCGTTGCTGACGTTCACGCGCTGGGCACGGTCGACGTAGACCTTCTGGGTCTTGGTCCGGCCGGCCTTGTGGCACGTGAGCTTCCACGCCTCCTTGCCGCCACCGACCACGATGTCGGGGCCCGGCGCAAAGACCTTGGACCTCATCGTCCACGAAGGGTTGGCCGCCGCGAAGTTGGCCACACGCAGGATGTAGTCGCCGACCGGCGGGTCCTCGATGAACGCGACCTCCTTCGCGCCGGGCGGGCCGCCGGATCCCGGCATCGACTTGAGCGTGCCGTCGGGCTGCTTGTAGTAGATCTCGAGGTCGTAGTCGTCGGGCGTGGCCCAATCGACGCTCACCTTCAGCAGGCGCGCGGTGTCGGAGCCCGTGATCGAGAACTCCTTGTCGATGTGCTCCCTGGGCAGGGTCGACTCGCTGTTCTCCCAGGTCTGCGTGCGGTACGGGCTGTCCGCGACGCCGCGGATGCGGTGCTCGGCCATGATCGGACGGGTGGATGGGTTCGCGTGGTACTCGAAGTTGCCGGAGGGCGGAACCTTCATCCACGTGTCGAGCACATCCTGGAACCGGATGATGGGGCCCTGGTTGGCCGGTTCGTTCTCGACCTCGTCGAGGGTCACGACACCGTTGGACATCGTGCGCACGGGTGAGGTCTCGGTCACGAACGCCTTGCGCAGCCGCAGCTGGGCACCGGGCGGGGCCGAGCCCGCGATCACCGAGTGCTTGGACGCGTCAGCGGCGTTCTCCATGGCGAGGAAGAACGCTTCGCGGCGACGATGCCGCTCATCGGTGTTGCGACCTGCCGTGTGACGACGCCCGCTGCGCCCGGGATGGGACGGTCGAAGCACTCGCGCTGCGCGGAGGACCCGGCCGAGACGGTGGTCGAGAGCAGATCTTCCGCGGATGCGGCGGGGGTGAGCGCCCACAGCGCCACGGAGGCGAGCACCAGCGCGACCGGGCCCCGGGCGAAGGACGATTTGCGGGTCGACAGCAGGCACAAACCGGGCATCTGCAACTCCTCGAGAGAGTGGGCTTGACTCGGGCTCGGGAGGTGGCCTCAGACCCTGGAGGTGGCCCGGCCCCTACACGGCGCCGTGGGCGGCCGATCCCGCCCACGCGACCTTCCCCAACTACGAGCGGAAAGTTACCCGGCGGTCAGCTTAAGTAAACCGGTGTTTCTTAACGGCGGTGTCGCGGAAATGCACGCCAACCGGGGTACTCCGCGGCCGATCCCAGCTCCTCCTCGATGCGCAGGAGCTGGTTGTACTTGGCCACCCGATCGGAGCGCGCCGGCGCGCCGGTCTTGATCTGGCCGCAACCGGTGGCGACGGCGAGGTCGGCGATCGTCACGTCCTCGGTCTCGCCCGAGCGGTGCGACATGACCGCCGAGTAGCCGGCCTCGTGCGCGATCCGCACGGCCTCGAACGTCTCCGTCAGCGTGCCGATCTGGTTCACCTTGACGAGGATGGAGTTCGCAACGCCGGCCTCGATGCCGCGACTGAGCCGCTCGGGGTTCGTGACGAACAGGTCGTCCCCGACCAGCTGCACCCGGTCGCCGATGCGATCGGTCAGGAGCTTCCAGCCGTCCCAGTCCTCCTCGTCCATGCCGTCCTCGAGCGAGATGATCGGATAGCGCCCGGCGAGGTCCTCCCAGTACGCGGCCATGTCCTCGCTGGTGAGGGTGCGGCCCTCGTGCGCGAGGCGGTAGACACCGTCGTCGAACAGCTCGCTGGTGGCCGGGTCGAGCGCGATCGCAAGGTCCTCGCCCGGCCGGTAGCCGGCAGCCTCGATGCCGGCCGTCAGCACCTCCAGGGCCTCCTCGTTCGATCCGAGGTCGGGTGCGAAGCCGCCCTCGTCGCCGCCGGCGGTGCTGAGACCGCGCTCGTGCAGCCGGCCCTTCAGCGCATGGAAGGTCTCCGTGCCCATGCGCAGCGCGTCCGCGAAGCTGCGACCGCCGACCGGCACGACCATGAACTCCTGGAAGTCCACCCGATTGTCCGCGTGCGCGCCGCCGTTCAGGACGTTCATCATCGGCACCGGCAGCACGTGCGCGTCCTCGCCCCCGAGGTAACGGTAGAGCGGCACGCCTTTCTCGAAGGAGGCGGCCTTTGCGACCGCGAGCGAGACGCCCAGCAGGGCATTCGCACCCAGCCGCGCCTTGTTGGGCGTTCCGTCCAGCTCGATCATCCGCCGATCGACGGCCGCCTGGTCCAAGGCGTCGAGGCCCACGACCGCCTGCGCGATCTCGCCGTTCACGTTCGCCACCGCCTGCGTCACGCCCTTGCCGTTCCAGTCCTGGCCGCCGTCCCTCAGCTCCACGGCCTCGAACTCGCCGGTCGACGCCCCGGAGGGCACGGCCGCCCGCCCGCTTGCGCCCGACTCGAGCCAGACGTCCACCTCGACGGTCGGATTGCCCCGGGAGTCGAGGATCTGCCTGGCGTGCACCCGCCGGATCGCGCTCATAGCGCGCTCGCCGTGCGCCGCAGCGCGATCTCGGGGTCCACGCGCGCTTCGCGCGCCACGTCGACCACGGCCAGCAGCAGCTCCCCGATCGCTCCGTACAGCTCGTCGGAGCCGTGATGGGAATCGCTCTCCCGCGCGCGTAGGCGCGCCACCCGCGCGAGCGCCTCGGCGGGTTGCGGGTGCTGCGCGTCGGCACCGCGCAGCCGCTTGCGCGCATAGGTCAGCGCGGGCAGGGTCTCGGCAACGCCGGCCGGTCCTTCGCGCAGCTTGATCGCGTCCCAGTTCTGCTTCACCTCGGCCGCAGTGGTCGCGTCCGTGGGCAGTGCGGACATGCGCTCCTCCTCGAAGATGTGCGGGTGGCGGCGGACGAGCTTGTCATGCGCCGCCCTGGCCACGGCGGCGAGGTCGCCGGCCCCGCGCTCCTCGAGCAGCAGGGAGAGGAAATAGACCTGGAACAGCACGTCGCCGAGCTCGTCGATCAGCTTCGCGTCGTCGCCGGAGTGGGCCGCGTCGGCCAGCTCATACGCCTCCTCGACGGTGTGGGGCACGATGCTGCGCTCGTCCTGCTCGCGGTCCCAGGGACATTCGGTGCGCAGGCGGCGCGTGATCGCGTCGAGCTCGAGCAGCGCCTCGCGCAGCCGCTCGTCCTCGGCTCCCGGCACGGAACAGGCGCTAGTTGCCGCCGGATGGGGGCGGTGCGCCCTGCTGCGGCACTGGCTGGCCGCCTGCACCGCCCGGCGTGTTGACGCCCGGCACGACGCCGCCGGGTACGCCTCCCGCGGCGGCACCCGGCTTGGGTGCGCCACCGAGCGCGAGCGGAGCCTGGGGCGCCGTGGCGCCGCCGGGCGCACCGAATTGCGCGCCGGCGGAAGCCTGTTCCACACCGATCACCGTGCCCGCGCCGTTGCCACCGGCGAGGTTGCTCCCGGTCCCGTCGAGCGCGGGCGGGCTGGCGCCGGTCGCGCCGGGGATCGGGCGCTTCTGGCCCGGAGGGAGCGGGGGCGTTGCCGTCTGGTCCGCCTCACGGCCGTTGCGGCAGTCCGCGATCGTGTAGTCGGCCGCGCAGTCGGTGCGCGCGCGCCAGTCGTTGCGGAAGTTCTTGGAGAACTGATCGAGGTCCTTCTGCTGCTTCTGTGAGACCAGCAGCTGGCGGATGCCCTGCTGGGACTGCTCGAGGCTCTGCTTGGCCGCCTTGGTGACCTTGGTCACGCGGAACACGTAGTAGCCGGCATCGGTCTTGATCGGGCCGGCGACCTTCTTCTCGACCGCTGCGAACACGGCCGCGTCGAGCTTCGGGTCCTGCTGGCCCTTCGTGACGCCGAGCAGCTTCCCGCCCTGCTCCTTGGATGCCGGGTCGTCAGAAAGCTCCTTGGCGACCTTCGACCACCGCTCGCCGCCCTCGACGCGACGCTTGGCTTCGAGCACGTCGGCCTGCTTCTTGCTGAGGACGACCTCGAGGTCGCGCCGCTCCGGCTGCGAGAACTGCTGCGAGTTGTCGTTGTAGTACTTCTCGATCTCGTCCTTGGACACGTCCTGGCTGCTCTCCGTCACCTGCTGGCGGATCTTGTTGGACACCACGTCGAGCCGGACCCGGAACTTGAGGTCCTCCTCGGTCTGGCCGGAGGTCTTCAGGAAGCGCTTGTACGCCTTCTCGTTGGGGAAGGACTGGTCCTTGGTCTCCTCGAACTGGCGGTTGACCTCGGCGGGGCTCGCGCTGAGGCCGCGCTCCTTCGCCTCGCCGTCGATCCACTTCGCGGAGACGAGGAACTGCATGACCTGCTGCTTGACCGCCTCGTACTGGCGGCTGCCGGGCTTCGGCGGCGCGGGCTTCTTCTTCTGCCCGGGCTGCGGCTGAGCGGATACGACCAGCAGCCAGTGCTGGAAGTCGTTCTTGGAGATCGTCCCGGCGTCCTTGACGTCCGCCACGTCGTCGTCGGCGACGCCCCCGGTCGCGGAGAAGATCGCGGCGGCCGCGATCGCCACGACGCAGGCGAGCAGGATCAAGCCGATCGTGCGGCCGGGCGGGGGCTTGGAGCCCTTGGCTGGGGAGCGTGCTGGACGAGCCATTCAGCGAAGCGGCCCGGGGAAAATCCGGGCGCGGCGGAGAACTATAGCGACGGGTCGGGGCGGCATTGCCGGTTCCTGCCGGGCGGCGACAAGCTGCTGTCAGGCTGCGGCGGGAAGTTGCTGCTGGATGCGCAGCAATGCGTCGGCCACGCGGACGACCGCCGCGAACCGATCCTCGGCCTCGTCGGGAACACGGAAACGCAGGGTGCGCTTGAGCGACTCGTACACCGCGCCCTCGACCTCCTCGCGCAGCGCCCGCGCCTGCCCGGAGTCGAGCTCGATCGGGGACACGGTCAGCCGGCCCTGGCGGAACTCGACGGTGCGCGCCCCCGCTCGGCCCAGCTTGATCCGCGCCTCCTGCAGACGCACGAGGTTCTCGACCGGCTTGGGCACGGGACCGAAGCGGTCCTCGAGCTCCTCCACGATTGCCCCCAGGTCGGCCGGCTCGCGCGCGGCCGCGATGCGCCGGTGGACGTCGATCTTCGCGACCTCGTACGGGATGTACTGGGCCGGGATGTACGCGTCCACGAGCACATCCAGGCGCACCGGCTCCCATTGGTCGTCCGCCGTCACGCCGTCCGCCGTTGGCCGGCCTGCCTTTACCGCCTCCTCGAGCAACTGCATGTACAGCTCGAAGCCCACCGCCGCGACGTGGCCCGACTGCTCGGCGCCGAGCAGGTTCCCCGCGCCGCGGATTTCGAGGTCGCGCATCGCGATCTTGAAGCCGGAGCCGAGCTCCGTGTAGTCGGAGAGGGTCGCGAGCCGCGCAGCCGCATCTCCGCTCAGCGCCTCGGCCGCGGGATAGAGCAGGTACGCGTAAGCCCGCTCGGCTGAGCGCCCCACGCGTCCGCGGATCTGGTAGAGCTGGGCGAGGCCGAGGCGGTCGGCCCGCTCGACGATCAGCGTGTTCGCCTGCGGGATGTCGAGCCCCGACTCGATGATGGTGGTCGAGACCAGGACCTGCGTCGCTCCCTGGAGAAATCCCATCATGGCCTGCTCGAGGTCGTCCGACTCCATCTGCCCGTGAGCCACGGTCACGGTCGCCTGCGGTACGAGCGCGCGCACTCCCTCGGCGGCCTCCTCGATCGTCTCGACGCGATCGTGCAGGTAGAAGACCTGCCCACCTCGCTTCAGCTCGCGCTCGATCGCACCCTTCACGAGATCGTCGTCGTACTCGCCCACGTAGGTGTGGATCGGGCGCCGTCCCTCCGGGGGCGTCTCGATCACCGAGATGTCGCGCAGGCCGGCGAGCGACATCTGCAGCGTGCGCGGGATCGGCGTCGCCGAGAGCGCCAGCACGTCGACGGTCAGGCGCAGCTGCCTCAGCAGCTCCTTCTGCTTCACGCCGAAACGCTGCTCCTCGTCGACGATCACGAGCCCGAGTTCCTTGGGCTGCACGTCGCGCGAGAGCAGGCGGTGCGTGCCGACGAGGATGTCCACCTTGCCGTCACGGAAGTCGCGGATCACGGCGCGCTGCTCGGCCGCGGAGCGGAAGCGCGACAGCGGCTCGACTCGGAACGGGTAGTCGGCGAGCCGCTCGGAGAAGGTGCCGAAGTGCTGCTGTGCGAGGATCGTGGTGGGCGCCAGCACGAGCGTCTGCCTGCCGTCGCCGGCCGCCTTGAACGCGGCTCGCAGCGCCACCTCTGTCTTGCCGTACCCGACGTCGCCGCAGATCAGCCGGTCCATCGGCTGCGCGGACTCCATGTCGGCCTTGGTCTGCTCGATCGCCTCGAGCTGGTCGTCGGTCTCGCGGTAGGGAAATGCGCGCTCGAACTCGAGCTGCCATTCCGAGTCCTGCTCGTAGGAGTGGCCCGGCCTGCGCTTGCGCTCAGCGTAGAGGTTGATCAGGTCGCCGGCCATCTCGGCGGCGGCGCGCTTCGCACGGGCCTTCATGTTGTCCCAGGTCTTGGACCCGAGCTTCGACAGGGCCGGCGAGGCGCCGTCGGCGCCGACGTAACGCGACAGCCGGTCGAGCTGGTCCGTCGGGACGAAGACCCGGTCCCCGTCGCGGTACTCGACCTCGAGGTAGTCGCGCGTGACGTTTGCGACCGTCTTGGTGTCGAAGCCGGTGAAGCGGCCGATGCCGTGATCCGTGTGAACGACCACGTCGCCGGGGCGCAGCTCGGTGAAGGCCTGGAATGCGCGGCCGCGTGTGCCCTCCGGGCGCTCGGCTCTGCGGCGGCGCAGCAGCCGGTGGTCAGGGATCACCGCAACCTTCAACTGCGGTGCGACGAAGCCCTCGCGCAGGCGCGCCTGCGCAAACCAGAGCCCCTCACCAAGGTGCTCGTGCCCGTCGACGAACTGCGGCCGGAGCCGCGCGAGGTTGTATGCCGCGCGCTCGGCCTCTCCGCGCCGGTCCCATGCCACGGCCAGGACGTAGCCGGAGCGCACGAGCTTCTCCAGCTCCGGCTCGGCCTCGGCGATCGTCCGCGCAGCCGTGTCCGCAGCCTGCGCGCGGAACTGGTGGGGCTGGTCACCGGACACCGCGGAGAGGGTTACGTTCGCCCGCGACTCGATCACCTCGGCGACCGCGTCGGGTGGCAGGTAGAGGTCATGGGCGTCATCGGAATGGAGGCTGGTCGTGACGTCCTGCCAGTGGTCGGTCAGCGCGGCCCGCAGCTCTTCCTCGGCCGCGACCACGACCGTCGCGTCGTCGGGCACGAGGTCCAGGAAGGAGCGGAACTGGTCCACGGGCAGCACCTCCGCGATGTCGGGCCGCTGCTCCGACTCCTCCTCCGCCGCCAGCTCGGCGAGCTCGCGGTACTCGGGCCCGAGCTCCGCGGCAGGCGCGATCTCCACGCGCTGCGCATCGGCGAGCGACCGTTGCGTGAACGTCGAGAACCAGCGCAGCGACTCGACCTCGTCCCCGAACAGCTCCACCCGTACGGCGCGTTCCTCGGTCGCCGGATAGACGTCAAGGATGCCGCCGCGCACCGCGAACTGACCTCGTTCGAAGACCTGCTCCTCGCGCTCGTACCCGCAGGCGACCAGTCGCTCGAGCGTCGCGTCGAGGTCGAGTTCCTCGCCCACCTCGATCGCGAAGCCGTGGGGACGAAGCTCCGGGTCCGGGACCCGCTCCATCAGCGCAACTGCGCTCGCGACCACGATCGGCGGGTCCCCTCCCGCGGGGTCGAGCAGCGAGTCGAGTGCCGCGATCCGCAGCCCCACGAGGTGCGGGGGAGGCGCGAGGTGCGACTCGTAGCGAACGCCGCGCGCCGGGTAGAAGCGCACCGGAGCGGGTGCGCGATAGGCGCGCAGGTCGAGTGCCAGGTCGCGGGCCATGCGGTCGTCCCCGGCCACCACGAGCGCGGGCCGGCCTCCGATCCCGGGCGCATCGAGCAGCGACGCGATCAGAAACGGCCGCAGCGAGGAGGACGCGAACGCCCGCTGCGGCGCTGAGGCAGCCGCGCGCGCGAGGCGCTCGACGTCCTCGTTCTCGGTGGCGCGGTGAAGAAGCGGTCTCAGCATGTGTTCGAGTTGGGGCACGCAAAGCGACCGGACTCGGGGGTCCGGCCTCTTTGTGCGGGGCCTGACGAGAAGGCCTCCAACTACTTAGGATAGGCCCCACGAACTGCTGATTCAGGGCCCTCGCAGCGCGGCGGTCCGCAAACAGGGGAGCAATGATGAGCAAGAAGGACAAGGAGAAGGCCGCCTCCGCGATCGCCGCAGCGCGCGTCGCGGTCGGCGCCGGCGCCTACCTCGCACCCAACCTCTCCGGGCGCCTGTTCGGGCTCGACCCCGACGGGAACCCGCAGGCCTCCTACCTCGGCCGCCTGTTCGGCGCGCGCGACGTGGCGCTGGGAGCGGGCGTGCTGCGCAGCACGCGCAAGCAGAAGGACGCATGGGTCGCGGCCGGCATGGCCTGTGACGTGGCGGACGTGGGCGCGGGAGCCCTGGCCGGCATCCGCGGGACGCTGCCGCCCGCCGCGGCTGCGATGGTCACCGGCACAGCCGCGTTCTTCGCGCTCGCAAGCGCATACCTGCTCCAGCAATAACACCGGAATTCGGCAAGCGCCGAATTCCGGGAGCACTGCAGGACGGCGCGCGAAATTCCGGGTCTGCGGCAGGACGGCGCGCGAAATTCCGGGAGTGAGGCAGGACGGTCGCGCCTCGCGTCAGCCGCGCAGCGTCTCCCGGCGCGTCCATGCAACCGCGACGGACAGGGTCGCGAGCGCGGCTGCGGCGATCAGCGCCTCCCTCACTCCTGCGCTCTCGACCAGGACTCCGCTGATCACGCCACCGAGCGCGAATCCCGCGATCACGGCGGTCATCTCCCACGTGTAGGCCTCGGTCACCGAACCGGCCGGGGCAAGACGGCCCACGAGTGCCGCGCTGGTCGCAGCCCACGGGGCGACGAAGAAGCCGGCCAGCGCCATCAGGGCCATCATCACCGGAATCGATTCCGCGAACGCGAGGGGGATCAGCGCGGTCGCGAACACCGCACAGAACCGGATCATCTGCGTGGAGAGGTGGGCGGTGAACGCGCGCGACCCGTACCACACGCCCCCGAGCATGCTCCCCAGCGCGAGCGCTGCGAGCAGGACGCCGCCGGTAGCTGCCGATCCGCGCTCGTCGGCGAACGCGGGCATCGTCACCTCGAGGGTCCCGAAGGCGAGCCCGAACGCGGCGCTCATCACGAGCAGCGTCCGGACACCAGGAGACGCAAGTGCACCCATGAGGTGTTCACGACCCGCCGCCGGCTGCCACGACCGTGACGCGCGCGTAGCTGCGAAGGCAAGCGTTCCCCCGGCCGTGACCACCGCGACGAAGACGAGCGCCGCCTGCGGGGACGCGACTGCCACCAGCAGCGCAACGAGCAGGGGCCCCGCGATGAAGAACGCCTCCTGCACGATCGCCTCGAATGCGAACGCCGTCGCGGCCAGGTCCTCGCTGCCGGCCATCTGCGTGAGCAGCGCCCGGACGGAGGCGAACAGCGGCGGGTAGGTCGCTCCGAACGGGATCGCGACGACGATCAGCGGCAACAGGTCGTCGACAGTCGAAGCGACGACGATCAGCGCCGCGACGCACAGCGGGAACGAGACAGCGCAGCCGACCAGCACGGGTGTCTGCCCGATCCGGTCGATCAGACGGCCGAGCAGCGGCGACGCGATGCCGCCTGACAGCGCCTGCGTGGCCGCGACGGCGCCCGCGGTCGCGTACGAGCCGGTCTCCCCGCTCACCAGGATCACGATGCTGAGCGACAGCATCCCGATCGGCAGGCGACCGACGAACGCGGCCACGAGCACGGGCCGCACGCCGGGCAGCGCAAGCACCGTCACGAACCGCCCGAGGCCGGCCCGCGCGGGGGTCACGATTGCTCCGCGACCTCCGAGTACTCCCGTTCGAGCAGTCGCTCCGTCTCGTCCGCGGCGCGCTCGATCAGCTCCCGGACCTCGCTCGGCGACTCCGTGAAGCGCGACAGCACGTGCGCCGAGACGATCTCCGGTTCGGTCGAGTCGGGCCTGCCGACCCCGGTTCGCACGCGCCAGAAGTCGTTGCCGCCCACTCCTTGCTTGACGCTCTTGAGGCCGTTGTGGCCCGCGGCGCCTCCGCCCTTTCGGGCGCGTACGTCGCCGAACGGCAGGTCGATCTCGTCGTGCACCACCACGAGCTGCTCGAGGCCGAGCTTGTACTGGCCCCACGCAGGACCCACGGTGCGACCGGATTCGTTCATGTACGTCTGCGGCAGCAGCACCGCGACCCGCGGCATCCCGGGGCCGATGCGGCCGTCGGTGATCAGACCCCCGAACTGCTTGCGCGCCCGCGGCAATCCCCAGCGCGCGGCGAGCAGGTTCGCAACCTCGAAACCCACGTTGTGGCGGGTGCCGGTGTAGCGCGACCCCGGGTTGCCGAGTCCGACGAGCAGGAAGTCGACAGGAGCGCTCTGCCGGCGGCCTTTGAACAGGCGCAGGACTAGCCTTCGTCGCTGCTCTCGGAGGAGCCCTCCTCGCCGCCTTCCGCGGCGCCCTCCTCACCCTCGGGCACCTCGCCCTCGCCGACCAGCTCGGCCTCTTCCTCGATCTCGGCCTCCGGCTCCTCCGCACGGCTCGGCGCCGTCACGGTCGCGACGACGGTTTCCTCGAGATCGTCGAGCAACTCCACATTGGGCGGCGGGGTGATGCTCGAGAGCATCATCGTCTCGGCGATCCCGAGGCCGGAGACGTTGGCGACGATCCGATCGGGCACCGCGGTCGGCAATGCCTCCACGTTCAGCTCGCGCGTCACGTGTTCGAGGACGCCGCCCTCCTTCACTCCGGGCGCGTCCTCCACGCCCTCGAGCTCGAGCGGCACGGTGGTCTGGATCTTCTCGTCGAGGCGGACCTTCAGCAGGTCGATGTGCACGACATGGCCGCGCACCGGGTCGTGCTGCTGGTCCTTCACGATCACGGGCTCACGGCTCCCGCCGTCGACCTCGATGTCGAACAGGGCGTGGCCCTCGGCGAGCACGACGCGGAGCCGGCGCGCGTCGACCTTGAACGAGACGCAGTCGGTGTCCTGACCGTAGATGACTCCGGGCACCAGCCCGGCGCGACGCAGGCGGCGGTTCGCGCGGGACCCGCGCTCTTCGCGCGGCGCCAGATTCAGAACTGTCCGGTCTCCCTGTGCCATCGGCGCGGGATTCTAGCGGCGGCCGGCCCATCGGCTCGGCGACCGGCGAACGGCGAACTGCGAACCTTGTCGCATGGCCGATAACCACCACGACAGCGCGGTTCCGAAATCCCGCTTGGGCCGCTCTGCGCGCCTCGGGATGCGGGCGGGCCTCGAGGGCGCGCGCTTCGCGGGCGCCAAGGCAAGCGGCGTGGTGCGCTCGAAGGAGTCCCGCAAGGAGCGCATGGACGATGTGGCGCTCCACTCGGCCGAGCGCCTCGTGGAGACCCTCGGCACGATGAAGGGCGCCGCGATGAAGATGGGCCAGCTCGCGTCGTTCATCGACACGGACTTCCTGCCGGACGAGTATCGCGAGCTCTACCAGGAGAAGCTCGGCACGCTGCGCAACTCGGCTCCGCCGATGCCGTGGGAAAAGGTACGGAAGGTGCTCGACCATGCCTACGACGAGCCCTACGAGGAGCTGTTCGAGCGCATCGAGCCGGAGGCTGTCGCCGCGGCCTCGATCGGACAGGTGCACCGCGCCGCGCTGCACGACGGCCGCGAGGTTGCGGTCAAGATCCAGTACCCCGGCATCGACGCCGCGATCCGGGCGGACCTGTCGAACGCCGGCATGATCCTGCGCCTGACGAGGGCGCTTGCGCCCGGGCTCGACGCCAAGGCGGTGGCCACCGAGCTGCGCGAGCGCGTGCTCGAAGAGCTCGACTACGAGCACGAGGCCCAGAACCAGCGGAGCTTCGCGCGCGCCTACCGTGGGCACCCGTTCATCCACGTGCCCGACGTGATCACCCGCCTCACACGCGACAAGGTGCTCGTCACCGAGTTCGTCAGCGGAGCAGGCTTCGAGCAGGTGAAGCAGCTGGGCCAGGAGGAGCGGAACCGCTTTGCGGAGATCGTCTTCCGCTTCTACCTCGGGTCGATCTACCAGCTCAACCACTTCAACGCGGATGCGCACCCCGGCAACTACGTGCTGCTCGACGACGGGAAGGTCGCGTTCCTCGACTTCGGCATGACGAAGCGCCTCGACCCCGAGCAGATCCGGCTCGAGGAAGAGGTGGTGAAGGCGCGTCTCGACAAGGACCCCGAGCGGCTCCGGGAGAAGCTCCACGAGCTGGGCTTTCTGCGCAACCCCAAGCGCATCGACGCGGAGCAGTTGATGGCGCACGTCGACGCCGTCGGCGGGTGGTACTTCCAGGACGACGAGCTGGCGATCACTCCCGAGTACGTGATGAGCGTGATCGCCGCGATCTCCGACCCGCGCTCGGACTTCTATGCGCTGATGCGGCGCGAGAACGTTCCCGCCAACGAGCTGATGGGCCGGCGCATGGAGGTGGGCGTGCTCGCCGTACTGGGTCAGCTGCGCGCCCGGCGCAACTGGCACCGCATCGCGCGCGAGTGGTGGTTCGGCGACGAGCCCCAGACCGAGCTGGGACGGCTCGAGCACGACTTCTGGTTACGGCGCGACGTCTGAGCCTTTCTCCAAACCTTCACGCTGTGGTAACCGGCGTGAGGTGCCCTAGCAACACAATCGAGGGGTCGAGAAGTCCGCGTCGGACGAACGTCTGCTCTCCCTCTCCTCTGCAGGCACCGGCGCCGCCTCGATCGCGCACACAAGGCCGTCGCCGATTCTGGCCTTGATTTTCAGCAGCGGGTCGACAGCCCTCGTCGGCCCGCTGCTGTAAGTGCTCGCCCGGCGATCAGAACATTCGCCTGCTCCGCCCGGCGACCCTCTCACGTCCTTCCGTACTGCCGCCGATAGGCAGGACGATGGATGAGGGGCTGCTACTCGCAGACGCACTCGACGTGGCCGCCATCCGGCTCGTGGAGGCGATGCAGGGCCACGAGGACGAGCCCATCGACGAGCAGGCACTCTCCGAGGTGAGCGCCGCCGCCGGGGCCTCGCTGGAGCGGTTCTGGGACTGGCGGGAGGCCCGGCCAGACCACACGCTGCCGGAGAGCGTGCGCGCCGTCTTCTTCTGTGCCGACGTGATCGCCGAGTCGCTCGAGCGGTTGCTGGTCGCGCTACATGCCGCCGATCGCGAGACCGTGATCGTCAAGTGGCTCGCGACGAGTGGAGCGTGCGAGCAGTACGAGCGCCGCCGCATCGGCGTGGCCACGCCCGAGGACTTCGCCAGGAACCTTTAGAAGAGCTGGTTCTCTCCCGCGAACAGCTCGGATACCGAGCCGTCCGTGAAGATCGAGCGGATCGAACGCGCCAGAATGTCGGCCACGCTCAACGTCTTGATCTTGTCGAGGGCATCGCGTGGCAAGGGGATCGTGTCGGTGACGACGATCTCCTCGATCTCGGGACCGGCCAGGCGCTCGAACGCGGGACCGGAGAAGACGCCGTGGGTGGCGGTCGCATAGACGCGCGCTGCACCGGCCTCACGCAGCACCCGCGCAGCCTCGACCAGCGTGCCGGCCGTGTCGATCATGTCGTCCACGATGATCGCCGCCTTGCCATGCACGTCGCCGACCACGTAGCCGGCCTCCGCGATGTTGTGCTCGGGCCGTGACTTGGTGATGAACGCGGGCCTCACGCCCAGCTCGCCGCCGAACTTCTCCGCGAGCTTTGCGCGGCCCGCGTCAGCCGATACGACCACGTACTCCTCGGGCACGAGCTTGTCGAGGAAGTACTGCGTCAGCATCGGGCGCGCGATCAGGTGGTCGACCGGAATCTGGAAGAAGCCCTGCACCTGGCCGGCGTGCAGATGCATCGTGAGGATCCGGTCGGCACCCGCGGTCTCGAGCATGCGGGCGACCAGCCGGGCCGAGATTGGCTCGCGCGGCATCGACTTCTTGTCCTGGCGCGAATAGCCGTACCAGGGCGTGACGGCGATGATGCGATGCGCGGAAGCGCCCTGCGCCGCGTCGATCATCAGCAGCAGCTCCATCAGGTTGCGGTTCACGGGCTCGTGCGTCGACTGCACGATGAACACGTCCGCGCCGCGGATCGACTCCTGGTAGCGGCAGTACACCTCGCCGTTGGAGAAAGTCTTCAGCTCGACCTGGCCGAGCGCGATCCCGAGCTTGCCCGCGATCTTGTGGCCGAGCTCCTGGCTCCCGCGCCCCGCGAACACCATCAGCCGCTTGTCGTACGGCGTCGGGACGCTCGTGTGCGTCGGCTCCGACGCCGAGCCCAGCTGCGGCTCTGCTTCGAGCAGCTCCAGCGGGACCCCGCTGGTCAACTGCCCGGCCCCTCGTCGACCTTCACCTTCGGCTTCTCCTTCTTGTCGGCCGCCGGCGCTCGCTCGGCGTAGCCCTCGACATTCTCCTGGCGGGCCCGCGCGATGCCAAGTGCCTCGGATGGGATGTCCTCCGTAATTACGGAGCCCGCGCCAGTGTAGGCGCCGTCGCCGACGCTCACCGGGGCAACGAGGGAGGTGTGCACGCCAGTGCGCACGTCGCGGCCCACCCTGGTGCGGTGTTTCTTGGCGCCGTCGTAGTTGGCCGTGATCGTTCCGGCTCCGATGTTCGTGCCTTCACCGAGATCGGCGTCACCGATGTAGGAGAGGTGCGGGACCTTCACCCCTGGCCCGATCTCGGAGTTCTTGATCTCGACGAAGGCGCCCACCTTGGCTCCCTCCCCGAGACGGGTCCCGGGCCGCAGGTGGGTGAAGGGACCCACCACGCAGCGTGGTCCCACCTCGCACTCCTGCAGATATGAGTGGACGACCCGCGCGTGATCGGACAGCGTGGTGTCGATCAGCGTCGTGGACGGCCCGACGGTGCAGCCGGAGCCGACGCTCGTCGATCCGCGCAACAGGCTGAAGGGCTCGATCGTAGTGTCCTCGCCGATCGCCACGCCGGCGTCGATCATCGTGGAGCCCGGATCCACGATCGTGACTCCCCCCAGCATGTGCTGCTCGAGGAGGCGGGCGCGGGCCGCCGCTTCGACCACCGCAAGATCCGCGCGCGTGTTGACCCCGAGACCTACGGCCTCGTCCTCGGTCAGATGGGCGACCACACCGTGTCCCGCGCCGCGCAGCAGGGGCAGCACGTCCCCCAGGTAGTACTCGCCCTGGGAGTTGTCCGCGCGCACCCCCGCGAGTGCCTCGAACAGCGGCTGCACGGCGAACGCATAGGTGCCGGCGTTGATCTCCTTGATTGCGATCTCCGCGGGCGTGGCGTCGCCCGGGTTCTTGGTCTCGACGATGCGCTCGATACCTCCGTCCGGGCCCCGCACCACGCGGCCGTACTGACCGGGGTCGTCCAGCTCACGCGTGGTGACCGTTGCGGCGGCCCCGGAAGAGACGTGGCGCTCCGCGAGCGCCGTGATGAACGCGCCGTCCAGCAGGGGGTGGTCTCCCGACAGCACGATCACATGCTCCGCCCCCGCCAGCGCTTCGCGCGCCTGCATGACCGCATCGCCGGTGCCCGCGGGTGGATCCTGGATCGCGACATCGACGTCCGGCGGCAGCGCGTCGCGCACCTGGTCGGCCTCGTCTCCCAGCACGACGACGATCCGCCCGGCGCCCGCCTCGCGGGCTGCGTTGACGGTCCACAGCAACATCGGTCGGCCGCAAAGCGGGTGCAGGACCTTCGGCAGCATCGAGCGCATGCGCGTGCCCCGCCCCGCGGCCATGATCAGCACAGCAGGGGTATCCACGAGAGTGTTCATCGTAGAGGCCGCGCACACGGTGCGCGGGCTGCCCGGCCCCCAAAAAGTCGCGCCATATGCCGGAAACTGCAAGACTTAGCGCCGCGTAGGGGTACGTGGATGACTGGGAGAGCGCTGATCAAGGGCTTGTCAGGGACGGCTTCGCTCGTTCTCGCAGCGGCATGTCTCGTTCCCGGGACGGCCTTTGGAGCGACCGCGACCGTCGAGGTCGGCAACACCTTCAAGTTCACCCCGAAGGTCGTCACGATCGATCAGGGCGACACCGTGACGTGGAATTGGGTCGGCCCGGACGTCAACCACGACGTGTACGAGGGCGTTCCTCCCCCCACGGCGGCCGACCCCATACCGCCGGCCCTGTTCGGATCGCATCCGGACATCGCCGTCCCGGGTGACATCGTTGCGCCGCCGCCGGGCGACACCTACAGCCACACGTTCGCGGCTGCCGGTACCTACAACTACTGGTGCAGGCGCCACCGAGGGATGACCGCCAGCATCGTCGTCAACGCCGTCGAGCCGGCGCCCGTCACGCCGAGCGCCGAGCCCGTCGCACAGCAGGCGGCTCCCAGGCCCGTGTGCGTCAGCAAACGCAACTTCAAGATCCGGATCAGGCAGCCGAAGGGCACCGCCCGCATCGCCACGGTCAAGGTGACGGTCAACGGCAAGCCGGTGACGCCCAGCCTCGAGGGCAAGCGCTTCACGGCACCCGTCGACCTGCGCGGCTTCGCCACCGGGACCTACGAGGTCCAGATCGTCGCCACGACCGCTGACGGCAAGACGTTGCGCGGCACCCGCCGGTACAGGACGTGCGCCGCGAAGCTCGCCAGCGCGTCGCTTCCGCCCCTGTAGGGCGGACCCGGCTCAGCCGAATTACATGCTTCCTTGCTATTCCTCTGGAAAGTGGGTATTCCCCTACCTCGTGATAAATGTTCAATCACAAACCCCCGGACGGAGGCGAAGCCGGCAGGAGGTGGAGGCGGACGTGCGGGCGGCCCTCCTGCGCCTGCTCGGTGAGGGCAAGCCGTTCAACGACCTCACCGTGGACGAGCTGGCGCGTGCCGCGGGCCTGTCTCGCACGGCCTTCTACTTCTACTTTCCCGCGAAGAGCCAGGTACTCATGGCGGCCCTCGAGGAGGTGGCCGAGCAGATGTACGCCGAGGCTGCCCGGTGGTGGCAGGGCGAAGGGCCGCCGGAGCAGCTCATGCGCGTGGCCCTGCAGGGCATCGTGGAGGTCTTCCAGCGCCACGCCGCGCTTTTGCGTACGTCCCACGAGGTGACGACGTACGACCCCGAGTTCGCGGCCTTCTACAACGACCGTGTGGTGGGCCGATTCGTGTCGGCGACCGCAGAGCAGCTGCGCCGGGACGGCCGAAACGGCCGGCTGCGGCCGATGGACCCGGACGCCGTCGCGGAGGTGCTCGTCTGGATGGTGGAGGGCTGCAACAACATGCTGATCGGCGCACTTGGCCGCCCGCCCGAGCAGGTTGTCGAAGCGTTCACGACCATCTGGGTGCACGCCGTGTATCCGGACGCAGTCGTCTCTTCCGCCGCCTGACGGTACGGCCCGGTGTCACACATCGGGCTGTCGCGTCCGGATAGGCTGGGCCGCGCATGGCGAGCGAGGCGAGCGTCCATCACCCGATCTTCGCGCGGCTGTTCGCGTGGGGTGCCTCCAACGCTCCGGCCGAGCAGACCGAGCACCGGCGCCGGCTGCTCGAGGGCTTGTCCGGCCAGGTCATCGAGGTGGGCGCAGGCAACGGCCTGAACTTCCCGCACTACCCGCCGGAGGTGACCGAGGTGCTCGCCGTCGAGCCGGAGCCGTTCCTGCGGGAGAAGGCCCAGCAGGCCGCCGCCAAGGCACCGGTTCCCGTGAAGGTGGTCGACGGCCTTGCGGATTCGCTGCCGGCCGAGGACGCGTCGTACGACGCGGGGGTGGCTTCCCTCGTCCTGTGTTCCGTGCCCGAGCAGGCGCAAGCGCTCGCGGAGCTGCGCCGGGTGATCCGGCCCGGCGGCGAGCTGCGCTTCTATGAACACGTGCGCGCGCACGACGCTCGCGAGGCGCGCAGCCAGGACCGGATCGACCGGCTGTGGCCACGCTTCAGCGGTGGCTGCCATCCGAACCGCGACACCCCGGCCGCGATCGAGGCGGCGGGCTTCGACATCGAGCGCTGCGAGCGCTTCAGCTTCCGGCCGTTCGTCTTGCTGAAGGCGATCGAGCCACACGTCATAGGCGTCGCAAGACGACCCGATACATCAGAGCTCCCGTGATTTCGCGCTTGCGAAATCACGGCATATGAGAGAGAGGAGACGGACATGGCTGACTACACGGCCAAGAAGATCGACGACATGGAGGCGCTGATGCAGGGCGGCTTCAAGCTCGCCCGTGCGGAGCTCGGCGTGGCGGCGTTCGGCATGCAGGTCATCGACATGCCGCCCAACTACGCGGACTATCCCCAGCACGATCATTCGGACGCCGGTCAGGAAGAGGTCTACGTCGTCCTCAAGGGATCGGCCGAGATGGATGTTGACGGGGAGCGCGTGCAGATCGACCCCGACACGATCATCCGCGTCGGGGCCAAGGCGAAGCGCAAGATCACCCCGGGCGATCAGGGCGTGCGGTTGCTCGCGCTCGGTGGCACGCCGGGCCAGGCCTACGAGGCGGCGACCTGATCTAGCGGTTGACGGTCATCATGCCGATGCGGTCGTAGCGGTCGCCGGCTGCCGCGGGCATCTCGGCGTCGATGCGCGCGAGGTCGTCTGCGGACAGCTCGACGTCGACTGCGGCGAGGTTCTCCTCGAGGTACTTGCGGCGCTTGGTGCCAGGGATCGGGACGACGTCCTCGCCCTGCGCAAGTACCCACGCGAGCGCGAACTGACCGGGCGTGCAGCCCTTCTCGGCGGCCAGCTCCTCGACCTTGGCGGCGAGCTTCAGGTTCTGCTCGAGCGCCTCTCCCTGGAAGCGCGGTCCGTGACGGCGAAAGTCGCTCTCATCGAGGTCGTCCGGTGACTTGAAGCGCCCCGACAGGAACCCGCGCCCGAGCGGCGAGTAGGGCACGAAGCCGACGCCCAGCTCGCGACACGCCGGCAGGATCTCCGCCTCGACGTCCCGCGTCCACAGCGAGTACTCGGTCTGGAGCGCGGTGATGGGGTGTACGGCGTGCGCGCGCCGCAGCGTCTCGGGGGCAGCCTCGCTGAGCCCGATGTGGCGCACCTTGCCCTCCTTGACGAGCTCGGCCATCGCGCCAACCGTCTCCTCGATGTCCCTGTTGAAGTCGACGCGGTGCAGGTACCAGAGGTCGACGTGGTCGGTCCCCAGCCGCTTCAGGGAGCCCTCGATCGAGTTGCGCGCGTTCTCGGGGGAGCCGTCCAGCACCCGGTTGGTCGGGTCCTCCTTCGTGGGCGCGAAGCGAATCCCGAACTTGGTGGCGAGGACGAACTCGTCACGCCGGCCGGCGATCGCCTTGCCCAGCAGCTCCTCGTTCTTGAAGGGGCCGTACATCTCGGCGGTGTCGAGGAAGTTGCAGCCCAGCTCGAGCGCGCGGTCGATGGTGGCGAGCGCCTCGCCCTCGTCGGTCGTGCCGTAGAAGGCGGACATGCCCATGCAGCCGAGTCCCATCGCTGGAACATTCAGTGACCCAAGTTTGCGTTGCTTCATCGTGCGGCCAGCCTTTCGCGGTAGTAGCCGATCTTGTAGTCGATCAGCTCGAGGTTGCGCTCCGTCTCGGCGAGATGGGCGCGGACGGCGTCGCGGTGCTGTTCGAGCAGCGCGAGCCGCGCTTCATGCGTGTCGTCGCCCCGCCGCATCAGGTCCGCGTAGTCGCGAATCTGGCGGATCGGCATCCCGGTGGAGCGAAGCTTGGTCAGGAACTGGATGCGCGCGAGGTCCTCCTCGGCGTAGCGCCGGTGCCCGCTGGCCGCCCGGTCGACGGGGTCGAGCAGGCCGGCGCGCTCGTAGTAGCGCAGGGTGTGTGCGCTGACGCCGCTGGCGCGGGCGGCGTCGGAGATCGTGAGTGGTGCGGTGGTGGTGGTCATGCGCGCACCATAAGACTTAGAGCGCGCTCTAGGTCAAGCTCTGGCGCGGACGACGAAGGATTCGCGCACGAACCGCTCGGCATTCCCGGCCAGCTGGGCCAGCTGCTGCTCGCCTACCAGCGGCGAAGCCGCAACCTGCGAATGCAGCTCTTCCAGCGTGCCCATTGCAGCGGGATAGTCGGTCCCGAAGAAGATGCGATCGGGCGCCGTCTCGAACGCCACGCGCAGCTCCCCCTCGAGGCGTTCGCGCGGCTCGCCCGCTCGCGCCATCTCGATGCTCCCGAACACGTTGGTCGTGTCGAGCCACACCTGGGGATGGCGGCGCGCCATCTCGGTCGCCCATTCCAGGCGAGGGAACGCGCAGTGGCACAACACGAGCGGGATCGAGGGATGGCGCTCCGCGATGCGCTCCAGCTCCCCCAGGTCGTAGCCCCATCCGTACCACTCGTCGAAGCCGGTGTGCACGTAGAGCGGCAGCGCGTACTCCGCAAGCGCCGCGATCGCCGGCTCGAGCGCCGGGTGCCCCGGGGAGAAGCGCTGCACCATCGGGTGGAGCTTCAGGCCGCGCATGCCGTGGTCCTCGATTGCTGATCGCACCACCGCCTCGGGATCCGGGTCGTCGACGTGGACTCCGCCCACGGGTATCACCCCGGGGTCCTGCGCGGACAGCTCGGCGCCAAAGCGGTGCAGCTCGTCGGCCTCGCCGGCCGCGAGCGGGAACAGCAGGTTGACCATCACGTGTCCGCCGGCGGCGTGCAGGTCGGCGAGCGCGCCTTCGGCGCTGATGTCGACTGGGATCGCCACACCGGGGAGGCCGCGGTGCAGCCATCGCATGAGTCCGGCCGTGCGCTCGGCCGGCAGCAGGTGGACGTGCGGATCGACCCGGGCGGTGACCACGGTCGGGAAGTATCGCGCCTCTCATCTGAGGGCTGGCATAACGGGGCTGACTCGCGCGCCTGACCGCGTTAGGGTTGCGGCCATGCCCGAGCCCTCCCCCGAGCAGGTCGTCGACTCGATCAACGATCTGTCCGGCGTGCACCCCGGCCACCGCGCCGCGCACGCAAAGGGCACGCTCTGCGCGGGGACGTTCACCGCCACGCCTGCGGCGTCGGGGTTGACCCGCGCCGCGCACATGAACGGCGAGCCGGTGCGCGCCACCGTGCGCTTCTCCAACGGCGGCGGCGACCCCGGTATCCCGGACTACGCGACCGAGGGCCGCGGCATGGCGGTCAAGCTGTACCTCGAGGACGGGCGCCGTGCCGACATGGTCGCGCTCTCCCTGCCGGTCTTCTTCGCGCGCACGCCCGAGGACTTCTTCGCGTTCACGTGCGCCCGCAAGCCCGATCCCGCCACGGGCCAGCCGGACATGGAACGGCTCGGCAAGTGGCTGGGCGAGCATCCGGAAGCCGGCCCGGCGATCCAGGCCGCGGTGACCGCACCGCCGCCGGAGAGCTACGCGCGGTGCGAGTACAACGGCATTCACGCGTTCCGGTATGTGAACGCCGATGGCGAGGGCCGCTTCATCCGCTTCCGCTGGGAGCCGGAGGACGGCGTCGCGAGCCTCACGGCGGAGGAGGCAAAGGAGCGTGGCGCGGACTACCTGCAAGAGGAGATCCTGACGCGCCTGGGCAACGGTCCGGCCGCCTTCCGCCTGGTGGTCACCCTCGCCGAGCTGGGCGACTCGGTCGACGACCCGACCGAGGCATGGCCATCCGAGCGTGAGACGGTCGTGGTTGGGCGCCTGGAGCTGACCGGTCCGGAGACCGAGCGGGAGCAGGAAGGCGACGTGCTGGTGTTCGATCCCGTCCGGGTGGTCGGCGGCATCGAGCTGACCGAGGATCCGATCCTGCGCTTTCGCCACTACGCCTACGCCGTTTCGGTTGAGCGGCGCAGCGGCGCAGTGCTCGCCCCGGCCAGCTAGACCGGCAAACGGGGCTCGTTAGTCCCAGATACGGCCCAAGCGAGAGGCGCCCGTCTCGGCGCTCGCCCTGAACACCCTGTGCGTTCCGGAGCCGATGAGTTTCTCGCCGGGATGCGGTTATAGGGTTGAGCGACAGAGGAGGGAGGACGTCCCATGGGCAAGGTCAGCTTCGACATGTCGGTTTCGCTCGACGGCTTCATGACGGGGCCCGACGACAACGCCGAGCAGGCACTGGGCGAGGGTGGGGAGCGGCTCCACGAATGGCTGTACGACTTGGCGAGCTTTCACGCGGGTCACGGCCGGGAGGGCGGGCAGGCGAATCGTGACTCGGAGGTGCTCGAGGAAGCATTCAGGAACACGGGAGCGGTTTTGATGGGCCGGCGCATGTTCGACTTCGCCGAGCCGGCGTGGGGAGACAACCCTCCGTTCGGCGTGCCTGTGTTCGTCGTCACCCACAACGGCCGGGACCCGATCCCCAAGCAGGGTGGAACGACCTTCAACTTCGTGACCGGCGGCATCGAAAGCGCGCTCGACCAGGCCCGGGCGGCGGCCGGCGACAATGACGTGATGATTGCCGGGGGTGCGAACGTCGTGCAGCAGTCCCTGCGGGCGGGGCTGATCGACGAGTTCCAGATTCACATCGCCCCCGTGCTCCTCGGTGCAGGCCGCCCCCTGTTCGGCGATCTGGCCGCCGAGCACATCGAACTGGAGACCACCCGGGTGATCGAGTCTCCCGGTGTGACGCACCTCAGGTTCCGCGTCGTAAAGTAGGCGTCCCTTGCCCGACCGCCTGTACTTCACCGAGTCCGACGAGGCCAACGAGCTGATCGCCTCGGACCCGATGGCGCTGTTGGTCGGCTTCGCGCTCGACCAGCAGGTCACGGTGCAGCAGGCGTTCGCCGGTCCGCTCGTGCTGCGCGAGCGCCTCGGCACGATCGATGCCGCCACGCTGGCGGCGGCCGACCTCGAGCCGGTGTTCCGCGCCAAGCCGGCGATCCACCGCTATCCCGGAATGATGGCCCGGCGGGTGCACGACCTGGCGCTCCACGTGCGCGACCACTACGACGGCGACGCCGCACGCGTGTGGACCGACGCGGCGGGCGCAGACGCGCTGCGCGCCAATCTCATGGCCCTCCCCGGCTTCGGCGAGATGAAGGTGAAGGCGCTGGGCGCCGTCCTCGCCAAGCGCTTCGGCGTGGACGCCGCCCGCGACCTCGTCCCCTGGCATCCGACACTCGGGGACGTCGACTCCCTGCAGGCACTCGATGATTACCAAGCGGCAAAACGCGCCCACAAGGCCGAATGGTCGAAGGCGCAGATGCGCTCGTAGTCGTTAAGGGACGAATACGCCCTGGTCGGCGAACAGGGTGTTGGGTGTCGTGGACGCCATGCCGTCGGAGCCGCCGTCGAAGACCTGGACCTTCCCGAGCTCCCACACCGAGCGCTTGCCCTCCAGCACGGCGCCGGGCATCACGGCATCCGCGGTGGTGGTGACCGAGCACGTCGATCCGATCGCGGGATCGCCCGTGGCGGCGCAGGGGAGCGTGAACGTGAACGTGGTGTCGCCCGTCGCCGGTTCCGTGAGAGAAGGTCCGCTGTCGCGGTCCGTCACCCGCAGGTCGAGCCTTGCCTGCAGCTGGCCCGTGTAGTCGGTCAGGTCGCTTTTCTTTCGCACGTCGGTCATCGAGGCGACGAACTGGACGTTCGCGTCGTCCGGGGGGCCGGCAGCGCCCACCTGCGTGACCACCCTGATGGACCCGGCCGAGTTCGCCTGGTTGCCGTTGCCGATCACGTCAGGCGAACCCACCGTGAGCCAGTCGGACGCCTGCGTCGGCGGACCGCAGGACGCACCGTTGAGCGGGGGTCCGTGCTGGCGGTTCGAGGCCGTGCACGGCTTGTAGGCGACCACGAGCGAAGTCCGCAGCGGCGAAGCGCTCTGTGGCCGGGCATAGCCCGTGTTCACCGCCACCGTGCCCGACATGCCGGCGCCGTTGGGCCCGCCGTGCAACTCGCAGTAGTACTTGTAGACGCCCGGGGTGTTGAAGGTCCGCTGCACGCTCCAGGCCGCGCCCGAGGGTGAGGCGGGCATGTCAAAGCTGTTGTCGTCGAAGTGGACGTTGTGGACTCCGCCGCCGTTGTTCCACGTGACCATCTCGCCGACGTTCACGCCCACGTGCTTGGCAGAGAACGTGTTGGCGGGTGTCGTGGTCACGGTCTGGTTGGCCGCGAGCGCCGAAGCCGGCGTCACGAGGGCGACGAGCGCCCCTATTCCAACGAGACGGATTCTCATGTCCTCAGCGCGATCTTACGCTTCGCGGAGCGAGTGTTGCCCGCCGCGTCCCTGGCGGTCACGGTTAGCCTGGCGGTGAGCCGCGTGCGACGCCCGAACGCCCGGCGGAGCGCTTTCGACGCTTGCTTTGGAAGCTTCAGCTTGAGCGTCGCCTTCGCCCCCGCCGCGAGCCGCTTCGACGCCTTCTTCAGGCGGATGACCTTGCCCGCGCCTGGCACTGAGACCGTTCCCGCGGCGACCACGGTGGATGCCTCGTTGACCTCGACCGCGACGAGGACCGCGCGCCGGCGCAGGGCCCGCTGCTTCCTCCGACCGCTCAGCTTCAAGGTTGGCTTGACCTTGTCGGCGGCGACGGGCTGAGGCGGTCCCGGCCCGGGCCCAGGCCCGGGCGGCGCGCCGTACGACAGCACCGTGACGGTGCCCGTCATGTTGTCGCTCGTAACGTGGGCCTCGCAGATGTAGCGAAACGTTCCCACCGTGTTGAACGTCCGCGACACAGGCATCGGCCACGGGTCCACAGGGTCGGGCGGCTCATCGAACAAGCCGTCGTCGAAAAGGACGTTGTGGAACCCGCCGGCGTTGTTCCACGTGACCGACTCGCCGACGTTTACGCTGACATCCTTGGGCGAGAAGGCGTTGGAGCTTGTCGCCGTCACGGTCTGGCTGGCCGCCAGCGCCGTGTCTGCCGGCACCAGAAGGGCGACGAGGACACCGATCCCAGGACCGCGGATCCTCATCTGCCGACCCTATCCAAACGCCGCTGCAGCGGCGTCAGTTGCATGCACCGATGAGTTTTGGACCAATTCCTAGTTTCAGAGGGTGACCTGCGAGCATGAGACAAACGAGACACCGGGAGATCAGAACGTGACGGCTGATACAAGCAAGAACGACCGTCAGCGGTGGTTGGCGCTGTACGTGCTCTGCGGCGGATTGCTCATGATCGTGCTCGACTCGACGATCGTGAACGTCGCGCTGCCCACGATCAAGGACGACCTTGGCTTCACCCAGGGCAACCTCGCGTGGGTTGTGAACGCATACCTGATCGCGTTCGGTGGCCTGCTGCTGCTGGCCGGGCGCCTCGGCGACCTGATCGGCCAGCGGCGCATCTTCCTGATCGGCCTCGCCATCTTCACCACCGCGTCGGCTGTGTGCGCCGTTGCGCAGACCCAGGGCATGCTGATCGGCGCGCGCTTCATCCAGGGCGCGGGCGGCGCGATCAGCTCGGCCGTGATCCTCGGCATGATCGTCACGATGTTCCCCGAGCCGCGCGAGCAGGCGAAGGCGATCGGGGTCTTCGCCTTCATCGCCTCCGCGGGCGCCTCGATCGGGCTGCTCGCCGGCGGCATCTTGACGGAGGCGATCAACTGGCACTGGATCTTCTTCGTCAATCTGCCGGTTGGTGTCGTGGTCGCGCTCTCTGCGCTCCGGCTGGTCCCGGACCGTCCGGGCCTCGGCCTCGAGAAGGGAGCCGATGTTCCCGGCGCCGTGCTGCTGACCGGCGGGCTGATGCTCTTCGTGTACACGCTGCTCGAGACCGGCAAACAGGGATGGGGATCGACTCAGACGCTGTTGCTCGGCGGCGTCGCAATCGCTCTGCTGACCGCGTTCGTCGTGCGCCAGGCGCGCATCGACAACCCGCTCATGCCGCTGCGCCTGTTCCGCTCCCGGAACGTCACGGGCGCCAACGCGGTGATGGGCCTCCTCGTGGTCGGTTTCTTCGGGATGTTCTTCATGGGCGCCCTCTACCTGCAGGGGATCCTCGACTTCAGCCCTCTCGGTGTCGGCTTCGCCTTCCTGCCGTCGTGCATCGTGATGGGCACGTTGTCGCTGCGCTATGCGGAGCGCCTGATCATGGGTTTCGGGGCGCGGAACGCGCTGATCACGGGCCTGCTGTTCGCGGGCGCCGGGCTGCTCCTGTTCGCGCGGGCGCCGGTCGACGGCAGCTACGTCGAGCACGTCCTGCCGGTCATGCTGCTGCTCGGCGTTGGGGCCGGGGTCTCCTTCCCGGCGCTGATGACGCTCGCCATGTCGGGCGCCACGAAGAGCGACTCGGGACTCGCCTCGGGCTTCGTCAACACGACCACGCAGGTGGGCGGCGCCATCGGCCTGGCGGTGCTCGCGACGGTTGCGACCTCGCGCACCGACGCGCTGCGCGCCGACGGAGTGGCGCGGGATGCCGCGCTCAACTCGGGCTATCACCTCGCCTACCTCATCGGCGCCGCGCTCATCGGGGCGGCTGTCCTGGTCGCGCTGTTCGTCGTGCGCGCGGAGCCACTCGCGGGCGCCGGGCAGGCCGACGCCGAGGCCGGAGACGAAGCGGAGCCCGCCTACGCCGAGGCCGCCTGAGCCGAGTTGACGACGGCTCTCTCGCGTTCGCGCTCGCGCATGCTTCAATTAGCGGACCAGAGAAAGGAGGTGGTCCTACTGAATCACATACTTTTCGGGACGCTGGAGGTGCGGGGCCGCTAGGCGGCCGCCCGTTCCCGCCGTCGCGTGAGCGGCGGCGCGGCGCGTGCAGGGTGTGAGCCGCTTGGCGGAATTCCACCCCTAGCGCCGGTGAGAAGCGGCGCCGGGAAGACGTCCCGCCGGGCCAGACCAATCCGCTTTCTCGCTTCGAATCGCACCTGAAGAAGGGCCGCCCCTCGTGGGCGGCCCTTCGCTTTGTCGGCGGCAAGCGGCTGCGCGCTCAGGTCTGCCGCTTGGACTGCACCACCTTTCCGAGCAGCTCCCAGCGGTCGCCGTTGAACCTCTGAATCTGCATCGCCTCGATCGGGTAGCCGTCGGTGTCGCTCGTTTGCACCGTGATGCCCGGCAGCAGGATCGGGATCTCGGTGTCGAGGTTGCGAACCGAGTCCATGAGCGCCTCACGGTTCGGCTGCTTCATGTTGTTCAGCGCCTCGACCATCGTCGCGGCGGCCCCCCAGCCGTAGACGTTGAACGGGTCGTTCGGATTCGAGCGGGGCGAGTACTTCTTGAGCGCCGCCTTGTACTCCTTCATGGCGGCGTCGTTCTGCCACTGCGGATCCTCGGGATCCTTGAAGTACGACGTGGAGATGATGCCCTTCGAGTTGTCGAGTCCGGCGGGCGTGAGCACGAGCGCCTTTGAGGCGCCCACGTTGTTGAGGATGTGGAGCGGCTTCCAGTCGGACTTCGCGATCGCCGCGATCGCCTGCGCCGAGAACTTCGGGGTCGTGATATTGAGGAACGTGTCGGCCCCCGAGCCTGCCAGCTTGCGGATCTGAGAGGCGATCGTGGGATCGGTGACCTCGTAGCTCTCCTTTGCGACGACCTTGATGTTGGAGCCCTCGATCGCCTTCTCGAAGCCGCCGAGCAGGTCCTTGCCGAAGCCGTCGTTCTGGTAGAGCACCGCCACCTTCGCGCTCGGCTTCTCCTTCTTCAGGTAGTCGGCGTAGATCTGCGCCTCGGTGACGTAGTCGGGCTGCCAGCCGATCGTGTAGGGGTGCGCGGCGATGTCCTCGCCCCAGTCGGAAGCGCCGGTCGCGACGAATACCTGGGGCACCTTCTGCTTGTTCACGTAGTCCCAGATCGCGAGGTTGTTCGGGGTGCCGAGCGTGTTGAACAGGGCGAAGACCTTCTCCTGCTGGATCAGCCTCCGAGCGTTCTGGACCGCACGCGGCGGCTCGTACGCGTCGTCGAGCGTGGTGAACTTGATCTTGCGTCCATCCACGCCGCCGTTGTCGTTCACGAAGTCGAACTGCGCCTTGGCGCCGTCGCGGATCGACTTGTACGCGGACGCCGGTCCGCTGAACGGATAGCTGCCGCCCAGCTTGATCTCGGCATCCGTAATGCCCGGCGACGAGGATCCCTTGTCCTCGTCACGACCGCAGCCCGCCGCGATGAGCGCCACCATCGCGAGCACTGCGATCCACACGTAACCTCGCAAACCTTTCATTCGGGCCCTCCTCCTGTCTCTCAACTGCCTGTGATTGTCGGTGGTCGGGTTGCCGGGCTGTCGCTCGCCGCCGGCGCGACGTTCGGCTGCGGCGGCTCGTCGAGCGGCTCTTTGCGTTTCTCCCGCGAAAGCCTCGAAGCAAGACGCCGGCCGGTTCCGCGCAGGACTCCCATCACGCCGCCGTGCAACGCGTACATGAAGGCGATCAGCACGGCGCCGTAGATCACGCCGGCCAGCGCGTCGCTCACGTCCGACGCGTAGATCGGCACGAATTCGATGAAGAGGGCGCCGAAGATCGCGCCTCCGATCGTCGCGAGCCCACCGACCACGATTGCCGCCAGGAACGCGAACGAGACCGTGAGCGGGAACGACTCAGGTGCGACGAAGCCGATCGAGAAGACGTAAAGCGAGCCCGCGACGCCCGCGTACAGGGAGCTGATTGCGAAGGCGCTCGTCTTGAGCCGGGCGAGATCGACGCCCATCGCCTTCGCGGCGACCTCGCTCTCGCGCATCGCCACGAGCGCGCGTCCGGTCCGGCCGCGGACGAGATTCGCGGCGAGCACAAACATCGGGATGGCCAGGACGAGCGTGAGGAAGTAGAGGAACTGGTCGTCGGCGAGCGGTACCCAGCCGGGGGCGGTCGGCTGGGCGACGTTCAGCCCCTGCGTGCCGCCGGTGAGCCCGTCGAAGCGCTTGATCAGCTGTGGCACGGCGATCGCCACCGCAAGTGTGACGAGCGCGAGGTAGAGGCCCCGAATGCGAAGCGCGGGCAGGCCGAGGACGAAGCCGGCGGCGAAGCAGACCGCGGCGGCGATCGGCACCGTCATGAGGTGGGGCAGGCCCGCCTCCTCGATCAGGATCGCGCTCGTGTAGGCGCCGAGCGCGAAGAATGCCCCGTGCCCGAGAGAGACCAGGCCGCCGTAGCCCACGAGCAGGTTCAGGCCGAGCACGGCAACCGAGTAGGCCAGCACGAGCGTGAACTGCCCGACGCGGTAGGACCCGAGGAAGAACGGGATCGCGACCGCGATGAGGAGCACGAGCCCGTAAGCCGCAAGCCGCAGGCGCTGCTCCGTTCGCTCGACCGGGCTCGGTCCGGCCGCCGCCGCCGCGGCGCTCATGCTCTTGCTACCTCGTGCGAGCCGAACAGCCCCGACGGCCTGATCAGGAGCACCGCCAAGATCACCGTGAGCGGCACGAGGATCTTCAGGTCCGAGCCGATGAAGTCGACGTACGTGCTCGCGAGGTTCTCGGTGACCCCGATCACCCAGCCCCCGACAACGGCGCCGAAGGGGCTGTCGAAGCCGCCTAGCGTCGCGGCGGCAAACGAGTAGATGAGGACGCCGCCCATGAAGTTCACGTCGAGGAACAGCCGCGGCGCGATCAGGATGCCGGCGAGGGCGCCGACCATCGCGGCGATTCCCCAGCCGATCATCAGCGTGCGCCCGACCGAGATGCCCGAGAGGCGGCTCGATTCCGGATTGACTGACACTGCTCGGACCGCGAGGCCGATCTTCGTGCGCTGGAACAACAGGTACAGCAGGCCGACGACCGCGAGCAGCAGTGCGACGATGCCGAGCGACTCGACCGCCACGTCGGCTCCGGCCAGCTGCACGCTGTCGTCGGGAAAGATGCTCGGGAAGCTGCGGGTCTCGAAGCCCCAGATCCAGCCGGCGGCGCTATTCAAGAGAATGAAGAGGCCGAGCGTCACGACCGCCATCGTGAGCGGGTCGCTGCCCTCGACCGGCCGGATCAGGATGCGCTCGATCGCCATCCCGCCGAGAAACGCGATGCCGAGCGTCATCACGACCGCGAGACCGAGCGGGACGTCCGCTTGGAGCAGGCCCCACGCGACGAACGTGCTGAACATCGCCATCTCGCCCTGCGCGAAGTTGACGATTCCGGTCGAGCGGAAGATCAGGACTACCGCGAGCGCCAGCGCCCCGTATAGCGACCCGATCGCCACCCCGTCCACGATCGTCTGGATCAGCTCTTCCATCTCAGAAGCCGAGGTAGGTCTGCTGGACCGCCTGCTCCTCCTTCATCTGCTTCGCCTCCCCGGACAGGACGATGCAGCCCGCCTCGAGCACGTACGCGTAGTCGGCGAGACCGAGCGCCAGCCTGGCGTTCTGCTCGACGAGCAGCACGGTCATCCCCTCCTCGCCTGCGATCGTGCCGAGGATCCCAAAGACCTCCTTGGTGAGCACCGGCGCGAGTCCGAGCGAAGGCTCGTCGAGCATCAGCAGCCGCGGCCGCAGCATCAGGCCCCGCGCGACCGCGAGCATCTGCTGCTCGCCGCCGCTCAGGTTCCCGGCCCGCTGGCGCCGGCGCTCGGCGAGTTGCGGGAAGTACTCGAAGCAGCGCTCCATGTCTTGCCGCATGCCCTCGCCGTCGCGGCGGCGGTAGCCGCCGATCCGCAAGTTGTCCTCCACCGTGAGCTCCGCGAAGGTGCCCCGGCCCTCGGGCACGTGCGCGATCCCCATGCGGGCGACCCGTTCAGGGCTCGCGCCCGCGATGCTCTTGCCGGCGAACGTCACCCGCCCGCGCTGTCGTAACACGCCGGACACGGCCTTCAGCGTGGTCGTCTTGCCGGCGCCGTTCGGTCCAAAGATCGCCGCGACCTGCCCCTCCTCCACCGCGAAGGACACGCCGCGGAGCACGGTCACGTCGCCGTAGCCGGCCTCGAGGTCGCTGACCTCGAGCAGGCTCACTCGTCCGCTCCGAGGTAGGCCTCGATCACCGCCGGGTTGCCCTGGACCTCGCTCGGCGGTCCATCCGCGATCTTGCGCCCGAAGTCGAGCACCACGACCCTCTCGCAGACGCGCATGACCATCCCCATGTGGTGCTCCACGAGCAGCACGGTCAGGTCGAAGTCGTCGCGCAGCCCTACGATCAACTCGCGAAGCTCGTCGACCTCGCCGTGGGTGAGCCCGCTTGCCGGCTCGTCCAGCATCAGCACGCGCGGGCGCTGGCAGAGGGCGCGGGCCAGCTCGATCCTCTTCAAGGTCCCGTATGGAAGGCCGGACGCGGGCCGGTCGGCGAGCGATGCGAGCTCGAGCCGCTCCAGGATCTCGTCGGCCTCCTCGTGGAGCGTCCGCTCTTCGGCCCGCACGCCAGGCAGCCCGAGCGCCGATGTCAGGATGCTCGCGCGCGCACGATGGTGGGCGCCGAGCAGCACGTTGTCGCGCACGCTCCTCCCGTGGAGGAGGGCAAGGTTCTGGAACGTCCGGGCGATCCCGAGCCCGGCGATCTCGTGCGGCTTTCGCTGCAGGAGGTCCTCGCCGTCGCAGAGGATCTCGCCCGAGTCGGGCGTGTACAGGCGGCTGATGCAGTTGAAGAGGGTGGTCTTGCCGGCTCCGTTCGGGCCGATCAGCCCGCACACCTCACCGTCGGCCACCGCGAAGCTGGGCCCGTCCAGCGCCACGACGCCGCCAAAACGAACGACAACATTCTCGATCTCGAGCGTGCTCAAACCCGGCTCCCTCTCCTCCCGGCCTGGCCGATTCGCAAGCGTATCTGGTTGATCCCCCCGAGCACCGGCGGCTAAGCGGTTCTGGAACATCACATGCTGCTGTGCTCGGCGCAGGCGAATCTCTTCGCACTGGGTGGAGACAGCGGCTCGCCGGTCTTCACTCCCAGCGGTTCGGACGCGAAGCTCCGCGGAATCCTCTGGGGAGGCAACAACCTGGGTGGGGTGAGCTATTTCAGCCCCATCAGCAGCATCCAGCGGTCCACCGAGCTGGGCAGATCAGCGTCTGCGCCTCCGGGTTTTCGTGCTAGCTCAGGAGCGGCGGAAGCTCACCTTCTGCGCGGCGTTGTCGCCGAAGCTCGAGCGCGCCTGGATGTCGACCTGGAGCGTCTGGCCGGAAGACCATGTGACGGCCGCCCCGGCGAGACACTGCGTCAGGTTGACCGCGAAGGTCAGTGTGTTGGCGGGTACGGCCGGCCGGTCCACTGATGAGTCCTCGACGCCGTCGCCGCCCACCTTCAGGTTCGGGTCGGTGGTGGAGTACGTAGAGGCGGCGCAGTTGCCGGGGCCGCGGGCACCGGGCGTGCCCGGACCGCCCGCGACGGGAGCGTTGGGCACGTCCGCCGTGTATTTCAGGCGGCCGATGTCGACCCAATCCGCGCCCTCGCCGGAGCCGGGGATCGCCTTGCGCTGCGGCCGCCAGAAGGTCATGGCCACGATCACGTCGCCGGTCGCGGAAACCGGGATCGGGTTCGCGGCCGTGCCGGCCCCGCCGGCGGGCACCGGGTACGTGACCGTGCCGGCCGTCGCTCCCTCAGTCCAGCTCTTCAGCGCGGGTGTGGTCGAGAAGACGTAGTTCAGGATGCCCGGGATCTCGGTCTCCGCGCCGCCGCGGCGCACCCGCTCGACGAACGCGTCGCCGGAGCCGATCTCGCCGGCCTTCGCGCCGGTGAGGAGCTGGAAGTCGCCGGTCGAGCCGGCTTCCAGCAGGCCGAACCCGTCGCCGTCGGAGTCGAATGCGTCCGGGAAGGCTTTCGCGGGGCCAGGATTGCCGCCGTTGCCCATGGCGATGCCGGTGCCGCCCTTCGAGCAGTACGACAGGCCGCCGCAGTCCAGTTCGGCCTCGCCGGAGGCGACCTGGATCGCGAGCGTCTGGGACCTGGACATCACCGCGTCGATCTGCGCGTCGGTGACCGCGCCGGCGTTCGCGTTCAGCGACTCGCTGAGGTCCAGCTTCAAGTTGGAGAACATGCCGAAGCGCTCCGCGGCGGGCGGTGCGCCGCCCGGGGGGTTTTGGCCGGGCGGCACCGGCGGAGGCGGTTCCGCGCTGATGCGCGCGCCTGTGGCGTTGCGCGTCTCGACGTTGTCGAGTACCAGGTCGCCGTCGTCGTCAACGTCAAACGCGCCCGGCAAGCCGTCACCGTCGTGATCGCGCCCCTGGCCGGCGGCGCCTGCCGTCTTGGCCTTGACGCGCCCGAACAGGCCCGCGCCGACGGGTACTCCCTGCTTCGCCCGCGCGGTGCGGGAGCGGTCGACGAAGCGCTTTGACAGCTTGCGCGTGGGCTTCGCGTAGCCCTTGCGGATCTTCACCACGCCGAGCTTCGCGCCCGCTTTCACGCCCACGATCGCGCGCTTCTTGCCCTTGGCGCCGACCACGATGGGACCGGCGTAGACGCCATTCGGCGAGCGCAGGTGGAGCGTCACCTTCTTCGCGGGCGGAGTCACCCTGAAGTTCCTTCCCTTCGCCGCGGTGGCGTGTGCCTTGCCGTTGGAAGCGAGTGCGATGACGGTGTAGCCGGGCTTCGAGAGCTTGCCGCTGATCGCCTTCGGCGCGGCCGGTGCGGGTGCCGCGCCGGCGAAAAAGACGAATGCGGCGGCGATCAGTGGGGTGAAGAGCTTGGAAGGTGTCATTCCCCTTTCATCGGCAGGTGTGATCAAGGGCTCGATCCGCCAGATGGGGCGGGAGACGTACGCTGCCGCGATGAGCGAGCCTCCCGACTACGTGCTGCGCAACCGGAAGCAATGGAACGGCTGGGCAAAGGAGTACGAGGAGCCCGGCCGGCGCAACTGGGCCCAGGACGAACCCACGTGGGGGATCTGGGGCGTGCCGGAGTCCCAGGTCGGCATGCTTCCTCCCGAGCTCGCGGGACTGGACGCGATCGAGCTTGGCTGCGGGACCGCATATGTCTCCGCGTGGCTCGCCCGCCGGGGAGCGCGACCCGTCGGGATCGACAACTCCGAGGCTCAGCTGGCGACCGCGCGCGAGTTCCAGCAGGAGTTCGGGATCGAGTTCCCGCTGCTGCACGGCAACGCCGAAGAGGTGCCGTTCCCGGACGGCAGCTTCGACCTCGCCATCTCGGAATACGGCGCGAGCATCTGGTGCGATCCGTACCGCTGGATCCCGGAGGCGGCGCGGCTGCTGCGGCCGGGGGGACAGCTCGTGTTCCTGGTGAACGGCGTCCTGCTGGCGCTCTGCTTCCCCGACGATGACGAAGCGCCCGCGGCGGACCGTCTGCTGCGGCCCTACTTCGGGCTGCACCGGCTGGAGTGGGCGGATGACGACTCGGTCGAGTTCCACCTACCGCACGGAGAGATGATCGCCCTGCTGCGCGACACGGGGTTCGAGGTCGAAGGGCTGACCGAGATCAGGCCGCCCGAGGACTCCGAGACCCGTTATCCCTTCGTGAGCCTGGAGTGGGCGCGACGCTGGCCGTGCGAAGAGGTGTGGAAGGCTCGGAGAATCATTTGTTAGCCTGCTAACTAATGGCTACCTCATCCAGGGTCGACGGCGGTGAAGTCGAAGCCTTCACGGCCGGCCTCGACGACTTCCTGCGCGCGCTGCGTACCGCACGCGGCCGCTTCAACCGCGCCCCGCTCGTGCCCGAGCTGAGCGCCTCGCAGTTCCATCTGCTCGAACCGCTGGCGACCAGCCCCGGCCAGCTGCCCATGTGCGCGCTGGCCGACGCGGCCGCGGTCGCCCCGCCGACGGCGAGCCGGATGCTCGACGGTCTCGTCAAACGCGGTCTCGCAGAGCGCATGCGCTCCGAGGAGGGAGACCGCCGCCGCGTCGAGATCAGGCTCACGGCCGAGGGTCGCAGGCTCGTCGCGGCCAAGCGGATGCGCATCGCTCAGGCTCGCGAGCAGGTCTTCGACCGGCTGTCGCCCGGCGAGCGCCGCGCGGCTGCGCGGCTGCTGCACTCCCTCGCCGCCGCCATCGACGATCTGCACCCGTGACGCCGGCCCCGAGTCCCGACATCGCCCGCGCGAATCCGAACCGCACCCTCGGCATCCTGGTGCTCGGCGCGATCGCCTATGCGCTCGCCCAGACGATGATCATCCCGGCGCTGCCGGCGATCCAGCACGATCTCGGCGCCTCGCAGGAGGCCGCCACGTGGCTGCTCACCGCCTTCCTGCTGACGTCGAGCGTCTCCACGCCGTTGCTCGGCCGCCTCGGCGACATGTACGGCAAGGAGAAGGTCCTGCTGGCTGCGCTCGGCGTCTTCGCGTTCGGCTCTTTTGTCTGTGCGATCGGGGGTTCGATCGGCGTGCTGATCCTGGGCCGGGCCATCCAGGGCACCGCCGGGGCGATCTTCCCGCTCGCCTTCGGGATCATCCGCGACGAGTTCCCGCCCGAGCGCGTGGCGACCTCCATCGGCCTCATCTCCGCGACCTTCGGCATCGGAGGCGGACTGGGGCTCGTGATGGCCGGCGTGATCGTCGACCACCTCTCCATCCAGTGGATCTTCTGGTCCTCGGTGCTGGTGACCACCATCGCCGCATGGGCGACGTGGCGCTTCGTGCCGGAGTCGCCGGTGCGCGTGAAGGCGAAGATCGACTGGCTCGGAGCCGCGCTGCTGTCGCTCGCGCTCGGATCGCTCCTGCTCGGCGTCTCGCAGGGCAACGCGTGGGGCTGGGACTCAGGCGGCGTGCTCGGCCTGTTCGCGGCCGCCGCGATCCTCGGCACCGTGTTCATCGCCGTCGAGCGCCGGGTGCCCGAGCCGATGGTCGACATGCAGATGATGTCGCGGCGCCCGGTGTGGTCGACCAATCTCACGGCGTTCATGATCGGCTTCGCGATGTTCGGCTCCTACGTGCTGATCCCGCAGCTGGTCGAGCTGCCGGCGGTCACCGGATACGGCTTCGCGAAGACGACCACCGTCGCGGGCGCGGTGTTGCTGCCGAGCGCCCTCGTCATGCTCGGGGCGGGTCCGCTCTCGGGCTGGCTCGGCCTGCGCTTCGGCTCACGCCTGCCGCTCGCGCTCGGCGCCGCCTTCGCGGCACTCGCCTATGTGGAGCTCGCGCTCTTCCACGAGACCTTGGCCGAGATCGCAGTCGGGGGCCTCCTTGTCGGGATCGGCATCGGCCTTGCCTTTGCGGCGATGGCAAACCTCGTGGTCGAGGCCGTCCGGCCCGACCAGACGGGTGTCGCGACGGGGATCAACACGATCATGCGCTCGATCGGCGGATCGGTCGGAGCGCAGATCGCCGCGGCGATCCTCGCGGGCAACCAGATCCTCGGGGGCCGCTATCCGGCCGAGAGCGGTTTCACGGATGCCTTCGTGATGAGCGCCGTCGCGGCAGTCATCGCTCTGGCGGTCACGTCGATCATCCCGCGCAGCGCCCCTCATCGCTTCCCTGTCGCGAAGCCGGTCGGCTCCGAAGCCTGATGGGAGCCGGCCTTCCCCGCGACGTCCGCCGCATCGCGGTGGTCGTGATCATCGGCGCAGTCATGTCGATCCTCGACACGACGATCGTGAACGTGGCGCTCGAGACCCTGCGGATCGAGCTGGAGGCGCCGCTCTCGACCATTCAGTGGGTGAGCACCGGGTATCTGCTCGCGCTCGCGACGGCGATCCCGCTGACCGGCTGGGCCGCCGAGCGATTCGGTCCCAAGCGGGTGTGGATGACCGTCGTCGCAGCCTTCGTCGTGACCAGCGGCCTGTGCGGTCTGGCGTGGAACGTCGAGTCGCTGATCGGCTTCCGCGTGCTCCAGGGCTTTGCCGGCGGCATGATCATGCCGATCGGGATGATCACGCTGGCGCAGGCCGCCGGCCCTGGTCGCATCGGCCGCGTGATGAGCATCGTCGGCGTGCCGATGCTGCTCGCCCCGGTGCTCGGTCCGGTCATCGGCGGCGCGATCGTGCAGAGCCTGTCGTGGCGCTGGATCTTCTTGGTGAACCTGCCGGTCGGGATCGCCGGACTGCTGCTGGCGCGGCGCCTGCTTCCGCCCGGTCGCGCCGTCGGCCGTGCCGCGGCAGACGGACGCGAGAACCCGGTGCTGGACTGGCGCGGGCTTGCGCTGCTCTCCCCGGGGGTCGGCGCGATCGTCTTCGGGATCTCGGAGTACGGGGCGCATCGCACGTTGTCCGTGGTGAGCGCGTGGCTGCCGCTCGTCATCGGGCTGCTCGCCGTCCTCGGATTCGTCGTCTACGGCCCGCGCACGCGTTACCCGATCGTCGATGTCGGCCTGTTTCGGTCGGGCGGCTTCGCAGCCGCAGCGGCGACGGTGTTCCTCACCGGCATCGCCCTCTTCGGATCGATGATCCTGCTGCCGCTCTACTACCAGATCGCGCGCGGGGAATCGCCTCTGATCGCGGGCCTGCTGGTTGCTCCCCAAGGCCTCGGCGCCGTGATCGGGATGAGCCTGGGCGGCCGCGCGACCGACCGCTACGGAGGGGGCAGAGTGGCCATCGTGGGCCTGCTCTTCCTGATCGCCGGCACCGCGATCTTCACGCAGGTCGATGCGACCACGTCGTACTGGCTGGTCGGGGGTGCGCTGGTGCTGCGCGGCATCGGGCTCGGCGGCGCGCTGATGCCGGCGATGGCCGCGGCGTACGCGACCTTGAAGCGCAATCAGGTCCCGCGGGCGACCCCGGCGCTGAATGTGCTCCAACGAGTCGGGGGGTCGATCGGCGCCGCGCTGCTCATCGTGATTCTGCAGAACCGGATCATCTCGTCGCTGGGCGAAGGCGCACAGGGCGGAGTGTCGGGCGGGGCGCTTTCCAACGCCGCACGCGATCGCGTGGCCGAACCGCTCGCCGAGGCCTTTGCGCACACGTTCTGGTACGCCCTCGCCCTCTCTGTGGCAGCGCTGATCCCGGCCGTGATCCTGGCGTTGGAGGAGCGCAAGACGCGCCGGCGGTCGGCCGCCGAGACGGCGATCCCTGCCGATCACGAGACAGCCCGACCCGCGATCGTCGCGGTGTAGCTACGCCTGCTCGGATCGCGGCGTCGGTTGCACCGGGGTATCGTGCGCCTCTTGCCAGCGAGCACGTCACCGCGGCTCACGATCGCGGATACATCGACCGCCCGGGCAGCATTAGCGTGGGAGCGGCGATCGCCATCGGCGCGGTGGCCGGGTTGGTGCTCGGCATCCTCGTCAGCGTGACCACCGACGTGCCGCTTGCGCCCGAGGCCGGGCTCGCACTCGGTGCGCTGATCGGCTGGCTTACGCGCCGCGACCGCGCATAGGGAAAGGCCGGTTGGCGAGGGAACCGGGGGCGGAACGAGGCTGCGGAGCAGGGGATCGAACCCCGACCTCCAGGACCAAAACCTGGCGTCCTACCGTTAGACCACTCCGCATCGAGTACCGGGAGGTTAGCCCCAGCCGTCGGTCAGTTTCGGCGCGAGTTCACGTCGGCGTGCGGCTTCGGAACGCGGCCTCGCTCGGCGCCCGGCTCGAACACGGGAGCGCTCGGCGCGCGCACACCGAGCACGCGCATCGCCTTCAACCCGAGGCCGAGCCGTTCGCGCCCGTCCGTCGAGTTGACGTCGAGGCCGGCCAGCTCCTTGATGCGCTCGAGCCGGTAGCGGATCGTGTGACGATGCGTGAAGAGCTGCTTGTAGGTGGCCGCCATCGACCCGTCGTTTGCGAGAAAGGCCTCGAGCGTGTGCACCAGCTCGGTGCCGTACTGCTCGTCGTAGGCGACCAGCGGCGCGATCGTGTCGAGGTAGAAACGCTCGAGCTCGGCGGGGTCGTCGCTCATCGCCGGCAGCAGCAGGCGATAGGCGCCCGTGTCCTCGAACGAGAGCAGCCGCGACTTCGGCTCGCGATAGTCGGGAGCCGCGACGTTCGCGGCCAGTAGCGCCTCGCCCGCAGCGCGATGCATGTCCATCGGGTCAACCGCGATCCGGCTGCAGCCGACCACGACCGCGAAGCCCTGCATACCGTCGTCAACCGACCGCAGCACGGCCTGCGCGGCACGCCGGCTGAGCGCTTCGTCCGAGCTCGGGACGATCACCGCGATCTGCTCGCCGCGCAGCGTGCTGAGCGCGCCGGGGGCGGCGCCGCGAGCCCCGCGTCCGACGATCGTCACGGCGCGTGCCTGCCAGTCGCCCTCTGCCGGCGCGAGCGGATAGATGCGGACCGCCAGCACGCTGCCGCCGTTTTCGAGGTCGACCCCCATCTCCTTGCCGCGCGCGACCAGGTCGCGGCGGTCGTCGATGTCGCCGTCGAGGACGGCGTTCACGAAACTCCCCACCGCCGCCTCACCGGCTCGCTCGGGGGCGCGGGTGCGCTCCACCTCGAGCGCCAGCAGCGTCGTCACGAGGCGCAGCACCGCAGGCTCGGGCACGTCGTCCTCGCGCACGCGGAAGCGCAGCTGCCCGACCACCGCCTCGGACACGCGCAGGTCGATCGCCGTGACGCCATCCTTCTTCGAGAGCAGCTCGCGCTCCTCGGCGGGTGACGCGGCGGCAACCGCCAGCACCGCGCCGCGCGAGTCGATCAGGGCGACGGTCGCCTGCAGGGCGGCCGCTGCGCACCGTGCCGTCTCGGGCAAGCCCGCGCCGGACTCGACCGATTCCGCCAGTGCGTCGAGGGCCGACGCCGGCCCGCGACCGCGATGATTTGCAGCATCTTTCGTGCGTGCTTCGGCCATTCGGGTTACGAGTGTAGGAGGGAACTGGCCTACGCGAACGGCTGCAGCGCGGCCTGGACGCCGAAAAAGTCCAGAATTTGGTCCCAGTAATAGAGCACGATCGCGCCGATGCCGATGCCCGCGCCGGCAAAGGCTGCCAGCACGAAGATGCTCAGCACGGCGGCGGCCAAGCGCTCCCACGTGCGCCCGTAGGCCGTCCACGCGGGCGCCAGGATCAGCGCCGCGAAGCAGCCGAGGCCGATCACTCCCGCGGAGCCGAGGATGAGGTAGGTGACTGTGAGGCTGTCCAAGAGGGGGAGGGGGTCCGGGATGCGGCGGCCGCCTCGGGCGAGCCGCGGTAATTCTGACGCAGATAGTCCACGATCAGCGCGACGGCTCCGCAGAGCGAGAAAGCGGCCAGGCCAAGGGCCCAGCCGCCTGTCACGTCGCTCAGGTAGTGCACGCGCATGTACACACGCGAGAGCCCGATCGCAGCCGCGAGCGCGGCGCCGGCGACCACCAGGGCGATCCGAGTCGGCAGCCGGCGGGATAGGACGACGCCGATCGCGAGAAAGGTCACCGACAGCGCGGCGTGCCCCGAGGGATACGCGAACCCGCTGACATCGTGAATGGCGTCTGCGGGGCGCGGACGCTCGACCGCGCGCTTGATGATCTGCATCGAGACCTCGGTGATCGCGAGACCCGCTGCCAGCGCGATCGCCTCGGTCGAACGCCGCCCGACCAGCAGGAAGATGCACGTCGCAACCGTGCAGGCGCCGACGAAGTACAGCGATCCGATCACGCGCAGGACGTCGGCGAGCGATGTCTGGAATCCCGACTCTATGTCGCGCGCGACATCGAGTGCCGTGTTGTCGCCGGGCAGGAGCGCGTCGGACTGGAGGAGGTTGATCTGCAGCACGACGATGTAGATGCCGAGCGCTGCGATGGTCGCAAGCGTGGTCAGCTCGATGCCGAGCTCTCCCGGCGTGATGCGCGCCCACAGGAATCGCAGCGGCGGCGCGACCAGCAGCCACAGCGGCCGCAGCACGTAACGCCAGACCGGCCGCAGCAGCCAGCCCAGGCCGCGGACGACGTATGCGAGCGGCCGCAGCAGGGGACGCTGTCCCTGCCGTTCGAACCAGTTCGCGAGTCTCTGGCGCTCCTCGGGGTGGCGCAGGTGCTTGACAGCGTGGTAGCCGCCGAAGAACAGGCCGACCAGGATCGCGAACGCGATCGTCCCGCGGCCGGCCGTGCTCGCGACCTGTTGGAAGCTCTGCCAGAAGATGTATCCGAGCAGGCACCACGTTGTGGCCCAGAGCCCCGCACCCAGGATGTCGAAGGGAAGGAAGCGGCGGTAGCTCATGCCCGAGGCGCCGGCCGTGAACGGCATCAACGGGCGGATCAGCCCGAGCCAGCGCCCGATGAAGATCGCCTTGCCGCCGTGTTTTCGGAAGAATTCCTCGACCTTCCCGAAGGTCTCGGCTTTGAGGCGCACCTTCGGGCCATGCTTGAGGATGAAGTCGCGCCCGAGCCGGCGGCCGAGGTAGAAGCCGATCCCGTCGCCGATCACGCACGAGACCCAGGCGATCCCGATCAGGAGCTGGATCGAGAGGGTGCCCTCCCCGGCCAGCACGCCGCCGAGGATGATCGTGAACTCCCCAGGGGCGAAGAAGCCGATGAACGCCGCCGTCTCGGCCATCGCCATGAAGGCGACCAGCAAGTAGGCCCACTGTCCGAGCCCGTTGGCGACGTCCTCGATGAGTCGTTCGATCATCGGGACGGGCAGTTTGGCAGGCGCCTCACTTGCGGAATCGCAGCCGGCTTGGTAAACATCCGCTGACCGTGAGTAATCAGACGATTACAAGCCCCAAGAACTTCCGGGAGGAGGGCACGCGCGAGCGCATCGTCACGGAGGCGATCCGGCTGTTCGCAGTCAACGGCTTCACCGGCACCACGGTCGGCGAGATCGAGCAGGCTGCGGGGCTCGCTCCCCGGGCCGGAGGTCTCTACAAGCACTTCCGCAGCAAGGAGGCGGTTCTGTCCGCGGCCATCGACCGTCACGTGCGCGAGATGGAGCGCATACGCGCGCGCTTCGACGGCAGGTCGCTCGGCAACCTGCGTGCGGAGCTCACACTGGTCGCACGCTGGGCCGTTGCCGAATTGCGCGCGGAGCAGCTCGTGATGAAGGTCGTGCAGAAGGATGGGGATCGCTTCCCGGAGGTCGTCGCCGAGGTCCACGAGCGGATCATCGGCCCCGGCCACGCGCAGGCTGCGGAAATGTTCACGCGCGTTTTCGCCGAGGTCGGCATCACGGACCGGGACCCGCGGGCGTTCGCAGCCGGCGCGCTCGGCGCGCTCGTGGGCTACGTCCTCGAGCACACGATGTTCGACGCCCTGCCGGGGAACGTGCCGGAAGACGAGTACATCGAAGCCTGGGTCGATACCTGGGAGACATTCGTGCGCGGCGCGACGCTGCCACAAGACGCGAAGGAGAAGTGATGGCACGCATCGAGGAGAAGCACAATCTGACGACGCGCATGGCGAACTGGTACACGCGTCGCAGCTATGGCCGCGACACCGAGATCGTGGGCGTCATGGCACACAGCAAGCCGAACTTCAAGGGCTACAGCATGTTCGAGTTCTTCCACGAGCGCAGCAAGGCCACCGACCAGAGGCTGCTCGCGCTGGCGGGGACGAAGGCCGCGTGCATGATCGGGTGCGAGTTCTGCCTCGACATCGGCACGCACCTCTCGCGCAAGGCGGGCGTGGCCGAGGAGCAGCTGCGTTCGCTGCACGCGTATCGCGACAGCCCGGCGTTCTCGCCGCAGGAGCGCCTGGTGCTCGAGTACGCAGAGGAGATGTGCCAGACGCCCGTGTCGATCTCGGACGAGCTGTTCGCGCGCCTCGCCGAGCAGTTCACCGAAGAGCAGATCATCGAGCTGACGACCGCAATCGCGATCGAGAACTTCCGCGCACGGTTCAACACCGCAATGGACATCACGCCCGCCGGCTTCACCGAGGGCCAGTACTGTGCAGTGCCGCAGTCGGTCGCGGCTCAGGAGGCGGAGCGCACGTCCGCGTAGCCCGCCGGCGCGGCCTCGAACGCCGCGGTGAGACCTCGCCACTGCTCGGCGAGGTCGCGGGCGACCGCATCCGGTTCCTCGAACAGCCCGAACACGGCTGGGCCCGAGCCCGACACGAGCGCCGCTGACGCACCGGCCATCTGGAGCAACGAGAGCGCACGAAGCGCCTCGGGCTCGAGCTCGAGCGCCGCGGCCTGGAGGTCGTTGTGAAAGGCGCCGGTGTCGACGCCTTCGAGTGACTCGCGCGCCGGGCCCAGCTCGTCGGCGCGGGCGTAGACGAGCGGTGTGCTGAGCGCGCCGCGTCCCGCGAGCAGCACGCCGGCGACCGAGCGCGCGGCGAGCGGCTCGACGCCCTCTCCGGCGCCGGTCACGAGGGCCGGCCGCGGGACGAGTTGCGACGGCACGTCGGCTCCCAAAGACATCCCGAGATCCGCCAGGTCAGTGTCCGGGGGCCGTATTCCGGACGCGGTGGCCGCGAGCCGCAGCACGGCGGCGGCGTCGGCGGATCCGCCGCCGAGGCCCGCTGCGACCGGGATGTGCTTCTCGATCGTGACTCGCAGCGGCGGGCCGTCCCAGCCGAAGCGGTCGCGGAAGGCGATCAGCGCGGCGGCCGCAAGGTTCGGCCCCTCGACGCCGGGACAGATCACCTCGTCGGCGCCGGACGAAGCCTCCTCCATCACGACTTCGTCAGCCAGGGTGATGGGCTGGAACACCGAGCGCAGCTCGTGCAGCCCGTCGGCGCGGAGCGGGCCTACGTAGAGGCAGAGGTTGAGCTTGGCCGGCGCACGGGTCACATACCTCAACCGAAACGCTCCAGATCGCGTGCGAGCTGGACGAAGTCGGTGGGGGTGAGTGTCTCGGCGCGGGCGTCGGGCGGGCGGCCCATGTTCTCGAGCGACTCGATCGCGGCGGCGCGCACTCCCGCCGGGCCGCCCGCCTCCTCGAGCGAACGCGGCAGCGCCTTGCGCCGGTGTGAGAACGCCTTGCGCACGAGGTCGGCGAGCTGCTCCGATGCGGCCGGCCCGGTGCGCCGCAGACGCACGAGCCCGGAGTCGACGTTCGGTGCGGGCCGGAAGACGTTGCGTGAGATCGGGCGCACGAACTCGACCTCACATGCGTGCTGGGCCAGCACGGAGGGGATGCCGTACTCCTTGGTGCCGGGCTCGGCCGCGAGCCGGTCGGCGATCTCGCGCTGCACCATTACCGTCCATTCGGTGACCTCGGGAAGTTCCTCGATTGTGCGGAGCACGGCGGAGGTGGCCACGCCGTAGGGCAGGTTCGACACGACCTTGTTCGGCAGCGGGTCGAGGCCGCCCAGCCGCAGCTTCATCACGTCGCCCATGTAGAGGGTGCAGCCGCCGCCGTTGGCGAGCGCCTCGCGCAGCACGGGCTCGAGTTTCGCGTCCGTCTCGACGACGTGCAGGTGGCGCACCCTGGGGAGCAGGTACGCGCTCAGGACCCCCAGGCCGCCGCCGATCTCGAGCACCACGTCGCCGGGATCGAGCGCGGCCGTGCGTCCGATCACCTCGAGCACGTTGTCGTCGACGAGGAAGTTCTGACCCAACTCGCGGTTTGGCCTGATGCCGTGCCGCGACATCCGGTCGAGGCTTGCGCGAACCTCGCTCACCAGCCGAACAGGCGCGCGGCGTTGCGCACCAGGAGGTCCTCCATCTCCTCCACCGATGTGCCGCGCAGCTTTGCGAGGTAGCGCGCGGTCGCCGTCACGTATGCGGGCTCGTTCGGCTTGCTGCGCCGTTCCTGCGGGGAGAGAAACGGCGCGTCCGTCTCCGCCAGGAGCAGCTCGTCGGGAACGTCTGTCGCGGCCCGCTGCAGATCGGTCGCCTTCGGGTAGGTGACGTTGCCCGCGAAGGAGCAGTACCAGCGGCGGTCGACGCACGCCTGCACGCGGTCGGACAGCGAGAAGCAGTGGATGATCACCGTGACGCCCTCGCCGTGGTCGTCGAGCAGGGCGATGGTGTCGTCCGCGGCTTCGCGGGTGTGCACGACGAGCGGCCGGCCGAGCGCCTTCGCCAGCTCGATCTGCGCGACGAACGAGCGGCGCTGGTCCTCGCGCGGCGCGTAGTCGCGCTTGTAGTCGAGGCCCGCTTCGCCCACCGCCCGCGCTTTCGGATGTGCGGACAGCTCGCGCAACTCGTCCAGGCCGGCGTCGTCGAAGCCCTCGGACTCGTGCGGGTGGCGGCCGACGGACACGTAGATCTCCTCGTGATCCTCGGCTGCCGCGAGCGCGTGCCGGCAGGAGTCGCCGGTCATCCCGATGGCGAGCATGCGGTCGACGCCGGCCTTGCGTGCGCGGCTGACGACGTGCGAGGAAGGCGCGTCGATGTGATCGAGGTGGAAGTGGGTGTCGACCATCCGGCGCCGAAGTCTAGGCGCGCATCAGGCGCGCGGCACCCCGGCACTTTCGACGGCCGCCTCGCCGGGCACTTGCTCACCCTGGCGCTCGCCGCTCGCAAGCGACACGCCGATCAGGATCAGCACCAGTCCGCCGATCGCGGCGGGCGTGATCTCCTCGTCGAGCAGGATGGCGCCGTAGGCGAGCGCGAGCGGGGGGATCAGGTATCCGCACAGGGCCGCCTTGCCCGCGCCCGCCTCGGCGATCAGGCCGAAGTACAGGACGAACGCGATCGCGGTGCCGACCACGCCGAGCGACACGACGGCCAGGATCTCGCCCGCGTCGGGGCTGTTGGCGCCGAGCGTCGCGAGGGCGGGCGGCAGCGTCAGCAGGGCGGCGACCGCACAGGCCCCGAAGCTGACCACCAGCGGCGGCACTCCCCGGAGCATCAGCCGGATGAACATCGCGCCCAGTCCGTAGGAGAGCGCGGCGCCCACCATCGCCAGCGCGCCCATGAACTCGCCGAAGCTGTGGATGGTGTCGATGCCGATCAGCATGATGATTCCGACGAAACCGATCGTCACCCCGAACCAGCCGCGGCGATCGACCTTCTCCGTCGGGTCGATCAGCGGCGCGAGCGCCGCGATGAACAGCGGGCCCGGCGAGATCAGCACGCCCGTGAGGCCGGAGGAGATCTGCGTCTCACCGAGGCTGATCAGCGAGAACGGGATTCCCACGGCCAGCGCGCCCAGCACGAGCGTGCGCAGCGGCCGCTCGCGCAGGTAGCGCAGCGCCGCGCGCTCCTCGCCGCCGCGTATCTGGATGACCAGGTAGAGCAGCAGCGCCGCGCCCAACACGCGCGTGAACACGATCATCATCGGCTCGAGCCCGTCGAGCGCGATCTTGATCAGCAGGTAGGAACCGCCCCAGATTCCCGAGACCGCCCCCAGCATCGCGAGCTGGCGGGGAGTCAACGCGCTACGCGGCCTGCGTTGCTTCGACCTTCGGGAACAGCGGCGGGAGCTTGCCGACGGTCGCACCACCCGGCACGGCGCCGAACGTCGCGCGCTGGAGCGACGTGTCCGTCTGGCCGAGCGCCTCCAGCAGGCGGGTCGTGGTGTCCGGCATGTACGGGTGCAGCAGGACGCTGACCGCCCGCAGGCCCTCGGCCAGTGCGTAGAGCACGGCGTCGAGCTGCTCGTCGTTGCCCTCCTTCGAAAGCGTCCACGGCGCCTGCTCCTCGACGTAACGGTTGAGCCGGCGCACGCCGCGCGACCAGATCTGCTCGAGCGCCGCGGTCAGCTCCGCACGGTCCAAGCGCTCGCACACCTCTTCCGGAAGCCCCGCGAAGTCCCCGGCAAGGGCGGCCGGCGCCTGCACGTCGGGCACGACGCCGTCGCGGTAGCGCGCGATCATCGCCAGCGTGCGGTTCGCGAGGTTGCCGTACTCGTTTGCGAGCTCGGTGTTGTAACGGGCCTCGAAGCCCTCGGTCGAGACCGACCCGTCCTGGCCGAAGCTGACCTCGCGCATGCAATAGTGGCGCAGCGCGTCGGTGCCGAACACCTCGATCACCTTGAACGGGTCGAGCACGTTGCCGAGCGACTTCGACATCTTCTCGCCCTGCATCAGCAGGAACCCGTGGATGAACAGGTGGCGCGGGACCTCGACCTCCGCGGCCATCAGCATCGCGGGCCAGATCACCGCGTGGAACTTGAGGATGTCCTTGCCGATCAGGTGGAAGTCGGCCGGCCAATACCGGCTGGTGAGATCTTCGCCCGGGCGTGCGTAGGTGAGCGCCGTGTAGTAGTTGAGGAGCGCGTCGAACCAGACGTAGAACACCTGGCTCTCGTCCCACGGCGCCTTCACGCCCCAACGCAGGCGCGCGCGTGTGCAGGACACGTCCTCGAGACCTTGGCGGATGAAGCCCACCGCCTCGTTGTAGCGCTCGCGCGGCATCACGAAGTCGGGTCGCTCGGCATACAGCTGCTCGAGCCGCTCCTGGTAGGAGGACAGCCGGAAGAAGTAGTTGTCCTCCTTCTCCCAGTTCAGCTCGATCTTGTGGATCGGGCACTTGTTGCCGTCGATGATCTCCTGCTCGTTCTTGAAGTCGGCGCAGCGCGGGCAGTACCAGCCCTCGTAGGTGCCGGGATAGATCTCGCCGCGGTCGTAGAGGTCCTGCATGAAGCGCTGGACCTCGGCGCCGTGCTCGGGGTCGGAGGTGCGGATGAAGAAGTCGTGGGAGGCGTTGACCTGCTCGGCCATCTCCTTGAAGTGCACGACGTTGCGGTCGGCCAGCTCGCGCGGAGGGATGCCCTCGCGCTCGGCCACGTCCGCGACCGGCTCGCCGTGCTCGTCGGTGCCGGTCAGGAAGAATGTGTCCTCGCCGCGCTGGCGCATGTGCCGGGCGAGCACGTCGGCGGCGATCGTCGTGTACGCGTGGCCCAGGTGCGGCTGTGCGTTCACGTAGTAGATGGGTGTCGTGACGTAGAAGCTCACGGGGACTCTGAATATAGAACGCGTGTGCGGGGCGACCTCGTGATACGGCTAGATGGGGCACTAGGATGCGCGCTCCGATGGGCGCTCGTCAGCACGTCTCCTCCGGCTCGCCGTACGAGCCGAAGATCGGCATCAGCCGTGCCGTGCGGTCCGGAGATCGCGTGCTCGTGTCGGGCACGGCGCCGATCTGGCCGGACGGGTCCTGCGATCCGGATGCCGCCGTTCAGGCGGGCCGGTGCTTCGAGATCATCGTCGCCGCGCTGCGAGAGCTGGGAGCGGAACCGGCCGACGTCGTGCGGACGCGAATGTTCATCACGGACCCGGCCGACGGCGAGGCGGTCGGCGCAGCGCACGCCGAGGTGTTCGGCGAGGCCCGGCCCGTCTCCACGATGGTCGTGGTGACCGGCTTCCTCGACCCGCGCTGGAAGGTGGAGATCGAGGCCGAGGCCATCGTGGGCACTTCGCCATAAGCTGTAGCCATGACAACCCAAACCGATTTCACAGAAGAGGAGTGGGTGCGCCTCGAGCGCTCCCCGATCGTCGCGTCCATGGCGATCTCACTGGCCGACCCCGGTGGCCCGATCGAGGCCATCAAGGAGTCGATGGCCGGGATCAAGACCGTCACCGAGGCCGCGCAGTCGACCGACCAGCCCGAGCTGATCCGGGAGGTCGCCAAGAGCTTCACGGAGAAGACGCGCGCCCGGCAGAGCCCGCTCAAGGACTTCAGGCCCAAGGGCGCGATGGCCGGCCAGATGATCCTGGACGAGCTGCGCGCCGTGAACGGCATGGTCACGCAGAAGGCCACGCCCGAAGAGGCCGCCGCCTTCCGCGATTGGCTCCTCGCGTCGGCCAAGCGCGCGGCCGAGGCCGCGAAGGAGGGCGGCTTCATGGGCTTCAAGGCCGAGCGCGTCAGCGAGGGCGAGCAGGAGATGCTCGACAAGCTCGCGAGCGTCCTCTCCGCCTGACGCGCTCCCAACGAGTGGACCTTTTTACCCCTTATAAGGGGGGGAAACTCACCAATGGTTCGGCAGCGCGCGCCGGAACAAGCCGCGCGCGTCACGTAGTGCGCGCATAACCATCACGGCGCGCCGATTGACGGCCGCGTTCGCGCGCACCAGCAGGCCACCGAACAGCATCACCGCCAGCAGTGCCAGGCCACCAAGCACCAACGGGCGCCCACGATCCGGCGCGACGGCCGGGAGCCGCGGCGCGGACGGCGCCGCAACCGGATGCCGTACCTGACCGGTTTCCGCTCGCGCAACCGGGCCTGCCGGGACTCGCACCGCGCGCTCCTGTGCGCGCCGCGGCGCGGCCACGGGTACCGGTGCGGGCGCACTCGCACCCCGGCCGTTCGGCGGCAGGAGCGACAACGGATCCACATAGCGGGCCTCCACAGCGGCGAGCCGCACGCCGAAATGCAGGTGCGGCGCCGGCACCGAGCGCCGCCCCGTCGTCCCCACCTCACCGATAGCCGCACCGATCGCCACCCGCTCACCGCGCGACACCGACACCCCGCCGAGATGCAGGTAGCTCGTCGCGTAGCGCCCGTCCGCGCTGCGAATCGCGACGACGTTGCCCGCCGCTCCGAGCGCCCCGGCGAACGTGACCCTCCCGGCCCGCGCCGCGACCACCGGCGTCCCGGCGTCCGCCGCGATGTCGATCCCGCGGTGCATCCCACCGGCGTAGGGCCGCGCGTTGTCGTTCGCATACATGGTGACGACGCTGCCGCGCACGGGCCATGTCCATCGCTCGCCGGCCCACGCGCCCGGCGCGCTCAGGAGCAGTGCGGAAGCAGTCGCCGCCAAGACGATGATCTTTCTGCGCATCACAGCCGGCGACGCTAGCGCGCTGCGCGGATCGCGCAAGCCGCATATGACGCTTCTCTGACGCCTTTATTCCAACCGCGTCAGACGAACGGCGGAGAAGTTACGAATCGGCCTATGCTGTGCCCGCAGTGGCGGACCTCAGCTCAGTCATCTTCCTGCTGTTCTTCCTGAGCTTCCTCGCGCCGATGGTCACGCAGCGACTGCTCTCCACCCGTCGCTACCGGGCGATCCGAAAGCTCGAGCAAGCCCGCGGCTCGCGCGTCATCACCATGATCCATCGCCAGGAGTCGATCAGCCTGCTCGGCATCCCGTTGCGGAGGTTCATCGACGTCGAGGACTCCGAGCAGGTGCTCCGCGCGATCCGCCTGACGCCCGACACCGTGCCGCTCGACCTCGTCGTGCACACGCCCGGCGGCCTGGTGCTCGCAGCCGAGCAGATCTCCCGCGCGCTGCACAAGCACCCCGCCAAGGTGACGGTGCTCGTGCCGCACTACGCGATGTCCGGCGGCACGCTGCTGGCCCTGGCCGCCGACGAGATCGTGATGGACGACAACGCGGTGCTCGGCCCGGTGGACCCGCAGATCGGCCAGTGGCCTGCCGCATCGATCATCAAGGTCGCGGAGTCGAAGCCGATCGAGCGCGTCGACGACGAGACACTGATCCTCGCCGACCTTTCGCGCAAGGCCATGAAGCAGATCAAGGAGTTCGTCGTGAGCAGGCTCCTCGACGACTTTCCTGCCGACCGCGCGAACGAGTTGGCCGAGCAGCTCACGTCCGGTCAGTGGACGCACGACTACCCGCTCACGAGCGACCAACTCACCGGCCTGGGCCTGCCCGTGAAGACCGAGCTGCCGCTGGAGGTCTACGAACTGATGGACCTCTATCCCCAGGTGGGCCGGCAGCGGCCCTCGGTGCAGTACGTGCCGATGCCGTATCGCGACCCTGTACCCGGCGCTAGGCGCGGTACAGGCGATTCGCCGGGATCCCGGTAAGCCCGGACACGACCTTCGCGGCGGCCCTCCGTCGCGCGCCGGCCGCGACCAGCTCCTCCACCGCCTCCAGCGCGGGCGCGGCCTCGGAGGGCGCCTCCCCGGCCGGGCCCACCACCAGCACGATCTCGCCCCGCGCCCCGTCCGCAAACCGCTGTGCCACCTCGCGCGCCGTCCCGCGCACGACCTCCTCGTGCAGCTTCGTCAGCTCTCGGCACACCGCGACCGGGCGCTCGGGATCGACCTCGGCTGCCACCCTCAGGGTCCGCGCCAGGCGACCCGGCGACTCGAACGCGACGAGCGTCTCGTCACCGCGCTCGAGCTCGGCACGTAACTCTCCCTCCTTGCGCGGCAAGAAGCCGGCGAAGCGCCAGCGCTCGGCCGGCAGGCCGGACGCGACCAGCGCGGTCACGACCGCCGACGGGCCCGGGAGCACCTCCACCGGCAGGCCGCGCGCGATGCACTCGCGCACGAGCACGAATCCAGGGTCCGACACACTCGGCGTGCCCGCGTCGCTCACGAGCACGATCCGCTCGCCCGCCGCGATCCGCTGCGCCAGCTCGCTCGTGCGGCGACGCTCGTTGTGCTCGTGGAAACTGACCAGCCGCGCCTCGATCCCGTGGCGATCGAGCAGCTTGCGCGTGTGGCGGGTGTCCTCGCATGCGACCACATCGGCCTCGCGCAGCGCGCGCAGCACTCGCAGCGTCACGTCCTCGAGGTTGCCGATCGGAGTTGGGCAGACGAGCAGCCGTCCCGCCACCGACACGTCTCAGTTCAGTTCGTCGAGTGCCAGCACCCCGGCGCCCAGCATCCCGGCCTCGGGTCCGAACCGGGCCGGCATGACGCGCACCTGCTCGCGGTTGGGTCGCAGGCCGCGTGCCCGCATCTCCTCGCGCGCCGGATCGAGCAGCAGGTCGCCCGCGGCCATCGCGCCGCCGCCGACGACGATCACCTCGGGGTTGAAGATGTTGACGAAGTTCGCGAAGCCGATCCCGAGCTGCCGGCCGATGTGCCCGAGCACCATGCGTGAGACCTCGTCCCCGCCGAGCGCCAGCTGCGTGACCAGCTCGCCCGTGATCTCCTGCCCGGCAACCGCCGCGCGTGCGAGATCGGAGTCCGAGTCCTCCTCGGCGGCAACCTTGCCCTCCCGCCCGATGGCGGTGCCCGATGCCACCGCCTCGAGGCAGCCGTAGTTGGGGCAGTTGCCCTGGCAGCGGGGCCCGTTCTCGTCGATCACCATGTGACCGAGCTCCGCGCCGGAGCCTGTGTGTCCCCGGTAGAGCTTGCCGTCGAGGAGCAGGCCGCCGCCGATGCCGGTGCCGATCGTCAGGCCCACGACGTAGTTCGCCCCGCGGGCGGCGCCGAAGCGAGCTTCGACGAGCGTCGCGACATTCGCGTCGTTGTCGATGAACACGGGTAGCCCGAGACGCTCGGACATCACGTCGCGGAACGGGATGTCGGCGAGGGGGAGGTTCACGCACATCACCGCGTGCCCATCGCGCTGGTCGATCAGGCACGGGATCCCGAATCCGATCGCCTCGGCGTCGGGATGGTGCGCCACCAGCTCCGTCGCCGCTTCGACGATGGCCTCCATCAGCGCCTGCTCGGAGAGGCCCTCCACAAGCCGGTGCACGCGGTCGTGCACCTCGAGCTGCTCGTCGATGACACCGCCGAGCAGCTTCGTGCCGCCGAGGTCCATACCGATGACCTTGCGGCTCATGCGTGGGGGCGTTGCGGCCACTGAGGCAATATATGGACTAGTGCGGGTGGGAAGGGACAGGCCCCCTCCGCCCGAATCCCCTCGGGAGAAGGGCGACCCGCCCTCGTTTCGCTATGCCCTCCGACAAGCCCGAATACCGCGTCTACCGCTCACGTCCCGGGATCCTGAACCGCCTGTTTCGCAGGCGGGACGCGGGGCGCTTCGATCGCCACGAGCCGGAGAACCGCTTCAGCCAGCTCGTGAAGCGAGGCCCGGAGGAGGGTCCCGCAGCACCACCGGCGGCCGGCGCTCCGGGCGAGGTCGCACCGCCGCCGGTACCGCCGCCGACATTTCCCCCGCCCTACGAGCCGCCGGGCGAGCCCTGGTACCGCCGGATCACCTGGAAGCGGGCGGTCGTCGGCGTGATCCTCTTCATCCTCTTCTGGATCGCACTCAGCTTCGCGCTCTTCATGATCAGCGCGGGCCAGCAGAACGACCACATCTCGGACGCGACGCGGTCCGCCCTCGACGACTCGGGGAACATGCTCACGAGCCCGAACAACATCCTCGTGCTCGGCTCCGACCGCCGCCCCGGCGAGGAGCGCGGCCGCGCGGACACGATCATGCTGATGCGCTACGGCGGCGGCAAGGCCGCGCGCCTGTCGATCCCGCGGGACACGCTCGTCAACATCCCCGGCACCGGGCTGAGCAAGATCAACGCGGCCTACGCGATCGGCGGCCGGCCGCTGATGATCGAGACGGTCAAGCAGTTCCTCGGCATCGAGGTGAACCACCTGATTGAGGTCGACTTCAAGGGCTTCCCGAAATTCGTCGACGCGCTCGGTGGAGTGGACATGACGTTCGAGAAGTGCATCCGCTCGCGGTTCGAAGGCCGCACGCACCGCTTCAAGAAGGGCGAGAACCACCTCGACGGTGAGGAGGCGCTCGACGTCGTGCGCATCCGCAAGAACGCGTGTGCGCCCGAGGAGTCGGACCTGACCCGCGCGCGCCGCCAGCAGCAGTTCCTCGAGGCGGTGAAGGGCAAGCTCTTCAGCCCCTTCACGTTCCCGCGCTGGCCGTGGGCCGCGTGGCGCGCGCCGAAGGCGATCCTGTCCGACATGGGCGGCCTCCAGCTGATGGCCCTGTACTGGAACATGGAATGGAGCGGCGACCTGAAGCCGCGCATCCTGCGCCCGATCGACCCGGGCGCCAACCCCCTCCAGGTGTCCGACGCGGAGAAGCAGGCCGAGGTGCAGCGCTTCCTCGACGGCTAGCTACGCCAGCCTGCGGCCGAGCACGTAGCCCGCCGTCGCGGCGGCGATCCCGCCCACCACTGACACCGCGACGTAGGCCACGGCCTTCTCCGGGCGGCCGCCGTCCACCTCGAGCACGGCCTGTACGGAGAACGTCGAGAACGTCGTGAACCCACCCAGGAACCCGACTCCGAGTGCCTCGCGCGCGTCTCGCGAGAACCAGTGCTCGGCGGCGAGCAGGCCGAGCAGGAAGGATCCGGCGACGTTGATGCCGGCCGTCGTCCAGAGCAGGGCCTCGGTATGGAGGGTGAGACGGGTGAGGCCGTAGCGGGCCAGCACCCCGGCCAGCCCGGCACCACCGACGAGCAGTGTGGTCACGCGGCGGTTCTAGCGGATCTAGCGGACGCGGAAGCGGCGGGCCTTCGATACCGAGTTGCCGGCAGCATCGGTCAACCGAAACCGCACCCGGTATCTACCGCGGTGTGGACGCCCGAGCCGAACACGTTGCACCCGAGCGCTCAACTGGCGCGCCTTGAGCCGCTTCACGCGCCGCGTCCCCCGCCGCACCGAGCCCGAGAACCGCGCCCGCTCCGACAGCCGGAAGCGCAGCACATACCCGCGACGCGTGCGCAAGATGCGAATCCCTGTGGCGCGCGGGGCGCTGCGGTCCTGGACGCCGCCGCCGGGCCCGCCCGCGCTCGGCGCGGACGGTGTGCCGTACTCGAACGCGCCGATGTCGAGCGGACCGTCGGTGGGGCGCGCGATCGCCTGCGTCGCAAGCACGTGCTGTGGAGGTGTCCACGTCGGAGGAACAGGGCTGACGGCCGCATCCGGGCCCGCGTTGCGGATCGGCGAGCCCGCGGCCGGGCGCAGGTCGAGCGCCGCGACGTCGGCGAACCCTGGATCGGTCCCGCCGATCGTGCCCGTCCACTCCGGCGGCACGTTCTGCGATCCACTCGTCACCCAGTTGCGGTCGCCGCTCACGTTGCGGCCGGCGACCCAGGTGGCCTCGACCTCGCGCAGCAGGTTGACCGGCGCGCCGCCTCCGCTGAAGACGTTTCCGTACATCGCAACGCTCTCGAGGTCGTCGAACAGGCGGAACACGGCGCTGCCGCCCGGGCGCGTGAGAACCGTGTTGAACGCGAAGCGGTAGCGGCCCGCGCTCGCGCCGGTGCCGTCGCCGCCGAAACGCACCACGGAGAAGCTGTTCAGCTTGTGCAGCACGTTGCCGACGACGTCCGAGTCCTCGCGCACGCCCGGCAGCGCGTTTCCACCGGCCGGGTCGGGGCCGATCAGCTCCAGCTCGTGATAGAGCGCGCCCTCGATCCAGTTGAAGTAGATCTCGTTGCGCTGCGCGCGGCTCTTGACTGCGTTGCCGCCGTTCGAGCTGTGCACGTAGTTGAACTGCATCCGGAACACCGACCCCGGATACGTGGCCTCGTCCGTAGCCATGTAGATCGAGTGGTCGAACGTTCCCCCGCCACAACCGTAGATCTCGGAGTACTCGAGCGTGAACGACCCGGAGTCGTCGTCGGCACCGAGCACGCCCTGCTTCGGGCAGTCGTGTATGAGGAGGTCACGGGCCACCACGTCGGCCGCGTGGTGGTACAGGCAGCGAGCGCTGCCGCCGGTGATCTCGAGCCCCTCGAGCACATGGTGGTTAGCCCGCACCTCGATGGTGTTCGACCCTCCCGCGATGTGCGGCCGGACCCCGCCGACCCGCACTCCACGGATCACGATCGGTTGGGCCGCGGTGCCCGCCCGATCCAGGATCACCCCGCCCGGGTACGTGGCGCCGCCGTACACGAGCGCGACGTCGCCCGGGTCGAGCAGCGGCTCGACCGCCTGGAGATTGGCGTATGCCCTGCCCGGCCCGACCTCGTACGTGTCAGCCGCCGCGGGTGTGGCGACGAGCAGGAACAGACCCAGCGTCAGGAGGCGCAATCCCATGACCCTTCAACGCTGTTATCGCCGTCGCCTCCACGTCACGAGAGCTGCTTGGACATGTATTGAGCGGCGGTCCCAGGCAATTCTTACTTTCATCTCACCGGTTTCTCAGGGTCAGCCGGTTTGATGGTCGAGGAGCAGACTTCGACAGCCAGACGCTAGGAGCGCCGATGCGCAGCAGACTGAAGCAGATAGGTACCGCCGCCGTGATCGCCGCACTGACCGTAGCCGGCCTTTCCGTGGCCGCCGGCGGGGGCGGTGGCGACAAGCAGTCCCCCGACATCGCCGGTCCGGTGATCGACAAGGCCGAACAGGACGGCAAGATCACCGCCGCGCAGGCCGCCAAGCTGCGACAGGCCGCGCAGGACATCGCGGACGGCAAGCGGCCCGACATCCGCGGCCTCGGCCGCGATGCCGACGTGCAGGACGTGATCCATGACGCGTTCGCGGCCGCTCACGAGAAGGCGCCCGGCATCGCGGAGCCGATCATCAAGAAGGCCGTGGACGACAAGAAGATCACCGAGGCGCAGGGCGACCGCATCAGAGAGATGGTGCGGCGTGGGCCGCCGGGTCGCGGGCCGCATGGCCCCGGCTTCGGTGGGCCGCCGCCGATCGCCGACAAGGAGGTGCGCGCGGTGCTCGAGGACGTCCGCGCCGCGGTCGCGAAGCAGGCGCCGGACATCGTCAACCCCGTGATCGACAAGGCAGAGCAGGACGGCAAGATCACCGCCGCCCAGGCCGACCGGCTGCGCGACGCGACCGGCGCCCTGATGGGCGGCAAGCCGCGCGGAGTCCGGCCGCGAATGCTCGACCTGCGTGACTCCGACGTGCGGAAGGTGCTGCACGACGCCTTCGAGGCGCTCGAAGCCAAGCGCCAGGGCATCGCGAAGCCGATCATCGACAAGGCCCTCGCCGACAGGAAGATCACCGCGGCGCAGGCGGCGGAGCTCCGAAGCGCGCAGCGGCGCTTCAAGGGCGGCATCCATGGCCGGCCTCCCGGCATGGGTCACGGCGCGCCCGGCTTCGGGCCTCGGGACGGACCGGGCGGCGGGCCGCCGCCGGACTTCGACCGACCGGAGGCGCCATCGGCGCCGGCGGCCCCGCAGGGCAGCAGCCGCAGCTAGGCGCGCTCCGACACACGTCCGCTGTGCCCGCTTCCGCTTGAGGGGGCGGGCACAGGGGTCGAGACACAGGGCATGAAGAAGCTTTCGCTCGTCGTCGCCCTGCTCGCATTCGCCTTCCCCGCCGTTGCATCCGCGAAGGGCGGCGGCGAGCACAGATCCGCAGTCAAGCACTGCAAGTCCATCCGCGCCGAGATCGGCGCCGAAGCATTCCGCGCCGCGTTCGGCAAGCAGAACAGCAGGCGCGCGATGAAGGGTTGTGTCGCCAAGCAGGAGAAGGCCACCAAGGCCGCCAAGCGGCGCGCGAGAAAGTCCTGCAAGGCCTCCGGCAAGCGCGGGCGGGCCCTGAAGCGCTGCGTGCGCGGCAAGCTCGCGGCCGAGCCCCCCTCTGCCGCACCCGCGGATTACACGGAGGCGGTCGACGAGTGCAAGGCCGAACAGGCTGAGGACCCCGAGGGCTTTGCCGACGAGTACGGCGAGGGCTCAGAGGCGCTCGAGCAGTGCATCGCCGAGCACGCCGACGAGCCCGAAGGCGAGACCTCCGGCGACGGGGACGACCCAGTCGATGAAGGCCCCGGCGACGACGAGATCGTCGAAGAGCCGGACGCCGAGCCGGTCTAGCTCTCCCGGACGTCCATTCGCTCGATCAGGCCGTCCCGCAGCGTGTAGACGTGCTGCACCATGCTGTCGGCGATCACCTCGCCCGACTTGTCCCGGACGACCTGGTGCACATCGACCACCACCTGATCGTCACCGATGGGCGTCACGCGCTCCGGCTCGACGCGCGGGTCGCTCGTCTCGAACTGCTTCTTCCAGTACGCCTTCACGGCAGCGTGCCCGTGCTCACGGCCGCCCTCGATCATGTTCGGCCAGTTGACGTCCGGGTGCATCCCGGCGAGGCCGGCGTCGAGCTCCCGCGCGTTGAAGGCGTCGTACAGCTCCCGGAAGAACTGCTCAGTCGGACTTGGAATCGCCACTGCTGGAGGAGGACGAGTCGGAGGACGAGTCGGAGGACGACGATGAGGATGAGCCCTCGGAGGATGAAGACGAGCCCTCGGACTTGGAGCCCGCCTTCTCTTTCTTGGACTCGTCCTTGGAGCCGGAGTCCGAGTCCGAGCCCCCGCCGCCCCGCTGGCGACCGTAGTCGGTCGAGTAGAAGCCCGAGCCCTTGAAGTGGACCGCCACCGGATGGAAGACGCGTTCGACCGGATCGCCGCAGACCTCGCACACCGTCACGGGGTCGTGGCTCATGCTCTGCAGCACCTCGAAGGTGTGCCCGTTGCGGCAGCGGTACTCGTAGATAGGCAAGAAGGAAGTCCCCGGTCGACTGGTCAATCGATTATATGGAGGGGAATGTCACTCCCCCCGAGGATGGAACGCTCGTCGCCGGCGGCTAGGCTGCCCGGCCACCGCGCGTGCCGCTCTGCTGTTCCGGCGGCTGGGGCGCCGCGTGATCGGAGAGCAGCGACACCTTCGCGGTGTGCCAGACGATCCAGGCCGTCAGGTGGCGCCCGGCCCGCAGCGGCAGCACCGGCACCTCCCTGAGGCGCGACGGATTCGACTCGTCTTGTGTGTGTCCCTGGTTCAAGTTACTTCTAATAACGTGACCATCAGGAGCTTATATCTCCCGTCGGCTCATATACGAGCCGTGTGGTTAGCCTTGTAGGACTTTCCGGGCTCCATTTACCCCATCGGAATGGCGAAAACATCCCAAAATCCGCGCAATCCTGCGCCCACGCCCGAAACGGCGGCAGGACGGGGTGGTCAGGACGCCGACAACCCATACGTGGAGGCCGTGACCATGGAGAAGATCGTCGCCCTCTGCAAGCGGCGCGGCTTCATCTTCCAGTCCTCCGAGATCTACGGGGGCCTCGCGTCGACCTACGACTACGGCCACTACGGGGTGCTGCTCAAGAACAACGTGAAGGCCGAATGGTGGCGGGCCAACATCCAGGAGCGCGACGACATGGTCGCGCTGGACGCCGCCATCCTGATGCACCCGCGCACGTGGGAGGCGTCGGGCCATGTCGAGGGCTTCACCGATCCGCTCGTGCAGTGCCTCGGCAAGTGCAAGAAGCGCTGGCGCGCGGATCACGTCGAGTCCGCCAACGGCGAGCTGCGCTGCCCCCAGTGCGGAGGCGAGCTCGGCGACGCCCGGCAGTTCAACCTCATGTTCGAGACCTTCATGGGCCCGGTGCGAGAGGACGCGGCGCGCATCTTCCTGCGCCCCGAGACCGCTCAGGGGATCTTCGTGAACTTCAAGAATGTTCTCCAGTTCTCCCGCCGCAAGCCGCCGTTCGGCATCGCGCAGATCGGCAAGGCGTTCCGAAACGAGATCACGCCCGGCAACTTCATCTTCCGCACGCGCGAGTTCGAGCAGATGGAGATCGAGTTCTTCGTGCCTCCCGCCGAGGCCGAGCAGTGGCACCAGCATTGGATGGACACACGCATGCGCTGGTACACGGACCTCGGCATCCGCGCCGATCACCTGCAGCTGCGAAAGCACGGCGAGGACGAGCTCTCGCACTACTCAGCCGGCACCAGCGACATCGAGTACCTGTTTCCGATGGGCTGGTCCGAGCTGGAGGGTATCGCCAACCGCACCGACTTCGACCTGCGCCGCCACGCCGAGTTCTCGGGCGAGGACCTCTCCTACTTCGACCCGGCTACCGAGGGGCGCTACGTCCCGTACGTGATCGAGCCCTCCGCGGGCGCGGACCGCGGCACGCTCGCGTTCATGGTCGACGCGTACGACGAGGAGGAGGTGGCGGGCCGCAAGCGCACGCTGCTGCGACTTCATCCCCGGCTGGCGCCGGTGAAAGTGGCCGTCCTGCCGCTCGTTTCCAAGGAGGGCATGCCCGAGAAGGCGCGCGCGATCTACGAGGAGCTGCGGCGCGTGATGCCCGCGGAGTTCGATGCGGGCGGCTCGATCGGCAAGCGCTACCGCCGCCAGGACGAGATCGGCACGCCGTGGGGCATCACGATCGACGGCCAGACGATGGAGGACGACACGGTCACGCTGCGCGACCGCGACTCGCTCGAGCAGACGCGGGTGCCGGCCGCAGGGCTGGCCGACGACCTGCTGCACCGGCTGCACGCCGACTGGCGCACGCCGAAGCTCGACGATTGAATATCGACGTCGTCCGCGAGGGCGACATCGGCGACCTGCTCCCGCTGATGCGGGCGTACGCCGAGTTCTACGCGGTGCCGCCGGACGACGAGCGCATGCTCGGAATTGCCCGCATGCTGATCGAGCGCTCGCAGGAGGGCGTGCAGTTCATCGCGCGCACCGATGAAGGCGAGGCGCTCGGCTTTGCGACCGTCTACATGACATGGGAAACGCTCGACGCGGGCCGGCTGGCGGTCATGAACGACCTGTTCGTCTCGCCGGCGGCGCGCGGCCGTGGTCTGGGCGCCGCGCTGATCGACGAGTGCCTGCGATTCGCGCGCGAACGCAAGGCCGGCAAGCTCGCGTGGCAGACAGCGCCGTCCAACACGGTTGCGCAGCGGCTCTACGAGCGCGTGGGCGCCGTGCGCGAGCAATGGGTCGACTATCACCTCCCAACTCTCTAGTTACTGTCGTGGCCGGCCGAGGTAAGTAGCAAGGAGGCCCGGCAGGGATCGCCGGGCCTCTTTTTCATTTTTCGGCTCTGGCTCTAGGCTCCGGCCCATGAACGCGAGCATGCGACGCGTCGCGGAAGAACACCGCGCGCGGTGTTCGGCCCGGTGACCCCGGCGGAGCTCGTGCGGGCCACGGGCGCTCGCGTGGTGGCGGTGGCGCAGTGACGGCTGCCCGGCTGCGCCGCTGGTGTCTCGGGCGCCGGGGGGTGACGGAGGAGTTCCCCTTCAACCCGCAGACGTCGGTGTTCAAGGTGGCGGGGAAGGTGTTCGCGCTCAGCAACCTGCGCGCACGCCCGCTGCGCGTGAGCGTGAAGTGCGACCCCGAGCTGGCCGCGCAGCTGCGCATCAGCTATCCCGCCGTCGCGCCCGGCTACCACCTCAACAAGCGCCACTGGAACACGATCACGCTCGACGGGTCGCTCGAAGACCAGCTCGTGATCGACATGCTCGAGGACAGCTACGACCTGGTCGTGGCCGGGCTCACGCGCGCGGCGCGGCAGGGTCTCGAGGTCTAGCTCAGGCGGTTGCGGCAGCCGGCTCCGGGTCGGGCCGCACGATCACCGTGTCGACGACGGGGCTGATCTCGTGGGCGGGCATGCCGACGCGGTCGGCGTGGTCGCGCAGGGCATCGGCGCTGACGGCCTCGTAGATGCAGAGGGTGCCGAGGGAGTCGCCGTCGTCCAGGACGTAGGAGCGGATCCAGCGCACCTGGTCCGACATCTCGCCGTCGCCGATCTCCTTCGAACGGGCGGCGGTCTCCTGCAGGTCCTGCGGGGTCTTCCATTCGTTGCGCCGGCGGATTGCGAACAGCTCCATCGTGCCTCCTCGTGATTTACCGACTGACTGTCGGTTAAAGTACGCCAGGTGGCAACGGAAGTCAAGACCCGCAGAAGGGGACGACCGGATGAAGGCGCCCGGGACGCGCTCATGGCAGCCGCCACGCAGCTGTTCGTCGAGCAGGACTACGCGGACGTCAGCACGGATGAGATCCTGCGGCGGGCCGGCGTCAGCCGGGGTGCGTTCTATCACCACTTCCCCGGAAAGATCGACCTGTTCCGCGCGGTGTACGAGGCGAGCGAGACGAGAGTCGTCGAGCGCATCGCCCAGGCAGCGGTCTCAGCGGCCGGGCCCTTCGAGGCGATGGTGCTCGCCGGCAAGGCCTACCTGCGCGAAGCGGAGACGTCGATCGAGCTGCGGCGCATCGGCATCATGCAGAGCCGCGCCGTGCTCGGATGGGAGGGCTGGCGCGAGGTCGCGTCCCGGCTGGGACTCGGCCTGGCCGAGGCGTCGCTGGGCGCGGCGATGGATGCGGGAGAAATCAGGCGCCGGGACCTGAAGACGACCGCGCACGTCGTCCTCGCGGCGCTGATCGAGGGCGCGACGCTGGTCGCAACGGCCGAGCACCCCGGGCCCGTGCGCAAAGAGGTCGAGAAGGTCGTCGTGGACCTGCTCGAGGGGTTGCGCGACTAGCGCCGCTCCTGCCCGTAGTCGCCGAACGGAGCGTCGCGCTCCATGATCGTGCGGCCGAGGTCCTCCATCGCCTTGCGCGTGAACTCGGCCCCCTCGGGGGTGTGGCGGGCCGACCCGTCGAGCAGCGTGCCGATCAGCTGCGTCGTGTGCAGGCCCATCTGCTCGTAGGTCTGGTTCACGAGCAGCTTCATCATGTGGAGCTGGTTGAGCGGCAGCTGCGCGACGCGCTGCGCGAGGTTGAGCGCCGTCTCGTCGAGGTCGGCCTCGGGCACCGTCTCCGATGCGAGCCCCCAGTCGACCGCCCTGCGGCCGTCGACGGGGTCGCCGGTGAGCAGCAGCCGCTTCGTGCGCTCGAGGCCGATCCGGTACATCCACATCGCGGTCGTCGGCGAGCCCCACACGCGCGCGGGCGGGTAGCCGATGCGGCAGTCCTCGGCGCACACGATCAGGTCCGAGCAAAGCGCGAAGTCGGTGCCGCCGCCGACGCAGAAGCCGTGCACCTGCGCGATCACCGGCTTGGGCGAGCGCCACAGCGACATGTAGCTCGTGACGTAGCCCGACATCAGCTGGTAGTCGCGGATCGGGTCCCACGGGCTCGGCTCCTTGCCCATCAGGTCCGCGCCCCAGTCGATGTCGTAGCCGGCGCAGAAGGAGCGGCCGGCACCGCGCAGCCGCACGACGCGCACGTTCGAGTCGTCGAGCGCGCGCTTCATCGCGGCGTCGAACGCCTCCATCATCTCCGGCACGATCGTGTTGAGGCGGTCGGGCCGGTTGAGCGTCAGCGTCGCGACGCGATCCTGAGTCTCGTAGAGGACGGGGTCGGCCACGGCCGAATCCTACGGCTCAGGCTGCGTAACGCTGCGCGGACCGCTCACGCCGCTTGGCCGCCTCGACCTCGCGGTCCTTCGGCGGGGCGGTCGTGACCAGCTCATCGAGCAGGTGCGCGGTCACGTGCGCGATCCGGTCAACGGCGCGAGCGAAGGCCTCTTCGTTGGCCTGTGAGGGCTTCGTCGTCCCGCTGACCTTGCGCACGTACTGCAGCGCGGATGCGCGTATCTCTTCGTCCGTTGCGGCCGGATCGAAGTTGTGGAGGGTGCGAATGTTTCGACACATGCCCCGTAGCTTAGTCAGGGCCCGAGGTAAACCGGCGAGGTGAGCCCGGCGACCGCTTGGTCGTAGGCACACGTGCTGGCGAAGAGGCCGTTGGGCTCGCAGCCCGGGGCTTGCTTCGCGGCCTCGGCCTCGGGGAGCAGGAGCGACGCGCGCACCCAGCCGCCGCTGTCGGGAGCCGTGAACTCCAAAGGCTCGCCCGGGGTGAGCGGCTGCTCCAGCAGGGTCTCGCCGTTCGCGCGCACGCGCACGATGCCGCCTGCCGCCGCCCGGGACTCCGTTCGCGATCACGCGCATCCGCGTGCCCGGCGGCACCGTGTCCCCGACGCCCGACTCGAAGGCGCCGTTGCCGTCGCCGTCGGCCTCGAGTTGCAGCGGCGCGCCGTCCTGGCTCGGGGTCAGGCGCGAGATCGACGTGCGACCCGCGGCGATCGCCTCGGCGATCCCGGCACGGGTCCGGTCGCGCGCGAACACCCAGGTGGTGGGATTGCCGACGCCCTGCACGGCCACGGTCGACAGCCAGTGCGAGTCGCTGCCGCCGGTCGCGCCCACGTGATTGCCGCGCTGCAGCCAGCACTCCCAGTAGGTCTCGGCGAACTGGATCGAGCTCGTCACGTTCCACACCTCGATGGTGTCCGGGCGCACGTCGTATCCGTACTCCCAGTCCAACGCCGCCGTGTCGGAGCAGTTGTCGAAGCGCTGCTCGATGTCGCCCGACGGATGGTTGATCTGGAAGACGCCGCCGTTGGCGCGCAGCGCATTGGCAGCCGCGTTCACAGCGGCCGCCGAGCTGTCGCCGTTGTCGTAGATGCGGGAGGCGCGCAGCATCTGCGCGTGACCGTGGAGCGAGTTCTCGTAGGCCGGGATGCCGATCACGCCGTTGCTGCCGAAGTTCGGGTCCGCCGCCGAGCGCAGGTCGTTGTGATCGGTGATCGCGAGGTAGTCGAGGCCGCGGACGCTCGCCTCGAGGAAGCGCGCGCCCGGTGAGAGACCGAGCGTGTAGAACTCGTCCGGCCCGGTGTTGTCGTCGTTCGGCGGGCAATAGGCGTCGTGCGAGTAGCAGGTGTGGACGTGCAGGTCGCCCGCGAGCCACTCGCCGCCGTCGGGCCCGGCAGCGGGGCGCGTGGTCACCCACACCGGGCTCGAGTAGGCGATCGGCTCGCCGCCGCGCGTGGCCCGTACGAAGTACCAGCGCTCGGACGACGTGGCGTGCGGTTTCGCGGAGAGCTTCTTGGTCCCGGTTGCCACGACCTCGCCGAAGCTCGTGACCAGTTCGAGCTTGGCCGTGGGGTCGTTGACGCTCGCCTTCACCGTCAGCTCATGTCCCTCGGTGGGCGAGATGCGAGCTCCCATCGGGCGCCCGTCGACCGCGAAGGTCAGGCGCACGCCGGGCGTGCGAACCGCGTAGAAGCGCCGCGCCTGCATCGCCGCCTTGATCGACCACTCGGACCGGCCGTTGGCGAGGATCACGGTCTTCGCCCTGCCGGGCCCGCCCCAGTCGTCGGTGCGCTTGTGACCGAGGTCCTCGGCGCCGATCGCGCCGACGTGCCAGCCCTTGTCGAGCGCGCGCGCGTACGCGCCCTCGGGGTAGCCGCCGCCCTTGCCCGGCCCGGCGTAGTCGTCGTGATCGTTGAAGGTCTCGATCCCGACCATGCGATCGTCCGCGGCGGGCACGTAGGCGAAGTCGTTCCAGTTGAAGCCCGGGTCGCTGTCATGCAGCGACTTCGCGCCCGGATGGTTGAAGGTCGCGAGCCCGTCCCCGCCGCCGCCCACGGTCGGCGCCCGGTTGAGCCACGAGAAGAAGCTGTCCATCGTCGCGTAGCCGCCGTCGCCCTTGGCGTTCGCGTCGTGCTTCGAGAAGTAGACGTTGATGTGGCCGAAGCGGTCCGAGGTCCATTCGAAGCCCCGGAATGCCGTGAAGGTGGGAGTGGAGGCGGCGTGCGCCTGCTCCAGCGTCGCGTCCCACTTGCGAAACGAGTCGAGCGGGTTGACCGGGTCGGCGAGCGCGCATGTCGGCGCGACGAGCGGGTCGATGCAGTAGTCGCTCGCGACGATCGGGAGGTCCGCGTTGTCGGAGTGCTCGGACCCGCCCATGAAGTCGAGGCCGAACCCCTTGCCCGATTCGAAGTAGGTCTGCGGGCGCGATCCCGGCCAGCCGTCCGAGTATCCGGAGTGCTCGTGCAGGGACCCGAGCAGCGGGGTGGTCTGCGCGGCAGCCGGCTGCGCTGCCGATGCCACCAGCAGCGCGATCCCCAACGCGATCATCCCCAGAATCCGACGCACCTTGAGGAAGGGGATGCCCGATCCCTGGACCTGATAAACGGCTATTCAGTTAATGACCGGTGAAACGCCACGACCAGGCTGTCGACACGATGGTCGGCGCGGTCGGGTCGCTGGCGGCTAACGGCGTGCCGCGAACACGACGCCGTCGCCGATCGGCAGCACCGCGCCCAGCCAGCGCTCCGAGGAAACCAGCTCCTCGTTGAACGCGCGCGCGCTCGCGAGGTTCTCCGGCGACCAGAACGCCTCGGCGTCGTCTTCGAGCGCGACGTCGCCCGACATGAGCATGTTGTCGACGACCAGCACCGCGCGCTCGGCCGCCTTCGGCTCGGCGAGCTCCAGGTAGCGTGGGTACTCGGTCTTCGTCGCGTCCAGGAAGATGATGTCGAACGGGCCGGGGAGTCGATCGATCGCCTGCATCGCATCGTCCTCGACGATCTCGACGCGGTCCGCGACGCCGCCTCTCTTCAAGTATTCGGACGCCTGCTTCACGCGATCGGGATCGCGCTCGATCGTGACGATCTTGCCGCGGCCGAGCTCCTGCGCCATGTGCAGGGTGGAGTAGCCGATCGCGGTGCCGACCTCGAGCACCAGCGCCGGGTCGGTCGCGCGCACCAGGGTGGCGAGGAACCGCCCGGTCTCCCAGTGCACGATCGGTACGTGCTCGCGCTCGGCGAACTGCTCCATCTCGGCCATCACCGGCGAGCGGGCGGGTCGCAGGTCCTGCAGGTAGCGCTGGACGTGTTCGGCGAGGATCGGCACGACGTGGGCTAGAGCCCGCGCTCGCGCGCGTCCCTGCTGATCGCACGCGAGAGCGCCGCCGGGTCGAGCTGCTTGTGAATCTCCTCGAGCTCACGGTGTGTGCGCAAGGTCTCGCGGTGTACCGCGTCCTGGAGCCCTTCGATCATCGCCTCCAGGTGTGAGACGCGGGCGTCGAGTGACGCGGCCACGTCTTCGGGGAGCTTGGCTCGTCCGAATCGCAGGAGGCCGGGGCGTCTTGTGCGTCTGGGTTGCATGGGGGTAAAAGAACGAAGGCCCGCCCGGAATGGGCGGGCCTTCGCACCGAAGATCTTTGAGCGCTAGGCCCGCTTGACCGAAACGGCCTTCGGACCTTTGTCGCTGCTCGTCGTCTCGTACGACACCTTCATTCCCTCGTCGAGAGAGCGGTAGCCCTCCTCGTCGATGCCGGTGTGGTGGACGAACAGATCCTTACCGCCGTCCTCGGGGGTGATGAAACCAAACCCCTTGTCGGCGTTGAACCACTTAACGGTTCCGGTGGGCATTTATTGCCTCCAGGTACATGTGCTGGCTACGCGGAGGCTGCTCACTAAAGGCATACGACTGCGCCAACCTGCACTTACTTGCGCCGGAACATGCTGCCCGGCCTGTCGGGCGCGAGTGTAGCAATGCTGCCCGCGCTAAAACGGGCAACTTGGGCAGAGAACGTCAGTGGGCGGGGGCGTGCGTGCCGAGCTCCGGCCAGAACGGCCATTCCTCGAAGTGCGCGCAGCGCCCCGAGTCGTCGAGCCGCACGATCCACAGGTCCCGGTAATGGTGTGCCGGCGGACCGTCGTACCAGACCTCCACGCGCGAGACGCCTATGTCTCCGTCCACCGCGACCACCTGGCTCGTCATGCGGAAGGGCTCGTCGGGCCCGTCGCGCTCGCCCTCCCAGAAATGGGCGATCTCGTCCAGCCCGCGTGCCGGGGGCTCGAACGGGCCGGGGCTGTAGGTCGCGTCAGCGGTGAAGAGCTGATCCAACGTGCTGGTGCCCGGCGTGCGCCAGGCGTGCTCGTAGGCGGCGATCCAATCGGCGAGGGCGGCGCGGTCCACGGGGGGACCGTATCTCTATATAAGGGCCCCCCGGCAGGCGCCGGTGGCGCCGGCAGCGTCACCTTCCAGATATCGATCGCGCTGCGGCTGCTCTCTCGAAGTTGAAGTCGCCGGTCGCGCCCCAGTACGTGAACGTGCCGTTCGGGTTCGCCTGGTACTTGAACACGTGCGACACCCATGTGTTTGCGTCCGTCGGCAGGAACCAGCCGATCTGCTTCGTGGTGATCGCACCGTCCGGGTGCTCGGTGAAGTCGATCACCTGCGTCCTCTGCGAGTACCAGCCCATGAAGATGCGGTTCTGTCCGGGAATCTGCTGGAACACGTGCGCGGTGCAGAAGGAAGCCTGCGCGCCGGTGCGGATCGGCGGCCGGAAGATCGCCTTCTTGCCGCTGGGCTGGCGCGCAGGCCGCCGGCCTCACGGGGATCCTCGTGCGCACGGGCAAGTATCGCGAGGACGCCGTGCGCGCGTCGGGGATCGAGGCCTACCTCTTGGTCGCGCGCGACCTGGCCTTCTTCGTCGTTGCCTTCCGGGCACCCGTGCGCTTCCGAGCAGTCTTCTTCGCTCGCCTGGGAGTGGCCGCCTTCTGCAGCTTCTCGAAGTCCTTGGTGACCGTCTTGCTCAGGCTTCGTAGTCTCTTGCGCGAGTCGCCGAGCGTTTTTTCGAGGTCCTTCAAGAGGTCGCGGCCACCGCGCCCCAGCTCGGTGCGAAGGTCCTTGAGCGCACCCTGCGCGGCGTCGATCGACTTCTCGAGGCGGCCGAGTGCGCGCGGCTGCGAGGTCTTCTTGCTGGCGGAACGTCGAGCTTTCTTCTTACTGGTGGAACGTCGAGCTTGAGGCATCCTGCGTCCCTCCCTCTCTTGTGAATCCTGTGGCCGCACGCTAGTCGAAGGCCGGTCGCACGCGCACCGCGGTTTCCCCGGCTCCCGGATCCGTGGCCCCTACGGATCGAACGCGGGCTTGTCCACGATGAACCGGCGGTCCCGGCGCTCGATGATCCTCACGCCAAAACCAACGGAAGGAGCGTCGTGGCTGAGAACGGGCAAGAGGTGCACGAGGCGTTGCGTGACGAGCATCGTCATCTGCTTGCGCACGTGGACCAGATCCGGGCCGCCGGCGGTGAGGTCGTTGACCTCGCGCCCGAGGAGCGCGATGCACTGGTCGGCCGCATCCTCCAGTTCCTGCGCGAGACACTGGTGCCGCATGCGGAATGGGAGGAGCAGGTGCTGTACGCAGCCGTGGGGAAGGTGCTCGGCAACAACGCGGCGACCGCGACGATGTCGCGCGATCACGTTGCGATCAGGAGGATGATCGACGCGCTCGCGGAGGCCGACCGTGCGGACCTGACACGCCTGCAGGAGCTCCTGTACGGGCTGCACGCGCTGATCGTGCTGCACTTCGAGAAGGAGGAGGAGATCTATCTGCCGCTGCTGGACGAGCGCCCCGAGGTCGGAGAATGGGTGGTCAGACAGATCCGCTCCGCGAGCTCGGGTCGCTGACTCACTCGAGCCACGGCGCTGGTACGTAGTTTTCCCCTGGCGGCCTGGCGGAAGAATGCCGACGACGCGCCGTTGGGCACCGGATAAATTCGGCCCATGCCAGGGAGCATCAAAGTCGGGCGGCTGGCAGGGATACCGATCGGGGTCCACCCGCTGTGGTTCCTCGTCGTCGCGCTGATCACCTGGAGTCTGGGGGCGACTTGGTTCCCGGACCAGATCCACGGGATCGCGCCCTTGGCCGCGTACGCGCTCGGTCTCGCGAGTGCGCTCCTGCTGTTCACGAGCATCGTGCTGCACGAGCTGGGCCATTCCCTGGTCGCGCGGCGCTACGGCGTGCAGATCGACGAGATCGACCTGTGGCTGCTCGGGGGCGTCGCCGTGATGAAGAATGGTGCGCGGCGCCCGCGCGAGGAGCTGCGTTTCGCGCTGGCGGGGCCCGCGGTCAGCGTGGGCATCGCGCTGGTCTGCGGCGCGTTGGCACTGTTGATCTCCGGCACGCGGCTGACCGCAGTGGAGGCCCTGCTCGAATACCAAGCGGCGATCAACCTCATCATCGTTGCGTTCAACATGCTTCCCGCATTCCCGCTCGACGGGGGACGCGTGGCGCGCGCTGTGCTGTGGTCGCGCATGGGGGACAAGGTCCGCGCGACGTTTGCGGCGGCGGCGATCGGGCGCGTGTTCGCCTATGGCTTCATCGCGCTTGCGGTGTTGGGCCTGGCCGCCGGCTTCACCGGCGGTATCTGGCTCGGCCTGATCGGTCTCTTCCTCCTGCTGGCCGCGCGGGGTGAGCTCCAGCAGGTCCAGATCCAGGCGGCCTTCGAGGGGCGCCGGGCGGGCCAGCTGATCTCCCATCCCGCTGTCGTCATCCCGGGCGGGCTGACGGTCGAGGAGGCCGTCCGCGACTACTTCGTTCCCTACGGCTACACGGCTTTCCCCGTTTCGGACCTGTCTGGCCGGCCGATCGGCCTCGTGTCCCTCGGCAGGGTGACCGCCATCTCGCCGACCCACCGCTCGACCGTCCGCATGGCGGACATCGCGAACCGCGACCCGGGACTGCTCGTCCACGAGGACGAGGATGCTGCCGCGGTCCTCGGCCGCCCCGCGTTCGCGCGCACCGGGCGCGCCGTGGTCGTCGACCAGTCCGGCCGGCCGCGCGGCCTGCTGTCGATCACGGACGTGCAGCGCGCGCTGCGGGCCGAGGGCGTCGCCACGGGCAAGGACAACGGTGCGCGTGCACGGACGGGCACACACTTCTTGGGCCGAGGACGGCGGCAGAAACTCGATGGGCAGCGGTCCGGCTCGAGAGACGCTGGAGGCGACCGGCGATGACCGCGGGCCGTACCGTGATAGCCGGTTACGAGGGACACGCGCTTTCCTCCGACGGTCTTGCGCTGGCCCGGCTGCTCGCCCGTGTGATGGGCGCTCGCCTGCTGCTGGCCCGGGTCGTGTCGCGGATCATCGCCGCGGACGGGCCGTGGATCTCGCGCGAGGGATTCGTCCGCGCACGGGACGAGGCGGAGCAGATGCTGGAGCAGCTCCGGCAGGAGATCGCGCCCGAGCAGGAGGTCGAGGCCCGCATGCAAGTGAGCACGTCGGTGCCGCGCGGGCTCCACGAGCTGGCGGAGACCGAGCACGCGGACCTGATCGTGCTGGGCTCCAGCCATCACGGGCGGGTCGGCCGTGTGCTGACGGGCTCCATCGCCGGGCGGCTGATCGAGGGCGCTCCCTGCGCCGTCGCCGTCGCCCCGCGCGGGTTCGGCGGGCGCGTGACCACGCTCGACAGAATCGGGGTCGCCTTCGACGGGTCCCCGGAGTCCAAGATCGCGTTGCGCCAGGCCGCCGAGCTGGCGGTGGCCGCCGGTGCGACGCTGCGCCTGATCGCCGCCGTGGAGCCGCTCGTGTTCCCCGCCTTCGTGAACGTCCCGGCAGGCGACACCTACGCAGAGATCATCCGCGCTCGCCGCGAGATGATGGAGCGCGCGGTCGACGAAGCTGTGGCGACCCTGCCGCCGGGCGCGCAAGCCGCGACCCTAGTGGTGGAGGGCGAACCGGTCGAGGCGATCCGCAAGGCGGTCGAATATGGAGTCGATCTGCTGGCCGTCGGCTCGCGGGGGTGGGGCCCCGTGCGGCGCGTGCTGCTGGGCAGCGCGTCGGCGCGGCTCTTGCGCGTCGCACCCTGCCCCGTGCTCGTGACGCCGCGCGGCCTGGAGGAGGAACCTACGGCCGCCGACTCGGAGCGCGTGAGTGCGGAGGTGGAGCGCTGATGCGATCCGGCTCCGTCACCGGGAGTCATCCCCGCACGTCATTCACCTTCCCCGTGATCCGCGCGCGGGACGACGAGCACGCTGGCGGGGCTCGAGCGGACCAGCGCCGACGAGACGCCGCTGAGCAGCACGCGCCGCACGGGGCCGTACTGGCGCGAGCCGACCACGAGCAGGTCGATGCCGTTCTCCGCAGCGGATGCCAGGGCGGAGTGCGCCGTGCCGTCCAGCACAAAGTGCTGCACCTCGACGCCCGGCGCGACCGACGCCGCGGCATCCTGCAGCTCCTGTTCGAGCCGCTTACGCGCGTCACGCGCGATCTCGGCCGGGTCGAAGCCCGCCGGGACAGCGTCGATCCCGAAGATCATCTCCGACTCATGCACGGCGAGCAGCCGCAGGGAGGCTCCCGCAGCGCGCGCCAGGAACTCTGCGTGTCGCAGTGCGAGCCGGGACTCGTCGGACCCGTCTAACCCGCAGCCGATCACTCTCAAGCGGGGCTCGGAGCGCTCGGCGAATCCGGCCGGGGCCACGGCCACCGGGCACGGCGCGCCGTAGAGCAGCCGTTCGGCGACCGACCCGGCCAGCACACGGCCGACCGGGCCGCGATGGCTCGAGCCCACCACCAGCGCGTCGGCCCGTGCCGACTCCGCCAGCTCGTGCAGGCCCTGCGCGGCCGAGCGGGCGCCTACGACCTGCGTGACGACGCGCTCGCGCTCGGGCACGGCGCGGGCAAGCATGTCCTCCGCCTCCTCGCGCATCGCCTCCTCGCGCCGCGGTGTTCCGGGGACGTATGGAAACTCGTGTGGCACGACCGCCGCGACCAGGAGCTCCGCTCCCGTGGTGTCCGCGAGCATGCCCGCGAACGCGAGACCGTCGCGCGCCCGCTCGCTGCCGTCGAAGCCCGCGACCAGCGTCGCGTAGCGGGGCTCGCTGTGGTCCTGAGATGACTCGCTCTGGACGACGCTCATGGACGAACCCTAGGCAGCGCGGGTCGTTCCGCGAACCGGGCTTGGCCGCGACGTTGCTGCGTAGTCCTCCGCAGTGCCGCACTCAGCCGCCGGCCGCGGCGCCGCTTTCTCCTCCTTCGTTAGACGACGGGGTTCGCGAGCGTCCCTAGCCCGGGGGCGTCGAGCGCGACGAGGTCGCCGGGTTCGAGCCAGCGGTCACCCTCCAGCGGGCCAAGCTCCAGCAGGCACCCTTTGCCGAGCGTGCCGGATCCGATCACGTCGCCGGGACGCAGTTGCGTGTCGCGCGCGGCGTGCTCGACGATTTCCGGCCAGGTGTGGTGCTGCTTCGAGGCGTCGCTGCGCGTCAGCTCGTTGCCGTTGAGGATGACGGTCGCCTCGAGGTGCAGGCGCCCGTCTTCGTAGGGCAGCTCGTCGGGAGTGACGAGCATCGGGCCGAGGCTGGTGGCGAAGTCCTTGCCCTTGGCCGGTCCGAGTCCGACCGTCATCTCCTTGATCTGGAGGTCACGCGCGCTCCAGTCGTTGAGGAGCGTGAAGCCGGCGATCTCGTTGTCGGGTCCCATCACCGCCGCGATCTCGAGCTCGAAGTCGAGCAGCTTGCAGCCGGTGGGGCGCGCGACGTCGTCGCCGGGGCCGCGGATGCTGGCTGGATTCGAGAAGTAGAAGATCGGCTGCTCGAACCAGGCCGCGGGGATCTCGGCGCCGCGCAGCTCAAAGCCCTTTGCGACGTGCTCCTCGTAGGCGAAGAAGTCGCGGAAGGAGGGCGGGGTCGGAACGGGGGCGAGGAGGTGGACGTCCTTGAGCGGGTGGATCGTGCCCGTGCGCACCCGGCCCTCGCCGTTGAGCCACTCGATCATGGTCTCGGCGGCGAGCCCGTGGACCTGCTCGTTCTCGAGGATTCCCACGCGCGTTGAGCGAGGGCTGTCACGGAAGGTGACGAGTCGCATCGCGCCGAGGTTACCTGCCGCCCGGCCGGGCCCTCCGGTCGGGTAGCGTTTCCGGGGTGTTCGACGAAGACGCTGAGATCCTCCGTGACGCTTACCGGGCATTCAACGAGGGTGGCGTCGAGGCGTTCCTGGAGCGGCTTGCCCCCGAGGTTCAGCTCCGCGACCGCCAAAGCTCGCCGGACCGGGCGGAGACTCGTTACGGCAAAGAGGGGATCAAGGAGCTGTTCGACTCTTATATGGAGGCGTTCGACGCGCTTCGCCTCGAGCCTCAGGAGTTCATCGACGCCGGGGATCAGATCGTCGTCAGCCTGCACCAGCGCGTGCGCGGCAAGGGCAGCGGGGCCATAGTCGTGGGCAATATCGCGCACGTCTGGACCATGCGTGGCGAGGCGCCGTTCCGGCTGCGAATCTTCGGCGACAAGGAGAGTGCCCTGCGGGCGCTCAGCGGCGAAGGGGACCTGCCATGACGGGCCACCACGCAACAGCAGAGCTGGCGATCGGCTCTGAGTTCGCGGGCTACCGAATCGAAGCGATAGCCGCGCGCGGGGGCATGGGCGTTGTCTACCGCGCGATCCAGGTTGGGCTCACGCGCACGGTGGCGCTGAAGCTCGTGGCTCCGGTGTTCGCCCGCGACGCCTCATTTCGAGATCGGTTCCGGCGCGAATGGATGATCGCCGCCTCCATCGATCACCCGAACGTCATCCCGGTATACGAGGCGGGCGACGAGGACGGAGTCCTCTATATCGCCATGCGCTGGGTGGAAGGGACGAACCTCCGCGAGACGATCGACGGCGGGCCGCCCGAGCCTGCTCATGCTGCGCGCCTCGTCTACCAGACCGGGAACGCCCTCGATGCTGCCCACGAGCGGGACCTGATCCATCGCGACGTGAAGCCCGCCAACATCCTGATCACCGGACAGGACCACGTTTACCTGAGCGACTTCGGCCTCACGAAGCACGCCAGCTCGGTCAGCGGGTTGACGCGAGCGGGCCAGTGGGTGGGCACGGTGGACTACACGGCCCCGGAGCAGATCGAAGGCGCGGCCGTGAGTCCGCGAACCGACGTCTACTCCCTTGGCTGCGTCCTCTTCGAGGCGTTGACCGGCCGGTCCCCATACAAGCGGGAGAACGAGCTGGCAACGCTGTGGGCCCACATGTACACGCCGCCCCCGTCGGTGCGCGAGTACTCGCCGGACATTCCGGCGGCGTTCGACGAGGTCGTGCAGCGGGCGATGGCCAAGGATCCCGCCGAGCGCTACGCCTCGGCGGGCGAGCTCGGCCGTGCGGCGCAGGCAGCAGCGGGCGCGGCTCCTCCTGCGCGCGATAAGCCGCCCTCGGGATTGCCACCTGCCCGGCTGTGGCCGGGCCGCCCCGGCCGGCGAGTTCTGCTCGGCGGCGCCGGGGTGCTGCTCCTGATCGGCGCCCTCGTCGCGGTTGTGTCCTTGACCGGATCGGACAAGAAGGGGAGCGACCGCGCCACTCCCGCGTCGTCGCCTCCCTTGCGGGCTGCCTCGACATGGCGCACGCTGCCGGCCATGCCGACGGCGCGCCAGAACATGGCGGGCACGGTGCTGGACGGGACGGTCTGGGTGGTGGGCGGACTCGGCGACGGCTCCACCGGCTCACGGCGAGTCGAGGGCTACGACCCCGTGATCAACGCCTGGAAGGCCGCTCCCAACCTGCCGGTGCGGCTGCACCACGAGATGGTCGTGACCTACAAGGGCGAGCTCGTCGTGATGGGCGGCTGGATTCCCGAGGGCTCGGATCAAAGCGCCGTGGAGTCCGATCGCGTGTTTGCGCTGCGCGACGGCAAGTGGGCGCAGCTGCCCTCGCTGCGCCGCCCGCGCGTCGCGGGCGCGGCGGCGGTGGTCGGCGATCGGATCGTCGTCGCCGGCGGCCAGGCCGCCGGCAAGCTGATCGACACCACGGAGGTGTTCGACGGCAAGCAGTGGAGCAGCGCGGCGAACATCCCGACCCCGCGCGAGCACACCGCAGCGGTCTCCGACGGCGACTACGTCTACGTGGTCGGCGGACGCGCGCTGTCGCCCGACAAGAACTCCGCGGCGCTCGAGCGCTACGACCCGGCCACCGATCGCTGGCAGCGCCTGCCCGACATGCCGACCGCCCGGGGCGGGCTCGGCGTCGGCGCCGCGGACGGCCACCTGTTCGCCGTCGGCGGCGAGAGCCCGACGCGCGCGTTGGGCGCGGTCGAGTCCTACAACGTCGCGCGCAAGGCCTGGTCCAGCGCCCCGCCGATGCGCACCGCCAGGCACGGGCTGGTCGTGGCCACGATTGGCCACTCGCTCTTTGCGCTCGGCGGCGCCCCGCACCCCGGGCACGCCAGCGCAGTGAGGACTGCGGAGGTCACCAGCTTGGTGCCTGCTGGTCGCGCCGGCGCAGGTAACGCCGGCGGCGCGTGGCGCCGCCTGCCTCCGATGCCGACAGCGCGCCAGAACATGGCGGGCGCGGTGCTGGACGGCACGATCTGGGTGGTGGGCGGACTCGGCGCCGGCTCGATCGCCTCACGGCGAGTCGAGGGCTACGACCCCGTGATCAACGGCTGGAAGAGCGCTCCCTCTCTGCCGGTGCGGCTGCACCACGAGATGGTCGTGACCTACAAGGAGGAGGTCGTCGTGATCGGCGGCTGGATCCCCGAGGGCTCCGATCAAAGCGCGCGGGAATCCAACCGCGTGTTCGCGCTGCGCGACGGACGCTGGACGCAGCTGCCCTCCCTGAGCCGGCCGCGCGTGGCGGGGGCGGCCGCCGTGGTCGGTGATCGGATCGTGGTCACGGGCGGCCAGGCCGGCGGGAAGCTGGTCGACACCACCGAGGTCTTCGACGGCAAGCATTGGACGAGCGCAGCGAGCATCCCGACTCCGCGCGAGCACACCGCAGCGGTCTCGGACGGGCACTACGTCTACGTGGTCGGCGGCCGCGCGCTGTCGCCCGACAAGAACTCCGCGGCGCTCGAGCGCTACGACCCCAACGCCGATCGCTGGCAGCAACTCCCCGACATGCCGACCGCCCGAGGCGGGCTCGGGGCCGCGATCGTGGGCGGCCATCTGTTCGCCGTCGGCGGTGAGACCTCCACGCGCGCACTGGGCGCTGTGGAGTCCTACGACATCGCCCGCAAGGCCTGGTCCAGCGCCCCGCGGATGCGCACCCCCAGGCACGGGATCGCCGTGGCCGCGGTGGGCCGCTCCCTCTATGCGCTCGGCGGCGCACCCCACCCCGGGCACGCCAGCGCCACGGGGACTGCGGAGGTCATCGGCCTTACTCGCTGAGCCCCGGCCGCGCGAAGCGGTTTGTGCCGGACCCCCTCCGGGTAATGAAGGGTCGTTCAGCAACTCTGCGTCGGAGGGGATGAAGTGGGGAACCTATTGGGGAAGCTCGTGATGGCGGCTACGGTCCTGGGCTTGGTGGCCTGCCCGCAGTTCGCGGCGGCACAGACGACTTCGCAGCAGCCGTATCTGGTGGGCGCGGCAAAGCGCTCCATCAACCCGGCCCCAGACGGCAAGTTCGCCCGCAAGCCGGTCTATCTCGGCGGGTACGGCATCGGTGGCGGCAGCCCGGTGCTTGCCGGCCGTCCGGCCACGGGCATCCTCGGCAAGGGGCTGAAGGTGCGCGCCTTCGCCGTGTCCGACGGCGACTCCTCGTTCGCGATCGCCGACATCGAGGCGCAGGGCTGGTTCGTCGCCATGAAGAACGGGCCCTACGGGCTGCTCGACATGCGCAAGCAGGTTGAGCAGCGCACGGCCGGCACGCTGCGCGCGGAGGACGTCGTGATCCAGAGCGACCACAGCCACTCCGGGCCGGACGCGCTCGGCGTGTGGGGCGGGGTGCCCGATGAGTACCTGCGCTACGTCGCGCAGCAGACCGTCGACGCGATCGTGGAGGCCTACGCCTCCATGGCCCCGGGCAAGCTCTACTACGGCACGGCGCCGGGCCGCGACCTGCTGTCGAACCAGTTCGACTACGACGAGGCCAACAAGGTCGTCGACTCCGACGTGCGCGTGCTGCAGGCGCGCGACGCCAACGACAAGCCGTTCGTCACGCTGCTGAACTTCTCCGCGCACACGACCGTGCTCGGCTCGTCGAACACGAAGGTTTCGGGTGACTGGGTCCAGGCCGCGAACCCGCTGCTGGAGCAGCGCTTTGGCGGCAAGGCCGTGACCGTGGTCGGGACGCTCGGGCGCACGCAGCCGGGCGACCGCGGGTGCACGGACCCGACCGCCGTCGGCGAGGACGCACAGAACCTCTGCAAGCTCGACGACTACGCGGGGCGGGTGGTCGACCGGGCCGCGGACGCGGTGGCGAATGCGCAGCCGCTGGGCGGTGACCCGGTCGTGTCTGCGCGGTCGTACCTGGTCCAGGATCCCGGGACGAACGCGCCGATCCTCGGGCTCCAGTACGTGGGTGGCGCCATCGGCGCGCCCCTGACCCGCTCGATGTCGGCGCCATGGCTGACCGGCAACGTGCTCGGCACGGTCACGGCGACCGCGCGGATCGGCGACGTGCTGCTGTCGGCCGGGCCGGGGGAGATGTATCCGCAGATCGCGTTGAAGGTCGCCGAGCTCGTCGGTGCGCGGGGCCACATGACCGCCGGGCTCGCCGGCGATCAGCTCGGCTACCTGATCGCTCCGTACCAGTCGTATCCGGAGCCGGTGCGGCGCTCGTTCTTCAACTACGAAGGTGACGAGGTCTCGCCGATCGACAACGACAACTACTTCTTCAATGTGTCCCACACGATGGGCGACCGCGTGACGTGCTCGCTGCTGCGTGGTGCGGGTGAGACGGCGGGTGGCGGCACGCAGTACCGGGACCAGTACCAGCCGTGTGCGCTGTTCGCCAACGACCTGCTGAAGTCGCACGGGGCGGACGCCGCGGCGCCAAGCGGAGGCTAGCGCTGAAACGTCTGGTCGCAATCGCCGGCGCGTTGCTCGCCCTCGGCGCCGCGCCCGCTGCGCACGCAGAGGTCTACAGCGACGGCCCGGTCCTGGCGCGGGTCCAGCCGACCTGGGTCGAGTTGAGCAACACGCAGGGCAGCCGCCGCTGGACACGGGCCCCGTTCCGGACGGAGTCCCTCGTGGATCGTCGCGCCGGCGGTCGGCGCTGGAGCACCGGATCGCGTGACTTCGAGTTGTCGGTCGCGGGGGTAACGCTGGGCAGCGAGGCGTTCTCGGTCGGGTCGGTGAGCGTCACGAAGCTCGCGCGGCGCGGCCTGCGCGTGTCGATGCGGCTGGCAGCGCCGCTGAAGCTCCCCGGCGTTGTGGTGACGCGGATCGCGGAGGCATATCCCGGCGTGGCGGGCTTTCGCACCCAGACGGTGATCGAGTCGGCCGCGCCGCTGGTGCTGTCGCGCGCGACGCTCGACGAGGCGGCGCCGCCTGGGGCGATTACTCCGACGATCCATGCCTTCCGCGCCGGAGCGGACTGGCGCGAGCCCGGTTATGCGGGCCCGCCCTTCACGGTCGGCGATCCGCACCCGGGCACCTGGCGCGAGTCACACACGGCCGGTGCGGGGGAGCCGCTGGCGGGCAACGGCGAATGGATCTCGCTGGCCGACGGCGAGCGCAGCGCGTTCATGGTCATGGAGCGCAACGACCTGCCCTCCTCGCGGGTGGCCTTTGACGGTCTTGCCGGCAGCGCCGTCGTGGACTTCACCCGCGACGTGCTGAGCCTCGGGCCGTTCGAGGAGCAGGGCCACGTCGAGAACCCGGGCGACGGCCCGGCGCGGGTGCGAGTCGTGCGGCCGGGCGAGCCGTTCGCGCTGCCCGCGGTGTTCACCGGCTTCGGCCAGTACGAGGGCGACGAGCCGTGGCAGTTCCACAAGTATCTGGTCAAGCATCTCGTGCTGCCGTACGAGCACGCGGTCGCGTTCAACTCCAACGGCGTGGACGGCAACGTGATCTCGACCGGCGCCAAGGACGACATGGACTACGCGACCGTTCAGCAGATCGCACCGATCGCGCGGCGCATGGGCATCGACACGTTCATCCTCGACGACGGCTGGCAGGCGCGCTCCGGCGACTGGCAGCCCGACTCGCCGCAGTTCCCCGAGCCGCGCTGGGACGGCAGCCCGGACTCGAAGTTCAAGCCGCGGTTCCCGGATGCGACGTTCAGCGCGGTGCGCGACGCGATCGCGCCGATGAAGCTCGGCCTGTGGATGAGCCCCACGTTCTTCAACCCGTCGTCGGAGACGTTCGCGCAGCACCCGGAGTGGGAGTGCCGGCCGGTGGGCGACGCGCTCGTCGCGGCGAACCGGGCCGACCCCGACGGCGGCTCGAACGAGGCCGGGCTCGGTCCCTGGGGACCGGCCGCGCTGCCGCACGTCGAGGCTCGGATCCGCGAGGCGATCGAGGCCTGGGGAACGCGCTACTTCAAGTTCGACTTCCTGGTCTGGCTCGACTGCCTCGAGGGCCCGGACGGCGCGCGCGACATGTACGAGTTCCACGACGCGTTCGTGTCGATGCTCGACCGGCTGCGCGCCGACCACCCGGACGTGACGTTCGAGATCGACGAGACGAACGACTACCGCCTGTTCCCGTTCGAGTCGGTCACGCGCGGGCCGTCGTGGTTCCAGAACGGCGGGCCGGACGTCGCACACATGCTGCACAACCTGTGGAACCTCAGCCCGTGGATCCCGTCGTTCTCGCTCGGGCAGAACGCGCTCGCGAACGAGGACTTCGCCGGCCAGTCCGTGGACACGCTGATGGCGGCCGCGCTCTTGTCGCACATCACGTTCTTCCACGACCCGCGCACGCTGCCGGACGCGGTTGTTGATCGTGTGGGTGTTTGGACCGCGTTCTACAAGGCGCACCGTGGGGAGCTGGGCGGTGTGGTTTATCCGCTGCTGGGCGATCCGCTGGAGCGGGGCTGGACCGCCCTGCAGGCGTGGAACCCGGAGGCGGGGAAGGGCGCGTTGCTGGCGTTCCGGCAGGGGTCCGGGGAGGAGTCGCGGCGGATCGCGCTGGAGAACGTGCCGGCGGGGCGGTCGTTCACGCTGACGTCGGCGCCAGATGGTGCGGTGGTTGGGACCGTTACGTCCGAGGAGCTTCAGGCCGGGATCGACGTTCGCATCCCGCAGAGCCAGGGCGCGCAGGTCTTATTGATCACGGAGGTAGCTCGTTGATGCGTCGGGTTCGCGAGAAGCTGCGGCCGCTGGTGATTGGTGCCATCGCCGGCGCGCTGCTCGCCGGCGTTCCCGCGCAGTCGGACGCTGCGTCCGGCGTCAGCTCCTACAGCGTCCCGGTGACAACGCCGGACACGCTGGGAGCGCCGGTCAGCCTGGACACCGACTTGTACGTTCCCGACGGCACGCCGCCGCGCGCCGGCTTCCCGCTGCTCGAGATATTCCACGGCGGCGGCTCGACCAAGGACAACCCCTACGACGCGGCGCACGCACGCAGCTTCGCCGACGGCGGGTATGTGGTGCTCAGCTACTCGGCCCGCGGTCACGGAAACTCCGGCGGGCAGACGACGGTCGCGGGGCCGGCCGAGATCCGCGACCTCTTCGACGTGACCGCGTGGGCGCTCGGGATCGGCGGCCGCGCTAGTCCGGCCCATCCGGACTTCCACATCGACCGCGCGCGGATCGCTCTGGCCGGGTATTCGCAGGGCGGCCTGCACACGAACCTCGGCCAGGTGTGGAGCAACGACGCGTCGGTCGATCCTTACGGGATCTCGTTCCGCGCCCTCGAGCCTGGGAACACGCCCGACCTCGTCTTCCAGGCGCTCGTGCCAAACAACGTGCTGAAGCTCTCGTTCGGGGTGGGCCTGATCGGGACCTACCTCGGCGGCTCCACGACGGGAAGGATCGCGCCCGTCGTCGACAAGTGGATCGCCACCGCGGCCGCGGATGCGCCTCAGCTCTACGGGTCCGGGGACCTCTGCGACCGATCGACGCACGACACGGCGACGAGCACGATGAAGCAGGACCTTGCCTGGCGCTCGGTCGGCTGTCAGCCGGAGCGCCTCGGGCTGCCCTGGCCATGGGCACAGGCATTCGATGACGGCCTCTTCGCGCCCGACATGGCGATCTCGATGTGGCGCCGCGCGCCGAGCCGCGCGCAGCATCGCCTCTATCTGTCGATGGGCGGCCACGCCGCGCCCGCCGCGGACCAGTCGGTCGAGCAGGACAAGCTCGACACGCAGCGCCGCTTCCTCGATGCGGTCATGCAGCGAAAGGCGCTCCCCGGACCGAACGTCGTCTACTGGACGCGGGATCCCACGATCGCGGTTCCTGGCAACTCGTACGCGTACCCGCCCGGCGCGTGGCGCCGGCAGACCGCGGACAGCTGGCCGCCGGCGAAGGTCGCGGATGCGACGTATCGCCTCGGCGCCGACGGCAGCGCGACGCAGGGCTCCGCGAGCAGCGGGGTGACGTACCTCTCGCCGCTCACAGAGGATGAGCGCAACGATCCGGTCGCAGCGGCTGCGCTCTCGGGAACGCCACTCGGCACGTCGCCGCTGTCGTCCGTGCCGGCCACGAGCCTGCCCGGCTTCATCGCGAGCTTCCGCACGGCCCCGTTCTCCGCGGAGAAAGAGCTGAGCGGCGCGCCGTTCGTGAATCTGAGTTGGACACCCGCGGCCACCGACTCGCAGCTGGTGCTCGAGCTGTTCGACGAGGCCCCTTCCGGGAACCTCACGTTGTTCAGCCGAGGCGTTCAGGGACTCCGCGGCGCTCAGCCCGGACTGGAGCGGCAGGTACGCGTCGACGGCAGCATCCGGATTCCGGCGGGCCATCGGGTGCGCGCCTGGGTGATGGCTGGGAACGAGGCCTCCTACAAGCCCTATCCCACCTCGGCGGGCGGCGTCCTGCGCATGGGCGACGCTTCGACGCTCGGGCTGCCGCTGCGCTCGCCGCGACGCTAGAGCGGCACCGGAGCGACGCTGCTGCTCCGCGGCCGCGGCGACGCGCGCAGTCAGGCGGCGATCGAGGAGGTTGGAGCGAGCGAGTCGGTGACGTAGCTGCCGCGTTGTGAGATCCTCGGGCGTGATGAGCGAGGCGCGGCCGCTGGCACTGATCGAGTTCCCCGCCGATGACCCCGAGCGGGCCCTCCGCTTCTGGGGCGGCTTGCTCGACGTCGAGTTGGAGCAGCGGGCGGAGGGAGAGGGGAGTGGCTGGCAGTCCCGTTCGACGGCGCCTCCCGTCGGAGTGCACGAACGCGGCCGCGGTCCCGGTGACTCGTTCTCGCTGCCTTACTTCAGCGTGGAGGATCTGCCGCGGGCGCTCGAGCGGGTCGAGGAACTGGGCGGCAGCATCGTCCACCCCGGCGAGCGGTGGGCGATCTGCAAGGACTCGGAGGGGAGTCCCTTCGGGTTGGCTGCCTCCTATCCTGAACCCGACAACGTAGGGTCTGGCTAGCGGTCTCGTGTCTGACAGAGCTCGATACACGGTTCAAGTGATCGCGACTTCGCCCGATGACCGGCCCGAGATGCTCGCGCGAACGTTGGAAGAGTTGCTACGAGCTCATGGCCTTCATCTAGTGATACAGATCGTGGTCGGTCCAAACCCGCCGGGGGATGAGCCTTCAATTGTCGTCTTCATGGGGAGCGAGGACGCGGCTGGAGACGACGACTGCCTCGCGGCAGTGCGGGTCGCGCTAGAGGCGGACCGCGTCGTTCTGCCTGTCGCGTCCGCTCCGAACCGCGTCGATGCGGAGCTTCCATCTTCGTTGGGCTCATACAACGCTTGGTTTTGGCAGGATCCGGAGCCGAGCCACCAGCTGGCGCGATTCGTTCTTGAGGAGTTGGGAATAGAGGAACGGAGTCGGCAGGTGTTCATCAGTCACCGGCGCCAAGACGGCTTGTTGATGGCGGAGCAGCTCCATGACGATCTGGGACGAGCGCGATTCCGGCCGCATCGACCGGTTCGCCATACGGCCTGGTGCGAATGTGCAGGACAGGATTGCCGACGGGCTCGAGGAATTCGCCTTTCTGCTTCTTCTTGAGTCCCCCCTCGCGGCGGAATCCCACTGGGTGTTCTACGAGGTCGAATACGCACTTAGCCACGCCATGGGCATTGCGATCGTGAGATGGCCGGGCAAGGTGCCGGAGCTTCCAGGTACGAGCGGCCTGCCACGCGTGCAACTCGAGGCTGCCGACCTGATAGATGACGGTGGCTACGAAGTCTTGACGCCGGCGGCCCTCGCGCGGGTTGTGGCCGAAGTGGAGCAAGCTCATGCAGCTGGCCTTGTACGTCGGCGGCGCAGTCTTGTTAGCAGCGTCGCGGATGCTGCACGCGCTGCCGGTCGTCCCGTCGTTGGCCTCGTCGGTTGGAGGCTACTCGTTGGCGATGAGCCATCAGGTCGCGAAGTCGTCGGGGTCGCGACTCGCCTGCCAACTGCCGACGACCTATTCGGAGTCGATCGCGCAGCCGAGACCATCCTCGGCGCCGGTCGGAAGGGCGTAGTGGTTCACGCGGCTCGCCGGCTTACAGACGAACGGCGGGACCTCCTCACCTGGGCGACGGGGGAGCGTAGCCTTGCGCTTGTCCCCGAGAACGGGATTGGCGGCTACTGGTGACGCGCAGCGAAGGGTCAGACCACCGTACGTTCGGCCTTAGTTTCAAGGAGATGGTGAGCCAAGACAGACGGCTCGACGGGCAACGGGTCTTTTTGTCCGCCAGTATTCCGAGCGCCGAGCGGTGGTCCGGTTCCTTTGATCCGCTTGCGATCACGGATGCCGTTGTCGCTTTCGCACGCGCTGCGCTCACGACCGGCGCATCTCTCGTGACAGCTGCGCATCCAACGGTGGCACCGCTACTCTTGTACGTCGCGAACGAGTTTCCGAGTGTCCGAGAGAAGGAGCCGTCGGTGATCGTCTACCAATCACGGCTCTTTGATGATGTTCTACCGCGCGCGACCTACGAGCTTGCAGAGCATGGGATCGGCGAGCTCCTCTGGACTGAAGCTGCTTCTGGTGAGGCGCCTCAACCAGGGCGATGGGACAAGAGCCTGGCCCTTCTCCGTAGGCAGATGCTCGAGGCAACCAACCCGGTTGCAGCTGTGCTCATTGGCGGTATGGAAGGGATACAACGGGAATTCGACCTCTTTCGAGATCTCTTCCCCAACCGCTCGCTTTACCCCGTTAGACAACCGGGGGATGCGGCAAGTCTGCTCGACTATCCCGGTCCAGATCAACTCGCTGGGGAGCTCGCTGTGAATAGGACGTACCCAGCGCTGTTCCGCCACATTATGGACCACATAGCGGACCAAGTGTAAGGCTCAACCATTCTCCCACCCCAAACGATTCACCAGCTCAGGGCGTCGCAAAATCGGTAGGCCATAAGAAAGGTGACGATGGCTAAGACAAAAGTGTTCGTTGCTTTCGACTACGACAACGACAAGACATTGAAAGAGTTCATCATCGGTCAGGCGAACCCTGCCGGACTCCCCCTTCGAAGTGTCGGATCACTCCCTGAAGGAGTCAGCTCCGGAGAAAGAGTGGGAGGAGAGGGCTCGGGCCGCCATCACGCGGGCAGACAAGTTCGTTGTCATGCTCGGCCCCAATACGGTCCATGCGCCAGGAGTACTGAAAGAGGTTGCCATGGCCCTCGAACTGGATAGGGAGCGCTTCCAAATCGTTGGCTACAAGGATGGATCCGAGGACTGGGCTGTTCCGGGTGGAGGCCGAACGTATCGGTGGAACTGGGACAACCTCAAAAAACTGCTCGCGTGATTGAAGGTCGGAAGCCTTGTTGGGCGGGCAGCTGCGTGGCAACACTCGCTTCCAGATTGAGAATTGGTCCATGAAAGAGGCAGCGCCGCAACGACTCTGGAGAACCGAAGCCCGGCAGAGAATTAGCCGGTCGGATATCGTGTTGGTGGTTGTCGGGTCCCAGCCCATCGTGCCCAAGGCGTACTTGCAGAAATCGCCATGGCTCGCGCCGCTGAACCGCCAGTCCCTATCCGGCAAATCGTTGCATACAGAGACCGATCCTCACCGCCTCGCGTGCCTAACGCTGGTCGTCTTTACCGCTGGGGCCATGAAAACCTAGTAGCGGTGCTTGACGTCCCGCGCCGGCGAGCACTCTGACGTGTAGCGTTCGGTCTTATGACCGAGTATGGCGACCTCCATGACCAACAGGTCAAGCATCTGGAGATGATCCAGGGCGTCGTCGCTCGCCTTGGCAGCAATGCATTCTTGATCAAGGGCTGGGCGATCACGGTCACAGGCGCGTTCGTAGCCTTTGCCGTCGATCGAGACCAATGGGAGCTGGCCGCGGCAAGCGTCGTGCCAACGTTGCTGTTTTGGCTTCTAGACACCTCCTTTCTGCGAAACGAACGGCTCTTTCGCCACCTCTTCGCTCGGGTGGCCAAGGGCGAGGAGAAGCCCTTCTTCATGGGCGCGACTAGTAAGCCGTATGTCAATCAAGTCAAGGCCGACGCACGGCTAGACAAGTCGAAGGAAGATGTTTCATCGCGCTTCAGGACGTTCTGGCGAGAGACGCTGATCTTGTTCTACGGCGCCGTGATCCTCATTGCACTCGTGGTCGCATTCGTCATCTGTCGCTCTTGAGGCGTCCGCCTCCTACTGCTCCAAGCAGGCCTTGCGAACAGCGTCGGCCAAGTTCTCCTTCAGCTGCTTCTGCATCGGCTTCTTTGGGGGCCAGATATGGAGCTCATCGCCTTCCCAGCGCGGAACGACGTGCAGGTGAAGATGGAAGACGTTCTGCTCGGCCGCTCCTCCGGCAGAGGAAATCAAGTTCATGCCCTCGGGGGCGACGGCCTTCCTGACCGCATCCCCGACGTGGATGACCGCCCCCATAAGGTCGGCGGCAAGCTCCGCGTCTACCGACCAGAGATCTGGAACATGGACTCTGGGGATTATCAGCGTGTGGCCTGGCGTCGCCGGCTCGGGAGGGAAGAAGGCCACCCATTGGTTCCCCTCACATACGTTCTCGACGGACGGGTCTTCGCCACGAGCAATCGCGCAGAAGGGGCAGTTTTGGCTTGCATCGTCCATCCGCTGTCTAGCGTCCCGCATCGAGCGCTGCTTGCTCGATCCATGTCGCCGCGTTGTGATATCCGTGGTCGGCGGCCCAGTCGTAGGTGGGATAGATGTGGGAGAGAGGAATGTCTGGACCTGACCCGTTTCTGTGGACACGTTTCCGTTAGGACAGCGAAGCTACTTCCTTTCCTGATTGGGAGAGATTCTCATACTCCTCCGGGCTGGAGTTCCCGAGCGTCGTGTGCAGCCTGACGCGGTTGTAGAAGACCTCGATCCACTCGAAGACGGCGACTCTCGCGTCGGCCTTGGTAGGCCACGAGTAGCGGTTCACGAGTTCGCGCTTAAGGGTCGAGAAGAACGACTCGGCAACAGCGTTGTCGAGCGCCGAGCCCTTCGAGCCCATCGAGACGTCGATGCCGGCCTCGCGCAGGTGCTCGCCCATCGCAAGCGACACGTACTGCGATCCGTGGTCGGAGTGGTGCACCAGCCCCGGGCCCGGTCGACGGCGCGCGATCGCCATCTGCACCGCATCGACGACAAGCTCCGCACGCAGGTGGTCTTGAAGCGACCAGCCCACGCAGCGCCGCGAGTGGCAGTCGAGCACCGCCGCCAAGTAGAGCCAGCCCTCCCAGGTGCGCACGTAGGTGATGTCGGCGACCCACAGGCAGTTCGGCGCGGTCGGGCTCCACTCCCGCCGCACCAGGTCGGGCGCGGTCGCGACGCCGGGCACGCGGATCGTGGTCTTGCCGCGGCGGCGCTTGATCAGGCCCGAGATGCGCGCTTCGCGCATCAGGCGAGCAACGCGCTTGCGCGAAACGCAGATCCCGCGCCGGCGCAGCATCGCGTGCACGCGCGGCGCGCCGTAGGTCTCGCGCGAGTCGCGGTGGATCTCACGGATCGCATCTCCGAGCTCGTCGTTCTCGAGCCTGCGTTGGCAGGGTGTCCTGCGCTCGGCGGCGTAGAACCCGGCGCGCGATACCTCGAGCACCCTGCAAAGCGTGGCGACCGCATGATTGGCCCTCTCCGCGCGGATGAAGCGATGCACCTCGCCTACCTCCGCCCGGTCTCGCCCGCGAAGAAGGCCGCTCGGCTTTTCTGAGGATCTCGCGCTCCTCGCGGAGCCTTCGGTTCTCGCGCTCGAGCTCGCGCAGGCGCGTGCGCTCGTCGCTGGTCAGGCCGGACTTGCGGCCGGT